>JBNMNW010000182.1:0-11578 GCA_051278165.1 Planctomycetota bacterium | reverse complement strand
ACCGAGGTCGCTGGCTACGAGATGCCGTGGACGATCAACAGCGGTGAAGTTGTCGGTCTGACGACTGCGATCTTGATCAACGCCGCGCTGCTTTCGGTGTTTGCCATCCAGCACACCATCATGGCGCGACCTGCCTTCAAGGCCTGGTGGACAAAGATCATCCCGGCTGCCGCCGAACGCAGCACCTTCGTGATGGTCACCAACATCCTGTTCGTGGTGCTATTCTGGCAATGGCGCCCGATGCCAGACCTTGTTTGGAGCGTCGAAGGAACGTTCGCGACGGTGCTGTGGGCGATCTTCGCGATCGGTTGGCTGATCGTCCTCTTGGGCTCCTTCATGATCGATCACTTCGATCTGTTTGGCATGCGCCAGGTGACGCTTTACCTACAGGGCCGCGAGTACACCCAGCCGCGTTACGTCGAGCGACTCTTTTACAGTTGGGTGCGTCACCCATTGATGTTGGGTTTCCTCCTCGCGTTCTGGGCTGCTCCGGTGATGTCGCAAGGTCGCCTGCTATTCGCGTTCATGACGACGGCCTACATCCTGGTTTCGGTGCGCTTCTTCGAGGAACGTGACCTCCTCAAGCTTCACGGCGATTCCTATCGCGACTACCAGAGTCGCGTGCCGATGATCCTGCCGATCCCGAGGGGCAAGAAGTCCAAGAGCACGTAGGCGCGGCGTTGGGGTATGAATCCGACTCAAGCCAGATCGCTCCTGCGAACCATTCGATTCACACTCTAACGACGTACGAATCCGGCATTCCAAGTTTCGTCATGCGATTGAGCTACAACGCGATCACGTCCCTGACGACGTTGCTCAACCGCAGACCGCTCGGATACGCCACCATCACCGACTGGCTGTAGAGCGTCATGCCGATGAGGCTCGGCATGTTCGGCACCGTGAACGAAACGCTTGCCACGCCGGCGGGTTGCGGAACGGTCAGCAAAGGGATCGGCACAGCCATTACCGGGTCGATACCGAGCGTGCCGAGTCCTGACACCACAATCGACGCGGCGCCCGTCGACATGTACACCGCCGCAAGATCGATCGTACTGGCAGGGCCATAGCGAAGGTAGGCGTCAAGGCTGTAGAGCTGACCGATCTTCGGCTCGACGGGCGCGTGCAGCTGGCGCTGCAGGTTGTGGTAAAGGTCATTCTGCTCGGCGAGGCGGCTGGCGAACACCATGTCGGCATCACCGTCACCATCGAGGTCGGCAATCGCCTGATCGTGGCAGTGGCCGGCAAACGCCGAGGCCAGCGTGTCGTGCGTATTGGCAAAGGCACGCGCAACGAACCGAACGTGTTGGGTGTCCTGTGTGCGGATCTAGAGGACTTCTCACTGCACGCTGCGGTGCGCGTTGCGGTGCGCGCTGCGGCTGGTAACCGACGCCAACTTGAGCACCTGTGCCGCTATGCGGGTCGGCCAACGATCGCCGAGAGTTGCCAGCGGCTACTACCTGATGGTCGGGTTGCGTAATCGCTAAAGAAGACGTGGCGCGATGGCACAACGCACGTGGTGATGGAACCGCAGGTGTTGATCGAGCGGCTGCTGGCATTGGTACCGCGGCCGCGAAAGCATCTGGTGACGTATCACGGTGTGCTGGCACCTGGCGCGAGCATGCGACCGCGGATCGCGTCGCAGGCTGCGGCGGATGACGCAGGGGAAGAGGCCGACGATGGCTGCACGGATACTGAGGAAGCGCACGCCGAGGAAGTCACCGCGGAGTCCATTGGGCGGCGTGTACCGCATCGGCCCGGCAAGCGGTGTCGGGGTGGCCTTCGCTACTAAGCGACGGAGGACCTCTTCTCGCGACGAATCGTGGGATGGTCAATGGCGCCTATGATGCACGCGACGATCGTCGTTGATGCACTGCAGATGGCGATTGACCAGAGAAGTCCGGCGGCCGACTTGGTCCATCATTCCGATCGCGGATCACAATATGCATCGAAGGTCTTTCGAAGGCAGCTGACCGACCATGGGCTCCTCGCGAGTATGAGTCGCAAGGGCAATTGCTATGACAACGCGGCGATGGACAGCTTCTTCCATTCACTCAAGACTGAACTGGTGTCCCACGAGCACTACCGATCGCATGTCGAAGCACGCGCGAGTTTGTTCGACTACATCGAGGCGTTCTACAACCGAGAGCGTCTGCACTCGACGCTCGACTACATGAGTCCAGCCGACTTTAAGGCCGGACGTACTAAGGGCCGCCTAACGGCGACTGTTCTGCCTGAACGGGGGCTCCCGCCCCCGACCGCCGTGCTGCGATTGAGCTCCGCAAGGCTCCACTCCGCACGGCGCCCCCGCATCCATGTCGAGATTCGTTATCGGTACTCACACACACTTGATTGGGACCAGCAAATCTGGTCTCTTCCCATCTCACTTAACCCCGTGTCCACACAACCGGGGGGAAGGTCACATTGTATTTCCCCGAGCGGAACAAATCATGACACAGACGATCACCCTCATTGCCTGCCTCGCTTTTGCTGGGGCGTTGCTTGGCCAGGACTCTGCGCTGACGACCGCGCGTGTCGAATACAAAGCCATGAAGGCTGATTACGACAGCGCGATGGATGCGTACTACATGGCGACTCGTAGAGTCTCCGCCTCACCGGCCTACAAGAAAGCGCGCGAAGAGAACGATAAGGATGCAATGCGCGAGCTTCGTGCTGCGGTCGTTGCCCCAGACAAGAAAGCCTGGACGGTGAAGTTCGAGAAGGCCGCAAGCCGCTACGAGCCGGCTGCTGGCGAAGTGCCGTTCTTGGGATGGGTCGCTTTATGGAGTGCCAACAAGAAGGCCGCAACGAAGTCGGTCGAGGCCATCTTGGATCGTCACGCGGATAGCGTGGACTTGTTGGAAGTCGCCGAATACATCGGCGTGTTGCGACGCGCCGTTGGCGAGGAACTGCATGGCAAGGTGTTGGACAAGCTGCTTGTGAGCAAGCATGCGATGGTCAAGGCCAACGCGTTGTTCTCGAAGGGCTACTCGATGGTCGCAACTCGCGGTCTCACGCCATCCGCCGAAGACCTCAGCAAGGGCAAGGAGTTGCTGGCCGAGTGCGCGCGACTTGCTCCAGGTACGGAGTTGGCACTGCGAGCCAACGCTCCCGAGTTTGAGAAGACGCGTCTGCAGGTCGGCATGAAAGTGCCGGACATCGTTGGTCAAGACCTCGCCGGCGTGCCGTTCAAGTTGAGCGACTATCGCGGCAAGGTTGTCGTGATCGACTTCTGGGGCGATTGGTGAGGCCCTTGCCGGGCCATGTACCCACACGAGCGGTCGCTCGTGAAGACTCTCAAGGACAAGCCGTTTGCCCTGCTGGGCGTCAACTCGGATGAAGACCTCAAGGCTCTGAAGCCGCGCCTCAAAGAAGAAAGCATCACTTGGCGCTCGTTCTGGAACGGACCCAAGGGCACTCGCGGCCCGATCTCCGCGGAGTGGAATGTGCGCGGTTGGCCAACGATCTACATCATTGACCACAAGGGCATCATCCGTGCGAAAAACAAGCGCGGCGACGCGATGGAAGAGGTCGTGATGGAGTTGTTGGCGGAAGTCGGCGACGAGAAGTAGTTCGACGGTGTGGGGCTAGCAGGACTCGAGCGAGGCCCGCAGTATCCGGCGAACAACGGTCACTTGATTGTGCGCACCAAGACCTAGGGAAGGCGTCGCGGGCGAGTGTGCCGGGTGGACCAGGGAGATCATTCTCCCCGGCCTCTCACAGATCCCGGCGGGACGCAGACACCAGGCCATTCGGTGTCTGACGTGTTGCCTTCCGCCTCACCTAAGACGTCGGCTCCCACGACAACGTTGATGTCGGGACTCAATCACACAGCCTGCAACCACGCTGCCTACGCTTCGCAGCCAGGGTCACCCCTGCACCACGCAAGACTCGCTTCCGGCTGGCAGCCAACCTTGACCGGATGGAATTGGCTACCCGTCGGACTCCAAAGATGGTTTCAGTGATTCAGTTCAGTAATCCCCCATCTCCAAGCTTTCCTAGCGCACAGGCGATGGAAGCTGCGGCTCGGATTACTCAAACCCCACGCAACCATGATCGCAGCCAAAACTGCCGACAGCTCATTGGTCATTGTCGAGTTCGACGTGACCAATTCGCGCCAGAATCGCGTTGGCGCACGTCCCGGTCACTGCGCTGCCTTGCTCACCGCCACGAGCAACCGTCGCCCCAACACGAACATCACCTACTTGCTCAGTGCGATCTCGGTGAATCCCGCCTGACCCTTCCTGCGTCCAGGCACGCGATCGATAATGCGGATCTGTAGCGTTCGAACCTTGCGCACCTTGCCGAACGGCACGGTCGTGATCGCCAGCTGGTCGGGATCCAATTTGACGATGAACGGCTTGCTGCTGTTGATGCGAACTTCGATGGCCGTGATGCGATCGAACAAGCCGATGTCGATGGCCCGCGAACCTGCCTGACTGATCATCAACTGTCTCGCACCGACGGAGCGGCCGAGGTCGATCTCTAGCGAGGGTTCGGCGTCGTCCGCCGCGCACACCCACTGGGTGCCTTCCTGGCCGTCGCACGCGTTCCGAGCCGTCTTAGCGGCGCTGCTAGCGGTCGCCTCGGTCTTCTTGAAGACCACGAGATTGACGCGCTGGATCCTGGCCGCGTCCTTCATCCACGGCGCGAAGACGTCGCGAATCGTGACGCTCATCTCCGGCGACAGCACGGTCACGGTCGCGGGGGTTGCCGCGGGTTTCTGCACCGACGCGCTCGACGGCGGCACGTCGTGGGCGATCAGTTCGATGCGGGCGCGGATCTTGTGGTCGCCGCGAGCTAGTGCCGGCGCTCGCTGTAGAAATGCATCGAACTGCCACGCCTTGCTCGGATCACCGGCGAGCTGACCGACGATGTGGTCCCCATCGAGATACTCGACTTGCACAACACGCAGGCCGTATTGAGCGTGGCGCTTCGTCAGCGCCTCACCAAAGCCCGTCACCCAGATCGACAACGGCTGCTGACCCGAAGCGCTGATCGCCACATCATCCTTGTCCGCTCCCGCGACATACAGGTGCTGAGGTGCCGCACTCTGGCCGCCGGCTCCGGTCGTCGGAGCCTTGCCGCTGGTCGCGCGCCGCAAGAACAACAGCGCGAACGATGTCCGCACTTCCCGCAATTGGCCTCCGCCCGGCCAGGAGCCATCCTTAGCCTGATTCTTGAGCAGATGCCGCGCCCCATCGACGTACCACCAATGGCCGCCCATCTGTTCGACTCGCGTCAGCGACCCGACGCGTTCGATGCCGTAGAGGTAGTAGTAGGCCCAGTCGCTTTTGCCGGGGTTCTTGTCGACGGCGAAGTGATGGCCGAGCCAGTTCACGCCGGCGTCGATGGCGCGGTCGACCTTCTTGCGCTGCGCGCCAAGCGAAGTGCCGAGTCCAATCTTACATATCTGCAGAATCGAAACGCCGGCCGTCGTCATCGAACCGGTCGGCTTTTGGCCGCGCCGATAGCTAAAGCCTGCGATGTCAATCTTGCCGCCGTTCGTAACTGTGTGCTTGCCTGTGACCGGAGCTTTAACGCGCTCGGGCTTCTCCTGGTAATCCATCGTCGCTCGCATGAGCTGCTGCCACGCCTTGACGGGCACCTCGATCTTATACTTCTGTGCCGTCCACAGACCGAGCGCTGCATACTGCGTGTTGGATAGATCGCGGGCTCGGTCCGGGTAGGCATAGTCGCCACCGGACTTCTGCCAATCGAGCAGCAGTTCGGTCAAGTCCCCCATGCGCTCGCGGTGCATCGTCTGGCCGGCAGCGGCGTAGGCGAGCATCATGCAAGCGACCGTGTAGGTATTCTCTGGCTGCACGTCGTCGAGCATCAGCATCGCACGCCGAACCGTGGGGTGCGCTGCATCGACGCCGCACTTCAGCAACGCGTATGTGCACAGGGCGGTCTTGCCGCCGCGGAAGTTGCCGTATTGGCCCCACGTGCCGTCGCGAAACTGGCTGTTGATCAGCGCTTCCACTCCCCGCGCAATCGCCTTATCGATGTCAGGCTTGAGCTTTAGTTCGTCAGGATGGACAGCCTGCTGAGCCTGAGCGAAGGCGGCGATCAGCATCGCCAAGACGTGAGCGAGAACGCGGCGCATGGAAGTAGCGAGCGTAGCTGGTCGCACTACGGAGCGAATCAAGTGTCGCCGGAATACTCCGCAAGCATTGCCGGTTCGAGCTGCAGTGACACGTAAATGCAACAACCCGCCAAGGCACGGGACCGGTCACCTCAAGGACTCGATTGCAACAAACGACGTCACCGCCCGAGCTCACCTAACACCTTGCGCCACTTGGTTCACGTTTCGCGTAAGACTGGCACCGTGGTCTTGATCGACTTTCAGTCGCCCTTCTCGAAGTCGACGCGCTACCAATAGTCAGGCAGCTCCTGACGCAGCCTGAAGCCGGTCTGCAGGCGGAAACGCTTCTCGACCACGTGCAGTTCAAGCTGCTTGTCACCCCAGGCTCCATTCAGCACCAGGGAACGCCGCTCCGAATCGACCTTCTTGCCGCGGTCCTCGGTGGGCAGCAGCAGCGATGCGATCACCCAGCTCCAGCCGCTCACGAGCAGTGGCCAACGCAAGAATCTCGGTGCCGGCACGCGCATATCGACAGGTTGCAACGCACGGTTCTTCACCAACAAGGCGCACAACGGATTCCACCACGGCGCCAGCAAGAACAGCGCAAACAGCACCAGGTGCGGCGAGCACAGCTTGACCCCGCACGCAGCTGGGCCCGAACGATACGGCACACTCGCTCGAAGCGGCCCAACGCACTCTCAGCACTACGCGTGACTGAGTCGTTCGACGAGCTTCCCCAGCGCAGCCTTGCTCGTCCGGCAAAGGCGCACCATGGCAGCGAAGCTAACGTTGCTGGGTCCGCGTTCGCCCAGCACGTCGAGCAGCTGAAGCCACAGTGAGGCAGTCATTTCGGCATCCGCGAGCGCTCGGTGGAAGGTGCCGTCATTGGGGAGCGCGAAGTGTTCCACCAAGGTGCCTAGCCGGTGATTCGGAGCGTCCTGGCACAGCCGTCGTGCCGCGAGCATGGAACAGGCGTAGCTGCCCGAGTGCTGGCGCCCGATGCGTTCGTATTCTGCCTCTAGGAATCGCCGGTCGAAGGAGGCGTTGTGGGCGACGAGGTTTGCGTCCCCGGCGAACTCAAAGAAGCGCTGCATGACGAGTTCGCAGGGATCGGCATCCGCGAGCATCGAGTTGCTGATGCCGGTGTAGTTCTCGATGAAGGAGGAGATGCGCCTGCCAGGATGCATGAGCGACTGGAAGCGGTCGACGACGATGCCGTCCTGGAGGCGCACGGCGCCAATTTCGATAGAGCGGTCGCCTTGCGACGGGGAGAGCCCGGTGGTCTCGAAGTCAAAGACGATGCACGTAGAAGCGTCATCTGGGGCCAGCATGCCGAGACAGTACCGAGTGTCGGGTGGGATACGGCCCCCTACTTCGGCGGATGGGTCATTCAAACTGCGGTTCACCGCGACCACAGGCGACGCTGCCGATCCGCGGCGACCGCGTGCATTCCACGCAGACGGCTGAGATGCTGCAACGGCTGGAGACATCGCCGCCTCGCGATGAAGGTGCTGCTTGATCGAGAAGAACCGCGCGACAACTACGAACAGCAGTTCTGGTCGAGCTGGCACGCAGGCAACTCGATTCTGTCCCCGGGCTAAACCGTTCGGGGGGATCGTCACCAACGGCATCGACTGACAGATCGGTAGCTACTGATCGACCACTCGACGATCTAGTTCGGCTCTGAAGACCAAAGAGCTGCCGGAAAAGGATCACAAACGCGTGCGCAGGTTCTTGCAGCGCAAGTAGCACATAGGCAGAGAGTAGCCTGCGTCTTTGCGCGTGCTTCGAGCGGGCAATCACAAGGTGCGCTGTCGAGATCTGTTGTTTAGCAGCCCGAAGACACGACCGGCGGCAGTGGCGGCCACGTCCGTGATGCGAAGGGTCAGACGGACGCGACGGCGGAAACCAATCGGCTCATCCGATTCCTCATGGTTGGCAAGTCGAATCCCGTTCTGCACAATCTCAGCCATGCAAAACATCATGCGCTGCGTAGTCACGGTCGTTCTCGCCGGGTTGGTCGGTTGTCGCGGGTCGGTCTCAGAAGGCTCTCAAACGCCGGCTGCGGACCCCAGCAGCAAGGCCGCCGCAACCCCTGACCCGGTCGCCGGAACCCCCAAGTCGGTTGCCGGGAAAACAGGCTGGACGGCGGGAGACAAGATCCCTTCCGGACAGGCAGGAGTGCCCGACATCCAAATCCTGACCGTGCACGCCAACGGCGAGGGTGATGTCTGCGGCAGCGGCAAGAGCGCGACACTCAAATACAAAGCGATGAAGGCGGACGGCTCGGTGCTTGACCCGGGCACCAGGCCCTTCACCTTCAAAGTCGGAGCGCGTCAGGCGATCGTCGGCTGGGACATTGTCGTTGCCAAGATGAGGGTCGGCGACAACTTCACAATCCTACTACCACAGGCCCTCGCCTACGGTCCGTCCAAGGGCGACTTGAAGTTCGACATGGAACTTCTGTCATTCAAGTAGCGGCGATCCATTGAGCGGCCGCAATCGGCGGCTGGCAGCCAATAGGTGAGGCCGAGAACATTGTGGTCGCGGCAGAAGCTGCCACGGCTGCGCGACATGCAGCCCTTAACCATGGCCCGAACAATCGCCACTCGCGCGGACGCCAACCTCGGCACGCAGCCGGCGGAGAACTCCGTCGCGTGGGCCGGCATCGACGCCCACCTCGCGATCAACAAGTAGCTTGAGTTCCGCGTCGTCTACGAGTTCGCGCTGACGATCAAGCAGGATTGCAGCATGGACAGGCGACGAGCGATCGACTTCAACGCTCGCTGGTAGTAACGAGTGCAGAGTGATCGCATCTAGTCCTCCATCACGCTGGCCCAGGGTCGATAACGCGCAACGACTGCTACTGAACGATCGTCGCGAATGCCGGCGTTGCCTGCCACGGGTAGACCAGAATGTCCGCGCCGCGCCACCAGACAACAGCATGACGCACGCCGGGGTCGTTGGGCACAACGAACGTGAAGTCGGCCTCGCCTTGCGCATCCGCTAGCACGATGCCCAAGATCAACGTATCGAAGAAACCGAGCGCTGGTTGCTCCACATGCGGTGTCTGGAACGATCCAAGGATGCGCGTGCCACCGTAGAACAGATGGAACGAACCCGGATCTCCCGTCATCGTCGTGGTGAAGGGCGTGCCGAAGTCCTAGCCGACTTGGCACTGTTGACCGCGCGCGCCACTGCCGGCGACCTCGACCTGACGGCGCACGGCCGCATCGACGGCATGCGAACCTCCTTGCTCTACGAACCCGTCAGTAGCCAGTTCATCAGTGAGCAACCCGGAATGTCGTCACTGACGGCGCCGCAGCTATTGGCGAAAGCCAACAGCAACGCTGCCGCCCTTGTATTCACTGGCGTACCGCCTGGCAGCGGCCAGCGCATACACCGATCTTTCACAACGATCCGGCAGCGGCCAGTGAATAACTATTTGATCGGGAAGCAGTCGTGGTGTCGATCAAGCAGATGGAGACCGCCAGACCAACCAAGCCGACAGCGCCGTCATCGTCGTCTCGACCGCAACCATCGCGTAGATGAAGGTCGACAGGTCGCTCAGCGTGAAGATGGTCGCCCAACGAAAGAGCATCAGGCAACCGTATGTCAGCAGCGCGAACCAAAGCCCCGCGCCTAACATGCCTGGCTGGAACGCGCAGAGCAGGAAAAACGCGCCCATGGCCAGTTCGAGGCCGCCGTAGACGACGATGTATTCGGAGCGCGCCGAGTTGTTGGCTAGGCTATAGCCGATTGCCTCGCTCGTCTTGGTGGGCAGGACGGTGCACCACACCGCGAGGGCGAGGTAGAGAACGCCGTTAGCGATCAGGAACGCTTTGGTCATGGGCAATTGTTGGCACGGCAGGTTCGCGTGCGCCTACATCCTATCGCTCGGCGCATGGCCAATGCGATCGTGTTGGGCGTAGACGCTCATGCAGGCTCGCAGCTCGACCATGGTCTTGCGACCAAAACACTCCTCGAACCAGTCTTCTAGGTGTAGGGCGTTCGAGGTGCCGCTCGGACCACCCGAACAACACCCTGTCACCCACCCGCTTCACCGCAGGTTGGCGCGACCCCTTGCTCCTGCTGAGTGTTTAGAAAAATGACTCAATCATACTTTTCAGACACCCTCGCAATCGCTGCCTTGAACCTCTTTTCGCCGATCCTACTTTCCAGAAATTGCGCTACCGAAGACTCCGCTGCGTCTTCACCTATCACCCAGACTTGGCCGACCATTATTGGATCAATGAAAAGGTTACATGCGCGCCGAGAAGATCTTCGCATTTGAGCACGACGACGCATGGCTGCACAAGAACCAGCGTGCCCTTGACCGTGCTCGGCAGACCTACGACGGCGGGGACGG
Organism: Planctomycetota bacterium; assembly: GCA_051278165.1. Lineage (GTDB taxonomy): Bacteria > Planctomycetota > UBA1135 > UBA1135 > UBA2386. The sequence continues at coordinate 1,124 of JBNMNW010000182.1, read as the reverse complement.
CAACTTGCGCAACCCCTGATCGAGCTCACGAATGGGCTCGAGGAAGCGCCTCGTCACATCCTGCATCTCACCGTGGAACCCGCCGCCCTTGCGCTTCGGATGATACCCGTTGAACGCGTCGATCACCGCTTGCGTCGCGGCCGTAACGCGTTCGCGTGCCGCGTCTGGGATACCTACAGCTGGGGCGCCGAGATACCCATCGATCTCGTTCGCCAATCGCTCGTATTTGCTCAGGGCGCCGTCCACCGAGCGAGTCTCGGTCGGCTGCAGCTCGGCGTGCTTCTCACCGGCCAGCTTGGTGCGCAGCCAGCAAGTCACAGTGAGCTTGATGGTGGACGGCTCCCAGTCGGTTGTGATCGGGCTGCGACCCGTAACTGTTTGGTCGTCCGCAAAGCGCAGCTCGAGAAACTCTTGTACCAGCCCGACATCGCTCGATCCCTCGAGGGTTTGCGGATTGTCGAGGCCCGTGGAGCGCACGAAGTTCACGACCAGCGCGTCCTTCTTGATCACAGCGCCCCAGGCCACCGCGTATTTGGCTAGCGTGGGATTGCTCTTCATCGCAACCAGCGCCAGCTTGCGATTCTCCGGCCGCATCAGCGCTGCACGATAGGTCTTCCAGGCGCTCTCAAGGTCGTAGCGCAGCTTGATCTCATAGAGCACCGTCTCCGCCGACGCGGCGATCGCGGCACCACCCTGCATGACCTTACCGACAGCGATGCCGATCGCGGCTCCAGGTCCCGTCGCAGTGCTCGCCGTTTCAACGATGGCGCCAATCAGCTTGATGAGATCACACGCTGCCTGCACCCCATAGTGCAGCGACTGCTGCTTGGAGTTGTGAACGAACTGAGCAACAGGCGCCGAGAACGCGGAGGCATCGCGGAACATGTCCTGCTTGGCCGCACAGAAGTTCGCCCAATCACGCGTGCGGTTCGCGGCGCGCAGCAGGTTCTTGGTCAGGTCCAATGCGGCACCAGCAATAGCGAGCGGTCCGATGATCGAGGTCGCGACTGACAGCCCGAGACCCATCGTCGACTCCGCCCACTTCAACAGCTCGGCATCGCGCTTCATGGACGCGATCTTCTTCTCGATCCAGCGTGCCTTGCTGTTGGCGTCCTTGGCGGCCT
>JBNMNW010000181.1:0-11614 GCA_051278165.1 Planctomycetota bacterium | reverse complement strand
AGTGCGCCGCCGAGATGACCGACTGGATGCCGGAACCACATAAGCGGTTGACGGTCAGCGCCGGCTTGTCGAATGGCACGCCAGCCTTCAAGGCAACGTGGCGAGCGCCGTAGATTGCATCGCTACTGCTTTGCGCGGCATTGCCGACGAACGTTTCGTCGACCATCTCGGGCTTCACACCCGCGCGCTCCAGAGCAGCCTTGGCCGCGTGGGCGCCAAGATCGATCGCGGAGACATTCTTAAACTTGCCAAAACCGGGCGTTCCCGAGTATTCAGCCATGGCGGTACGCGCGCCGCCGACAATCACCAAATCTGCTTGCATCGGCCGAGCATCGGCCATGGAGAGGACCGACGCAAGGTTTGCACGCCTGAGGTCGGGGAAACCTCCTCTGGCCCCCGGCAGCAACCGCCGTAACATGATGCAATGCGGAATTTCGTTGGTTTGTCCGTTCTGTCGCTGTTCCTGCTCTCAGGCTGCGCCGAACTGAACTTTTACAGTGACGAGCAGCTCGAGCCATTGAGCGCGCAGGCCTACGCCGAGGCCACGACTCAGTATCCCGAAGTCACCAGTGGCCGTGACTACGAGATGGTTCAGGAGGTCGCGCGACGCATCGCCGCGGCCGCCGAAGAGGACTTCCCGTGGGAAGCCAAGCTACTCAGGGCGGACGACGTACCGAACGCGTTTTGCTTGCCGAATGGTCGCATCGCGATCTACACCGGCATCCTCAAGGTGACCCAAAACATCGATGGTCTCGCCGCCGTCATGGGTCACGAAGTGGCGCACGCGACGCTGCGTCACGGCGGCATGCGCATGACCCAAAACAACATCTCAGGTGCCACCATGGCTGTGCTCGAAACCGGCCTCGGCATGACCGAGATCGAAGGCACGACCAAGGGTCTACTGATGGGCGCCATTGGGCTTGGCGCCCAATACGGCATGCTGCTCCCCTACAGCCGCGGCCATGAAAGTGCGGCCGACGTGACGGGCATCCGCTACGCGATTCGCGCCGGCTTCGACCCGAACGAAGCGCCGAAGCTTTGGGAGCGCATGGCGCAGCTTGGCGCCAGCGGACCGGAGTGGATGAGCACCCACCCCGACCCGCTCGAGCGCGCCAAGAAGTTGCGCGAGATGATCCCGCGCATCGTGCAAGAGGAGAGCGGCTGGAGCTCGAAGCCAACCAAGAAGGTCAACCCCGGCGCGATCGGTCGCTAGCGCAACCCGCCGCCTACTTCGGCGGCTGCCACTACTTCGGCGGCTGCCACGGCATCAAGCCCTTGTGCTCGCGCAGGAACTTCGCATCCATCTTGCGATACCACGCGTGCAGCGTATCGCGCAACTTCGCGACACGTTCTGGTTGCAGTTCGGCGAGGTCGTTGCGTTCGCTGATATCGCTACTGAGATCGAACAAGTGCACGCGGCCATCTTCGAGTCGTTCGATCAGCTTCCACTGACCTAGACGAACGGCGCCACTCGGGAAGCCACCCTGATTGCCGTAGTGCGGGTAGTGCCAAAATAGCGGCCGCTCGGGCATGGGCTGCGCGCGCAGCGGCGAGGCGATGCTGACCCCGTCGATTGCTTGCGGCACGGCTTGGTGGCCGGTCAGCTCCAACACCGTTGGCAACAAGTCGACGCTACTCATCGGCACGTCGCAGGTCGTGCCGGCCAAGGTCACGCCTGGCACGCGCCAAATCCACGGCTCGCGGATACCGCCTTCATACATCCAACCCTTGCCGCCACGCAGCGGCAGGTTGCTGGTTGGCGAACCTTCACTGGTCGAAAGGCCACCGTTGTCCGACGTGAACACGACGATCGTATTGTCATCGAGGCCGAGCGCGGTCAGCTTGTCGAGCACCTTGCCGACGGCTTGGTCCATCGCCTCCACCATCGCGGCGTAGACGGCGTGGCGCTGTAGCAGTCGCACGCGGCGTGGCTTGCCGTTGTTGTAGGCCTGCTCTTCGGGACCGAACTCTGGCGATCCGTCGTCCGGCAAGGCAGCGATGCGCTTCTTGTACTTCTCGACCAGGTCCTTGCGGCCCATCAACGGCGTGTGCACCGAATAGAACGACAGGTAGGTCAGAAAGGACCCGTCCTTGTTCTTCTCGATGAAGTCGCACGCTTCCTGCGCAAGCCGATCTGGCAAGTGCTCACCATCGGGTCCGTCCGTCAGGCGCGGGTTGCCGTAGGGCGAGAAATACTTCTTGCCGCCGTAGGGACCGCCGCCGCGGAAGCCGCCAGCATTGACGTCGAAGCCTTGGTTGCGCGGCCAGTATTCGGCAGTTGGGCCGAGATGCCATTTGCCGGCAAAGAACGTCGCGTAGCCGCGATCGCCAAGTTCCTCGGCGAGAGTGCGTTCCTCGATCTCCATGCGGTTGCTGGCCAGCGCCGGCTTGAACTTGGCAGCCCGCCTACCCATGAAGTAGTTGGTCGCATCAACGCGCGATGGGTAGCGGCCGGTCAGCAACGAGTAGCGCGTCGGCGAGCACACCGGGCACGCCGCGTAGCCATCTGTAAACCGCACCGCCGAGCGCGACAGACGATCGATATTGGGCGTGTCGTAGAGGCAGTTCGGGTTGTTGGCACCGATGTCCATGAAGCCAAGGTCGTCGGCGACGATGACGACAACGTTCGGCGCGCCGGCTCGTGGCTTGCCCTTCAGCCGCGGCACCGGACCAACATCGAATTGCGCCGTATCGCGACGCCAGCCAATGCGATGGGTCACGACTTCGATGCGCTGGCTCTCACCCACCGGGAACGGCTGGCTGTATGACGTCCATGGCGCGCCCTTCTTGGCCGGCAGCACGCGATAGCCGATCGATGCGCCTGGCTCGATACAGGACAAGGTCACCACGCTGGCGATCGGCCCGACCGCTTGCCGCATCACGGCCTTCGGCGTCGTCGGCTGCTTGCCTTCCGGCGGCCAGATGTGTTCGCGCACCAACTTCGATTCCGGCAGCACAAAGCCAAGGTCCTTCGTGTCTTTCATCCAGGCACCCAACGCGTCGCGCATCTTGACGATGCGACTCTTGTGGCTGTCAGATCCGATCAGGTTGGTGGTCTCCCACGGATCCGATTCCGAGTCATAGAACTCTTCAACTGGCCGCGTGGTCGCCGCCATCTGCCACTGCGCGGCGGGCAGGTCCTGGCGGCCGCGCAAGTCATAGAGGTCTTGCGTCATCGGAATGCGCTCGCGATACGCGTTCGGAATCAGGTAGGGCAAGTCCGTCACGTAGTTGCGCACGTAGCGATACCGGCCATCACTGACACTGCGTTGGCGATCGTAGACCGAGTCAAAACGATCGGAGTGGCTGTAGGCATAGCCCGTACCATTGCGGCGATGCTTGCCCAAGAACGGCGCGCCATCGAGTTGCTGGTTCGGCTTGATGCCGCATAGCGACAACACCGTCGGAGCAAAGTCGACGAACTGCACCACGCGCGTTTCCGTCTCGCCAGCGCGACGCTGATCGGGGAAGCGCACCATCAACGGCACCCGCGTGCCGGTGTCGTAACACGAGCGCTTGCCGCGCGGCAAGCCGACGCCGTGGTCGCTGTAAAACATCACGATCGTCGACTCGAGCAGCCCAGCCTGCTCGAGTTCGGTGAGCTTCTGGCCGACCCAACGATCCATCGCCGCAATGTTGTCGTAGGTGCGCGCCATCGCCTTGCGCACGTTCACCGTGTCGGGATAGATCGGCGGGATCGGCGCGTCTGCTTCGGCTAGCACACTGGGGTTCGGTTTCCCGTTCGGGAACGCGCCGCTCTCGTGGGTGCCGCCGTAGTTGAACACCGCAAAGAACGATTGATCGGCACCGCGATTGCGCCAGTGCGCCTTCCCGCTCGAAGCATCCCAGACGGTCGCAGGCTCCTTGAACTGGTAGTCCTTCTTGCTCGCGTTGCTGCAGTAGTAACCCTGCTGCCGCAACAACTCGGGGAAGCAACGAACAAACGCCGGCGGCACACCTTCGTAGCCCGGGATGTCTTTGTAAGCCTCCGGGTCCTTCGCGATCGCCGACTTGCTCGGGGCGTTGTTGCGCATCTGCATCGTGCCAATGCGGGTCGCATACATCCCGGTGATCAACGACGAACGCGCTGGCGCACACACCGGCGACGTCGCGAAGGCGTTCGCATAACGAATGCCTTGCCGCGCCAGGCGGTCGCAGTTCGGCGTCGGCACCGTGGTATCGCCATAACAACCGAGCCATGGGCTCATGTCTTCGGCAACCAACCAGACGATGTTCGGCCGGTCCTTACCTTGCGCCGAGGTACCACCTGCAAAGACAAGCACGAGCAACAACAGTCGTAGCGTGAGCATGATTGCTGACTAGGTTATCGTGTTCCCTTCGCCATGACGACGAAGCCCAACAGAACCAACCGCCGCGAACGCGCCAATAAGTCAATGAGACTGATTTGGGCGGCAGCCGCGGTGCTCACGATCATCGGAATCACGCTGCTGATGCAGCTGGTGGGCCCCTCCCCCCCGAAGAAGATCACGTTCGCTAGCGGGACTCCCGGCGGCGCCTACCATGCGTTCGCTGAGAAATATCGCGACGAACTGGCCGAGCAAGGCGTCGAGGTTGAGGTGATCGACACCGATGGCTCGCAGGAGAACCTCGAACTACTTGCTAGCAAGCGAGCAGACGTGGCCTTCGTGCAAAGCGGCACCGGCAATCTGGCCAAAGACCCGAAGGCTCTACGGGGCATTGCCAGCCTCTACTACGAACCGCTTTGGATCTTCCAGAAGGGGCAGCCAAGCATCACCCAGTTGAGCGAGGTCGCCGGCAAGCGCTTGGCCATTGGCAATCCACGTAGCGGCACGTATGCGGTGGTCAAGCACCTGCTCGATCTCAACGGGATCACAGCTGACGACACGAATAACACCACGCTGCTACCACTGGAGATGACGGCAGCGCGCGATAAATTGCTCAAGGGCGAGATCGACTATGCGTTCTTCATCGCCTCACCGGATGCCAGCGTCATCGCAGACTTGCTGGCAGCACCCGGCATCAAGCTAGTCGGCATCAAGCGCCACAAGGCATACGTGCGCAAGGTGCTGTTCGTGACCGACATCGAAATCGCGCAAGGCACGTTTGACCTGCGCAACAACATCCCGAGCGAAGACCTGGTCGTGCTGTCGACGTTGGCAACACTCGTGTGCCAGAAGGAACTGCATCCAGCAATCGTCGAATTGCTGACCAGCACCGCGCACAAACTGCATTCCGAGGCACAAGCACTCAGCCGCGGCGGTGAGTTCCCTTCGCCAAAGAACCTCGAGTTCCCCATCCACGAAGCGGCCAACGACTACTTTCAATCCGGGCCGTCGTTACTGGCGCGCTACCTGCCGTTCTGGTTGGCGAACCTACTGAAGAAGCTGCTGGTCCTGGCGATCCCGATCCTGACCTTGATGCTGCCGCTGATGAAGATCACACCCGTGGTCTACAAGGCAACGATGCGCAAGCGCATCCACCGTTACTACGACACCCTGGACCAGATCGAGGACCGCACCGACGAGGCCACCACCGCAGCACAGTTCGCAAGCTGCGAAGACGACCTGCAACGACTCACCAAGCTGGTCGAGAGCGGCATCGAAGTGCCATCGACCTTCCGCAACGAAGAATACGACCTGCGCCTGCACGTCGCCCACGTAGGCGAGCAACTGCGCAAAAAGCGCGACGAGCGGCTGGCGGACGACGCCAACGAACCAAACGCGTAGACACTCGAGTCCTGCTGCAGATGCAGCTGCCCTGCAATAGAACGGCGGCATGACGCCAAGTCAGTTTGTTCGCGCGTTGCTCAGCGTCTTCGCGGCATCGGTTGCGTTGCTCGCGCAAGGCCCACCAAACGTGCTCGTGATCGTCGCCGACGACATGGGCTACGGCGACCTTGGCTGCTACGGCAGCAAGCAGATCGCGACCCCCAATCTCGATGCGCTCGCGGCATCCGGAGCGCGTTGCACCGACGGCTACGTCAGCGCCAGCGTTTGCGCACCCTCGCGGGCCGGCTTGCTGACGGGTCGTTACCAGAACCGCTTTGGGTTTGAACACAACCTAATCAGTGACGCGTCGGTCTACAGCGAAAGCTCACTGTCGATACCGCAAGACGAGCAGACCATTGCGGATCGACTCAGCACCCTTGGCTATGCAACGGCTTGCATCGGCAAGTGGCACGTCGGTGAGCATCTCGATTGGCAACTGCCGAACCAGCGCGGCTTCGACTACTTCTTCGGCATGCGCAACGGCAGCCACGGCTACTTCCCGAAGCCTGGCAAACACCGCCTGTATCGCAATGACCAAAAGGTGCAAACGATCGACGAGCCGTATCTGACGGACTGGTTCACGTCCGAGTCGATCGCGTTCATCGAACGACACGAAGCGAAGCAGAAAGCCGAGCAGCAGGACCTCGCCGCCAAACAACCGACGCGGGTAACCGAGCTGATGGCTGTGCTGACCAAATGGGAAGAGTCACATGAACGGCCGCCGATGTGGTCGAGCGCGGTGACGTGGTCGGCGTTCAATCGCAAGTTCTACAACAAGACCTACCAGCTCGTGCAGCCGCAAGAGACGCCGCGCTAGCGCTTGCTGGCCTTGCCCTTCTTGCGCTTCACCTTGTCCTTGCTGCGCTGTGCCAAGAACCGCGCATACATCGCCGCCAACACATCGGAATGCGTAACGGCAACGTTGTGCGTCTCCATCGGATCTGTCTCAAGGTCAAACAGCTGCCACGCGTCGGCGTCCTTGGGATCGCCCTTGCCGTAGCGAACAATCTTCCAGCGACCGTGACGTAGCGCCCAGCGACTGCTCGAAGCGCTCCACAGCCAATATAGTTCGCGGTCGACGGTGCGATCGGCAGCCGTGGCGTCACCAAACATCTGCCTGCCGATGTCGACGCCATCCCAATCGACCGACCGACTCGGCTCATAGCCAATCAACTTAGCCAGGGTTGGGAACCAATCGATGATGTGCACCGAGGCCGCTTCGTCGCGCGGCTCAATGTGGCCGGGCCACACGGCGAAGCCAGGCACGTGCATGCCTCCTTCGTAGACGTCGGTCTTCTTGCCGCGCATCGGCAACGGTTGGTTGAAGTCGGTGAGCTTCAAGTCATCGGGATACGCGTTGCCACCCCAGCTGCCCTGCGGCCCATTATCCGAGGAGAACATGATCAGAGTGTCCTTGGCCCGACCGGACTTCTGCACGGCGTCGACGACTTGCCCGACCGCATGGTCCATGTGGTGCACGGCAGCGAGCAGCAAGCGCTTCTCCGGATCCTGCTCGCTCTGGATCAATCCCTTGGGATCGTGGAACCACTCGATGTCATCTTCGTCGAGCCAGCGCGTCGGGTCTTTGGGGTCCAGTTGCGTTGGCCGATCGACAAAGCGGCCGCGTTCGTCGAGCGGCGTATGCACCGACTGGAAGGTCAGGCACAGGAAGAACGGTTTATCACGCTTCGCCTCAATCACGCGCACCGCTTCGCGCGCCAACAGATCGGTTGCGTGCACGCCGTTTTCGGCACCTTCAATCAAGTCGCCATCACGGTGCCAAGTGTCGGCGAACTTGCCCTTGCGGTAGCGATGGTCATACATACCAATCGCGCCAGCCAACGAGCCATAGCTGTGCTGGAAGCCGTGCTGGTTCGGGCCGTGCTGCTTGGACGAACCAAGGTGCCACTTACCAGCCAGGTAGGTCTCGTAACCACACGCGGTAAACATCGACGCCACTGTCGGCGTGCCGAGCGGAAACGCCGGCGCGTTGCTCGCCTGCTGCGCACCCGGCCCGAAGCGACTGGGATAGCGCCCGGTCATCAAGGCAACGCGAGTCGGGGTGCACTGCGGCATCACGTAGTGCTGGCTGAACTTTACGCCCGATGCAGCCAACGCGTCGAGCCGGGGCGAATACACCTTCGGGTTGTGGTAGCCGATATCGGCCCACCCCTGGTCATCGCTAATGATAACGATGACGTTCGGTCGCTCAGGCTGCTGCGCGTTCGCGCTGACGGCTAGCGACAGAATCGATAGCGAGATCGTAAACGGAGCGAAGGCGCGCATCGCACCAGTGTCACCGGGATGCCCGCCAGCTCCCAGCGCAACCTGCGCAACTGGGGAGCGGTTCTCTAGCGCCTAAACTCTAGCGCTCGCCTGGCGCCGCATACTTGCGCTCGTTGTGACCCATGTAGATCTGGCGCGGGCGCGTGATGCGAGCCGCCGGATCACTTTGGTATTCGAGCCACTGCGCGACCCAACCCGGCATGCGGCCAATCGCGAAGAACACGGTAAACATGTCCGCCGGGATGCCGAGCGCCTTGTAGATGATGCCCGAGTAGAAGTCGACGTTCGGGTAGAGCTTGCGCTCGATGAAGTAGTTGTCGCTCAGCGCAATCTGCTCAAGCTCGATTGCGATGTCGAGCAGCGGATCCTTGACGCCGAGCTCGGCAAGCACGTCGTAGCACGCTTGCTTGAGGATCAACGCACGCGGGTCGTAGTTCTTGTAGACGCGGTGGCCGAAGCCCATCAGGCGCACGCCGCTGCTCTTCTGCTTCGCGAGGTCCATGAACTCACGAGCCGAACGCTCGCCGTCGCGGATCGACGTCAGCATGTCGATGACGGCTTCGTTGGCACCGCCGTGCAGCGGTCCCCACAGCGCCGAGATGCCAGCGGAGACACTGGCGAACAGGTTGGCGCCGGAGCTGCCAACGGTGCGTACCGTGCTGGTCGAACAGTTTTGCTCGTGGTCAGCGTGCAGGATCAGCAGCAGGTCGAGCGCGCGCGCGATCACTGGGTTGGGCTCATACTCGGCGCACGGCGTCGCGAACATCATGTGCAGGATGTTCGACGAGTAGTCGAGGTCGTTGCGCGGATACATGAACGGCTGACCGATCGAGTGCTTGAAGCTGTACGCCGCGATCGTCGGCATCTTCGCCAGCAAGCGCACCGCATCGATCCAATTTTGCTCGGCGGTCTGCGGTCCGGCCTTTTGGTAGTAGGTCGAAAGCGCTCCCACTGCGGCCGCGCAAACAGCCATCGGGTGGCCGGCCTTTGGCAGACTGGCGAACAGCCGCTTCAGGTCCTCGTGCAGCATCGTGTGATGCGTCACATCGTGGTCGAACTGCTGCAACTGCTTGCCGCTCGGCAGTTCTTGGTGCAGCAACAGCCACATCACTTCGACGAAGTTGGACTGCTGGGCCAACTCTTCGATCGGGTAGCCCGCATAACGCAAGATGCCTTGCTCACCATCGAGGAAGGTGATCTTCGAGGTACAGGCGCCGGTGTTGCCCAGGCCCGGATCAAACATCACCGCGCCAGTTGTGCTGCGGAGCTTGCTGATGTCGATGGCAAGCTCACCCTCACTACCCACCATTACTGGCAGGTCGAGTTCGTGATCTCCGATTGTCAGCTTGGCTGTCTTGGGGGCTTTGTCGTTCGTCATCGCAGCTATCTGGCAGCAGTCTAGTGGGTCTAATTGAGGCCAACTATAGTAGTGGGCGACGACCCTACGGCTCCACCAAAAAGTCGCGTGGCAAAGACTTCCGCAGCGGGATTCCGTTGCCAATACAAGCCAAACCGCGGGGTGCGTAGCTGCAACACCCGGATCAACGCAACTCAGTCGCGCGTCACGACCAGTAGATTGCTTGTCGCAGCGACCTTTCCGACTGCATTGACGATGTAGAGCCGCAGGAACAGTGGCGCGCCGGGCGCCGTCGGGGCCACCATGTGTGCGGTCAGCGAACTCGCCGTTCCCGACAGAATCTTGGTGGTAACGCCAAACGCATCTCCCGGGGCAAGCTCCACGGGCAGCGGCCGACTCGAAGCGGCAAGGATCCGAAACCCGACCGCTGGCACGCCAACGCAGCCAAACGTCGCAGTCTCGCCGGCAAGCAAGCGCAGCGCCGGCACATCCCCGCCATCGACAGACCGGCCATCAGCCACGGCCAGATCGTCCGGCCAGGACGCCACCACCGGCACCAAGACTTCGCGGCCGCCGTAGGTCACTCTCACCTGCGAATCACCACGGCGTATTGACCGGACCTCGCCGTTGTCGTCGACCACCAGCGAGCCGGCTGGCTCGACAACAAACTCGGTGCCGAACCCCTTGGCCGACACATCGACCTCTCTGCCAGCCGCATCGACAGCGACCACCCCGAGCGGCACAGTCGCCATCGGCGAGTCGATCTGCAAGGTCGCAACGCTCGCGAACAATCGCTCGGCCACGAAGCCGTCGAGATCCAACTTCGCGCGAATGTGCGATGCGATGCTGGTCGCCAAGATTTCATTGCCGCGCTTACCTACATGACAACACTTGTCGACGTAGAGCGGCTCCTGGTGGTCGCGATAGACCATCGTCAAATCGGTGAAGTCGATGCCGCTGGCGACGAGCTCTCGACCGGCCGCCTGCAGCAGCGGATAACCATGCAAGACCGCTTGTCGCATCGAGCCGGGCCCGCCCTGCTCTTCGACGGCAACCAGAATCTCTTCGGCGAGCATCACCTTCGCGCCCGGCACATATTGGTTGGGTTGCAAGAAGTGAAAGTAGCGGGCGCCATGTTGGTCGCACAGAGCGCGCAATTCCATCGACGCGCGCCGCCAGAGGTCGACCATGTCGCGGCGTGACGCTTCGGTATCCCGGCCCTCAAGCCCCGGACCAATCGCCGCGGGACCGACTGTCGCATCATCATTAGCGATGACCTTGCGGAGTTCGCCGAGCTCGCTCACCATGCGACGATCGCGCGTTAACCACAGTGCCTGAAGTGTCGGTGACCAGGCAACCGAAGCCGCCGACTCCGCGGCGGCAACGCGTTGATCTAGCAACAACGCCAACCGACCAAGCCGAAGCAACTGCTCGCGACTCGGACGATGATCCATCAACCGACCCCAACCGCGCGGGAACCATGCCGGAACCCCCGACTGAACGTTTTGCGCAACCATCGCAACTTCGTTGAAGCCGTCGAGATTGATGACGGCGTCAAACTCGCCACCGCGCAGCCAGGCGAGTTGCATCGCGAACAACTGTTGCGGCTGCTTCCAGCCACCAAGGCCCATGCGCACGATCTGCACCTGCTTGCCGTGCAGAGCCGCGCTCTTTTGCAACTCAGCAACCAAGACGTCGCCGGCATAGAGGCCTAGCTGCAACGCCACGGAACCGCCGATGACTGCCACGACATAGCGGTCGTCGCGACGCGTCTGCAGCGGCGAATCCACATCAACGAAACCGTGGTTCGAGATCTCAAACCCCGACACGTGCTTGCTCGCGTAGGTGTAGACGTAACCAAGGAACGGGTTCACGACCCGGCCAGCATTGGCCGCCTGTTGCGCTGCCGCCTGCTGCGCTGCTTGCTGTTGGGCTGCGTCCGGCGCGTTGGCCCCATCGAAATTGCCGCTGGCCAGATCACGCATGCCAGCCGCAGCAGACCACGAGAACCATTCGCCCGTCATGACGCGCCACGTCACGGCACCGCCCAATTCGACGCAGGCGCCGATCACGCAAAGCATGAGGGCCACAAACAACAGACGCCGCCGCACGGGCATGCGCCGGCGAGGCTGACCGAGTGGCTTGGCCACTACAGGACCGTTGCTTGGCAGCTGTTCGTAACGAACAGCGGCTGGGTGCCGGTCAGACGCACGGCCTGGAA
>JBNMNW010000180.1:0-11866 GCA_051278165.1 Planctomycetota bacterium | reverse complement strand
GACCTGCTTAACGGCTTCGATCTTGAACTCGCGACTATGCTTTCTGGGGGACTTGCCCATGCGGTCATCATCCTTGCGGAGCCTCATGACTCCAATCTGGGTGTCCACTTTTCCGGGGCAAGATCAGATCCCGCCTACTTGCCGCCAAAGAACAGGGTCAGGGTGTCCGTGCCATAGTCGACGCTGACCAGATCGATGTCGCCGTCACTGTCCAAGTCGCCGGCCGCGACGCATTGTGTATTGGTTGTCGGGCCAGTCAGCAGTGGCGCGGCTTCGACAAAGACACCGGGTGCTACTTGGTGGAACACGCTGATGTTGATGACCGCGCTGAACCGGTTGGTTGCTGCCAGGTCGATGTCGCCGTCGCCATCCAGGTCTTCCGCCAGTATCGACCAGGTGCCATTCGACGTCGGCAGCGTGATGCTTGCAGTAGCAGGGAAGACTCCCGGCGTCGCTGTTTGGAAGTAGAGGGACAGGTTGCCGTTGGCAGCCGCAACGAGATCGATGCGGTCATCGCCGTTTAGGTGCGCGGCACATGCAAAGCGCGGGCCCGACCCCGTGGTCAGCTGGCCAGGAGCGGGCGTGAAGGTCGGCAATGTCTGCGGCAGAACCGCGGGCGTCTGCATGAACAGCGTCAGCGAATCGTTGCCTGAGTTGACGGAGATGATGTCTGGATAACCGTCACCATTGAGGTCTGCCGTTACGCCCGACCACGGGCCAGAACCTACGCCTGGCATGATCTGGATCGGGTTTATTCCGTCAAAGACACCTGGCGCGGTTTGAAGGTACAGGGCGAGGATGTCTTGGTTGGGTACGCCTGCGATGATGTCCAGTAACCCGTCGTTGTTGAGGTCCGCAGCCGAAGCGGATTTCATGCCAGACTGAAGAGGGTTTGGCAGGGACGTCGGCACAGGGTCGAACACCCCTGGCTCGGTTTGGAAGAACAGCCTCACGGAACTGTTCGAGTTGGCTACCAAGTCGATATCGCCGTCGCCGTCCAAGTCGGCAGAGTCGATGGTGAAGGGACCGCCGATCATTGGCAGGGTCGCAGAACCGGGGTTGAAGATGCCGGGCGCGTCTTGGAAATACAGCGCTAGGGTGTTGCTGCTGGCGGCTGCGAAGTCGGTGTCGCCATCGCCATCCAGGTCCGCACTAGTGACCCATTCGAAGGCTTCGCCGGCAAGCGGTGTCGGGCTAACGAAGGTGGCCTGGCGATTCTGGTAGAGCGGCGTGATGGTGTTCCGGCACGAGATCAGATCGATGTCGCCATCGCCGTCCAGGTCTCCGGCTGCAACGGTGTATGGATTGGTGCCATTCGCGGCGGAATCCCTCGCCCAGCTTGGCGTGTTCAATGGTGGCGTTGCTGGTTCTTGGAGGAAGAGAACGAGGTTGCCTCCATACCTGTCGGCGACGACCAGATCGACATCGCCATCATCATCCAGGTCGGCTGCGCGCACAGACTCGGGGCGGCCACCGACCGGAAGTCGGTCCAAGAGAGTGAAGTTGCCCGGTGATGTCTGGTAGAAGACGGCCAATTCAAACGTCGCCGCGGTGCTCGATACGAGGTCGATGTCGCCATCGCCGTCCAAATCCGCTGCGACGGTGGCGAGTGGCCTGCCACCGGTCGGGAGGGTGCGGTCAGGAGTCGTGTTGAACGCTCCCGGCGCTGGGCCTTGGAAGAACACGGTCAACGTGCCGGCGAAGTCATTTGCTGACACGATGTCCAGCAGGCCGTCGCCGTTTAGGTCTGCGCCTGCTACGTCTCGCGGGAAGTCTCCCGGCTCGAGCACCAGATTGGCGGTTGTAGGCAAGACGCCGGACGCCGACTGGAAAAACACCATGAGCCGGTCGCTCAGGCCGTTCGCCGAAACCAGATCCAGTCGGCCGTCGCCGTTTAGGTCCGCGGCCGCGACGCCCTGCGGTTCGCTATCGAGACCCGTGTTGAGCACCCGCGGATTGTTGTCGTCGAAGACGCCTGGCGCCGTCTGGTAGATGACGAACAGGTCGTCGCTGTCCTTGTTGGCCGAGACCAGGTCGAGCAGGCCATCGCCGTTCAGGTCGGCGGCGACGATATGCTGCGGATTGTCGCCGGTCTGGAGAGCGATCGGCGTTGAAAACTCGCCCGGTGCGGTCTGGAGATGCACTGCCAGCTGGTCGTTGGAGTTGGTTGTGACGAGGTCGAGGTCGCCATCGCCATCGAGGTCCGCCATGGCCGCGTCTTCTCGAGAGATCGTTCCAGCAATCACGGGCGCGGCGCGAAACAACGAGCTGTTGAACGGCTTGAACTGCGTGCCGGCGACGCTGGTGCCGACGTCGCCATCGATCGGCAGCACGCGTATCTGCACACGATCGGTAGCCCGGACACCGGTGGTGTCCCACACAAACAAGCGGCGCCGGCCTTCGGGGCTACTCTTGCCTCGCAACGGCACCTGGATCCGCCATGGCGCGCCTCGCTCGGGCCGCTCGCTCGGAGTCAGGTTTGCCGTCAAGGTGACGGCTTGCGTGCTTGGTGAGTAGGGAGGAAGACTCCCGGCTGCTTGCGACTCGGCAATGATGGCAAAGCGATTGCGAACGCCGCCGCCGAGTGCCAGGCGGTCGACGCCCGCCAAGCTGACGGCGCGCAAGCGGTCTGGACCCGTGCTGATGCGCGCGAGTGGCGCCTGTGGCTCGGAGAACTGCACGACTTCGCGCACCAACGGATCGGCGACGCCATTGGTCGGGTTGTCGAGGTCGCGCGGACTGCGCAGATCGAGCGTGCGCAGCGATGCGGGTCCGGGCAGCGACGGCTGCGTCATCACCAGCAACCGCGCGCCGTGGTTTTCCAATGCGAGGGCAGCGGGACGCGGCAAGGCGAGTGCGCCAAGACCGGGTGCCGCGAGCGCTGCGAGTGGTCGCGAACGCATGTTGTCGAGGTCGAGGGTGACGACTCGGTTGGCACCGCGTTCGGCAAGGTAGATGCTGCCTTCGGCGAGCGGATCCGCGACCACGCCCCACGGCGTGCTGAGTTGAGCGAGCAGCGTCACCACTAGGGTCGTACCGAAGTCGATGCGCAAGAGTTTGTCGTCGCCGGTTGCGACCACCACGTCGGTGCCCAACGCCGCGAGGCCCCGTGCGCCATCGGCGAAGCCGTGTGCAATCGCACCGAGCGGGGTGCCGAACTCGCTGTCAAAGCGGAACAACATGGTGTTCGACGCGACGAACACACGTGTTCCCGATTGGGAGATCGCGAGCGTCTTTGGTGAGCCACCGCCGGATGCAAACTGGCTGAGCACTTCGCCGGTTGCGAGCTTGAGTTCTCGCACCCGCCAGCCCGAAGGTCCATTGGCGTCGAGAACGAGTGCCGTCACGCCGTCTGCCAGTGGCAGAACGTCGACAGGGTTGCTGAGCGGGTTCGGGCTCCACGCCACCGCCGCTGGGATGGCCGTCGCTCGCAGGATCTCCAGCGTGCGGCCATCGATGTCGTAGCCCAGCAATCCAGCCGCGGAGCTTGCTACTTCCGGAAGTCGGACCTGGTTGGAGGCGATGCCTGAAAGCACGCCGACTTGACCCGTGAATGCCAATGGCGATTCGACGGCGATTTGCTTTTCTAGTCGTTCGGCCGCACGTTGCGGGTTGGTCAGTAGGTCGCGCAGTGCCGCCGGAGTCGTCGGCAGCGGAGGAAACGACTGTCCCAGTGCGCGCCATTGCACCACGAAGTCCAGCTCGTCGGATTCTTCATCGAACAGCTGGAACGGCACAGGGATGCGCCCTTGGTCCTTTCTGCCAAGTGCGAACTCGTCGCCATTGAGCACCGCTTGTGGTGGCGCGTTGTTGTCAATGCGGATCGACTGGGCCGGGAACGGAGTGCCGGTGGCGAATTGGTCCGCGGGCGTAAACTGCAGCTGCACATCGCCGTCGAAGTTCGGCAGGTCGACGTTCGTATCCCACCGGAAAGTTGCCTCCTTGCCATCGGCGGTCGTCGAGACGCCGAGCACGGCGAACTCCGGGGTAGGTTGCCCTGAGACCGTGGCCGCTGGCCGGGCAAGTTGCCACCCGGCGCCCGCATCGAATTGCACCATGACCCGCACCGTGTCTGCGGCGCTGTCTTTGACCATGAAGGCAAGGTCGGTGTTGCCGCCATATTCGGGCTGTGGCGCTGAGGGACCAGCGGCCAGAACGACCGGTGCATCGTTGCCTTGCACCACGCCACCCAACACGCTGGGTGAGATCCCGCCTTCGAGGTCTAGTTGGATCTCGATGCCTTCGTGGTAGCCCGGCCCCAGATCGGCCGCGAAGTTCCAGCCGACTGTGTGCACCGTGCCGGCACGAACGCCCTTCAGCGAACTGCCAGCCGCCAGCGTGATGGGGCGGAAAGTTGTCTCGGGAGCCTTGCGATACCGGATCCCGACATCGGAGGAGTCACCTTCCTGGTCCGTCAAGGTGAACAGGATGGGGGCCGGACTCATCGCCGACCGCTGCACGATCAGGTCAGATGCAACGGATTGGCCCGAGGCAGTGCCGCTACTCGAGGAGGTTCCCATCAGGCCCGCTGTGCCAAAGCCGCAACCGGCGTGGACCATGGTGAACAGCGTCAGCAGCGCGGCCGTCGACCAGAGACGCGCCTTTGGCGCACGTTCGTTCACATCAGTTTGCATCGTCGGAACCTAGTGAGAAGTGGGGGGGCGGCTTAGCAATGGCCACGCCCGTCAGTCACAGGTGGTTGTTGAGTCGTGGCGCGATGCGAGCGATGTTGCCTCTTAGACCGGATGCCGGGGCCTGACTGGCATCGGATCGGTCCGCCCGGGCAACTCCATAAGGATGTTCACACGCGACGGATCCATAGGCGACATTGGGGCGGAAAGTCCCTCATGTTTCTTTGGGGTGGTGCAAGAATCCGTCGAGCCGGATGCCGGCGGCCGGCTCGCGGCGTTATCGCTGACTGACCAGCTCAGGGAGCATGTCCGCCAGAATGCTCGACGCTGCTGGGGCTTTGCGACCAGGTCGTGCATGGCGACCGGGGCATGTGTATTCGTTGGCCTGGACGCCAGACGGCACTCGCTTGGTTACGGCGTCGGGCGACGAAACTGTTGGCGTGCACTTTCGCGGCTCCTCGTCGCACTTCTCGGTGGTCAACCGCGACAAAAAGTCACTGTCCTTGTCGTTTGATCATGAGAACAAGAAGCAGGCGCTGCTTGGCTGCAAGGCGCTCAATCTGCTGAGTGCGCATGCCGACCCGTCGGACATGCGTTCGGTCCTCTTTGCGCACATCGTCGCCAACTACCTCAAGACGCCGAAGGCCTGCTTCGTGCAGCAACGCAACGCGGTGCTGCAGATCTGGCGCAAATGGAAGCGCTGGCGGTCGAACAAGGCACGCAAGACGTGGGGGGGTGGTGGAATCAGCTTATCGAGCGGTATCCTCTGCCGTCGGCTCGCGTCGTTCATTCGACTTATCATCCCGCAGCGAGCCCATGATTAGAGGAGCCGGATGCGCAGCGTCCCGCAAGTCCGGATCTGTGGGAGGCCGGGGAGAGTGATCTCCCTGGTGCACCCGACACACTCTCATCTTCGCATCTGTTGGAGCGCCGCTGATAGCGTGCGGAAGCACTCGGGTAACGGGGTTCTTGAACGTCGTTCCTGAACCGGTCTGCGGCAGCCCCGATTGCTTCTCATTGGTTTCGCCGATGGCAACTGCAGGCATTCGCGAGATACCGCCACCCGAACTCCCTCACGGCCAAGGTCTACTTGGCTAGCAACGCGCGAAACGTACCACCCTGAATCGCCGGTTGCACCACACCCTGCGGCGGCTGCCACGAGAACGTGCCCGAGATTTCCACATCGCTCGCGGCGACGATGGTCACCTTCGCCTTCGACAGCATGAGATGGCTGGCACCCAATAGCGAATCAGTCACCGCCTCGCTTGTCGCCCGCTCATCACCACTGGCAGCCTTGGCGGCGTCGACATCGATGCCAACACCGATAAAGCGCGACCCGCTGAACCCGGTGGTGTAATCGCCGGGTCCATTGTAGTCGGGGACGCTGAGGGTCAGATCCTGACTCTTGACTTGGCCACCCGTCATATCCAGGTTGCGAGCGCTGATGGTCAGATTGCCGTTCCGCAACTTGGCCTTGGCGCTATCCGCTTGCCACTGTGTCTCTCCCAAGGTCATCGATGCCGCGCCGCGGTCCCTTTTGGAACGGCCCTTGCCTTTCTCGGCGCTGCCAGAACTGTCACCACAGCTAGCCAGGAAAACGACGACGAGCAGGGACAGGCTTGGCAGGTGTTTCACATCCGCCATGTGACGACATGTAGCGAGCGCGCGTCAAGCAGCATCGCTCGCCGAACAACTCCACAAATGATTGGCGAGCATTGACCGCGCACCATGTGGTGAAGTGCATTCGTGACGCTCTTCACGCTCGGTGCCTGCCAAGCACCTCCATCTGCCACTCGCCCACCAAACGGGGTAATGATCATCTTGGTTGATCAAGCATGGGGCGACTTCGGGGTGTAGGTAATTCAAGCTGCGGTTCGACTGGTCCGAACCGTAGTTTGAACCGCCTACACCCTCTTCGCGGCGGACGGGATGTCGATCAATGTTGAGTCCTACTTTCAAGCCGGAATTTTTCCAAACTCGATCGGCCAGAACTGGGGACCGTCCAGATTTCATGCCGGCGGTGCCAATCACTTACTGTGCGATGGTTCGGTTCACTTTCTTACAGAAAACATCTACGCTGTCGTCTACGATTTACTCACCACACGAAACGGCCGCGAGGTGGCAAGTGAGTTCTGACAGATGCCGTGAAAGTTAGATGGCCAAGACGTTGCATGATGAACACTCTTCACACGATGTTGCTAGCGCGAAGGAAAATCGCAATATGAATCTAAAGTTGGTTGAACAGTCTCCGCTCGTGCTGGGGGCCGGCGAGTTGTGGCGGAAGGGAACCACTGCTGATTTTTTATCCGCCATTGGCGATGAAAACCTGCCGACCGAAACGTTTCATCGGTGGCTCGTTCAGGACTACGCATTCGCGAAAGGACTCGCAGCGTTTCAGGCAATCGCGGTCGCCAAGACGCCCCGTCCGGCGCAGAAAGTTCTGATTGCTGGACTAAGCGCTTTGAATGCTGAGCTGGATTGGTTCGAGCAAAAGGCGCACGAGCACCAATTTGACTTGAATGCAGTGAACCACCCGACATGCAGGCGATACGTAGATTACCTGATTGCCGCCGCCTACACGCAACCCTACAAAGTGTTGCTGCCGATCCTGTACGGCGTCGAGGCAGCCTACCTTTGCGCATGGAGTTCACTCGAACCATCGGGCCCCTATGCCGAATACATCCAGCGATGGTCCAATCCGCTGTTTGCCGAATACGTGGCCGAACTACTCGGCATTTGCGACCACGAACCGGATGAAATCCAGCAGCGGCAGTTCAACGAAGTTTTGCGGCACGAGCAAGACTTCTGGTGCATGACGTGGGAAGGATAAATCAATGTTACACGCATCTCTTTGGCAACAGAACGCCGCACTGACGCAACGCATTGGCGGACATCCGTTTGTGCGAGGACTGGCCGATGGAACGCTGGGCCGCGACGCGTTCCGGCGATATGTCGCGCAGGATGCGTTCTTTTTGCGTGCGTTTTTGAAAGCGTATGCATTGGCAGCCGCGAAGTGTGATGACTTCGATCGGGCACGTGTCTTCCACGAACTGATGGCCGGTGTATTCGACGAGCTCGAATTGCACGAAAGCTACTCTGCGACGCTTGGAATCGACCTAGATGAGGTCGAACCCTACGCGGCAACCAAGGCTTACACTGATTTTCTTTTCCGAGTTTCCTGGCACGGCAGTCTCGCTGAAATCATCGCCGCAATGGTTCCCTGCATGAGATTATACCAGCATCTTGGTCATGAACTTGCAGCTTCGCTGCGACCAGATCATCCCTACGAGCAGTGGATAAAAACCTATTCCGGGGACGAGTTCGGGCAACTCTGTGCGCGACTCGAATCGTTGCTGGACGAAATCGCATCGAACAGTCCAGCGGTCCATGACGCCTATCGATACGCGATGCAGTGCGAGCTAGATTTTTTCTCGGCACCGTTGGAGAACTTGCAATGATTCCAGTCGCTTTGACCATTGCAGGTTCTGATCCGTCCGGCGGCGCTGGGCTGCAGGCTGATTTGAAGACGTTTCATCAATACGGTGTGTATGGGACAAGCGTTGTCACTCTGCTGACGGTTCAAAACACTCAGCGGGTGACGTCGGTGGAAGTGCTATCATCCCAGCTTGTAATTTCGCAACTTGATGCATTGCTCGAAGACATTCCGCCGACAGCGGCGAAAACAGGAGCTCTAGGAAATGCAGCGGTGATCGAAGCAGTGGCCGCTAGAGCAGAGCACTTTTCTTTTCCGCTGGTTGTCGACCCTGTCATGATCAGTAAGCACGGTGATTCGCTAATCGACGCCAGTGCAGTTGAAGTGCTGAAGCTTAAGCTGTTGCCCCGCGCATTTTTGGTCACGCCCAATCGGCAAGAGGCTCAACGCCTATCGGGTTGCCAGATCACCGATGTTGCTTCGATGGAGAAAGCCGCCGCCATCATGGCTGAGATGGGCGCAGCAAATGTATTGATTAAGGGCGGATGCATCGACGGGAATAGGGTCGACCTGTTGTGGGCTGACGGGCGGCCGCACGAACTTGCAGCCAAACATATCGAAACGAAGCACACTCACGGTACGGGATGCGTTTTGTCTGCGGCAATCACCGCAAGGTTGGCGAGCGGAAACGATCTCATCACCGCGGTGACCGCAGCAAAGAAGTTCGTCACCGCTGCGATCCAGTCGAGCCCCGGACTCGGAAAAGGTATCGGCCCCGTGCTCGGGGGGCACGCTCGCTGGAAATGTTAAACGTTGAAAGTTACCATCGACGTATTCGAAATAGTTCTCAGGATCAATTAATGCACCAGCCATCGACCGGTGTTCGCGCGTAGCACCCGTTCAATCGAGTCCGGATCCTGGATCGCTGCCAGTAGCAGCCTTGTTCCTCCGCAGTGCGGGCATGTCAGCACGTTCACGCCAAACGCCCACAGCACGCAAACGTTGCCCACGTGTAGTCGCGAAGGCCACCCCGACGCCGCTTGCCGGGACGATGCGGCACACGCCGCCGCTGCACACGCCGCCGCTGCACACGCCGCCGCTGCCCACGTCGCCCAACGGACTCCGCGGTGACTTCCTGGGCGTGCGCTTCCTCAGTATCCGTGCCGCCATCGTCGGCCTCTTCCCCTTCGTCAGCTTCCACAACCCGCGGCACGATCCGAGATCGCATGCTCGCACCAGATGCCAGCACACCCACGAACTGCACGACAACTCGGGGGCAGATTCGATGGTTAGGTTGGCGCAAATGGAGTGCATTCCCTGCAAGGGCGTCGTCCCGCCACTCAAGGGCGCGGAGCTCGATGGCTTGATCAAACAGGTCGGCAACGGCTGGCGTGTCGCCGACGAGCAGAACCACCATCCCGACCTCTGCCTCTCCGGGGGCAAGGTCAAGATCACTATCTGGCCCGACAAGATCGATGGCCTCACCGAGAGCGATTTTGTTTTCGCGGCGAAGGCGGATCAGTGGTTGCGTAGCGACACGGCTGAGAACTCCTGAGACCACCTCGCCACGCGGCAGGCCTACTCGACGCCAAGCGCGATCAGCACCGGTGCTTCGCGGCGGCCCTCGAAGTAGTCCATTGTGTCGCGTCGGAGCCGCGGTATGTGGACTCCCATGTAAATCTCGGACAGGCCGTCGAGCTTGCTTAGCCCACGGCTGGCGAGCGAAGTCGCTGGCTCGAGCGTGCCGGCGAAACGCCTCAGGTGCCCGGCCGCCACCTGGATGATGCCCTGGTAGTAGAGCCCCTGTTGCGTCTTTCGACCAACGGCGTTCCAGAGCTGCTCGAGCACCTCGTGGCACTCCCACCAGTAAGCGAAGTTGAAGAGATCGATCCCGTATCGATACGACGAGTCCTCGTGCCACTGCTCCGGCGGCGGCGCGACGATGTCGGGCTCCGGTTGCTCGAACATGTGCCCGGCCGGGTCGTTGCGCGGGTGCGGGCTACGCCCCGGAACGAACCTGTAGGGGGGGAAGGCCCGGCTGGAGTAGCGCGGCCAGTCGGGGTCGGGAGCGTTGGGCTCGTTCAAGTCGACCAGGTGTTCGGGTCAGAGAAGGGAAGGCGAGGCAAGTCCAGGGCTGTGACGCCGCGGCTGCGCATCAACATCGCGGGATCAGCGGGTCATCTGTTGCCAGATCGGACCCTCTCCCGAATTGCCGCTCTCGATACGTTCGATCGCCAACCGGATCTGCATGCCCACCTCGAACTCCGGGTCCTCCGCCGCGGCCCGAAGCGCGACCAGGGTGCTCTCGTCGCCCGTCTCGTAGAGGAATCGGGCAGCGCGCCACCGGACCAGTTTGTTCGGATCTTGGAGCGCCCTGGCCATCGGCCCGATGGCCCGCGGGTCCGCCAGGTCGGATAGGGCGTCGCCCGCCGTGCGGCGGACGGCCACCGTCTCGTCGTCAAGCGCGTCACAAAGTGGCGGCACGGCAGCGGGATCGCCGGTGAGGCCGAGGTAGACCACCGCCAACCGGCGAATCGAGGACTTCGGATCCCGTATGGCATGGGTCAATGCCGGAATGGAATCCGATCGCGGCCTGATCCTCTGGAGGGCGGCGTAGCGCACCCGCCAATCCGGATCGTCTGAGAGTTGCCTCAGCTGCACTTCCGGCCTCGGCTCGTCGCCGGCCGCCAATCCGCAAGGATCCGTCCCGTCGGCGAAGGCCTGTCTCACGAGTTCTTCGAGCCGTTCGTCATCGAAGGCGATGTCGATCTCCTCAACGACCTCCCGCGCGATCTCTGTCAACTCGCCGTAGCGCGCTCCCTGATCGACCCACCTGCGTTCGGCGAGCATGTTAGGTGAGGACCGCCCCGCCTTGTTGACCGTCGCTGTGAACCGCTCGGGCAGCGCCTCGCGGTGCATCTGCACACCGACAGAGACCTTCACGAGCATCGGAATGCCCCGGAACTCCTGCACCTCGACACGCACCTCGCCGAAGGCATCGTCGAGTGCACCTGCGAGTTCATCTGCGAGTTCACCTGCGGCCCCGTTGAAGTCGTTTGTGAAGTCGTCTGTGAAGTCTTCTGTGGACTCTTCCGCCTGGTCAAACGCTTGCCGGGCGCGCGCCAGGAGGCTCTGCCAATCTGTGCGGGGATTGCGCTGGACGGCGATGAAGTCGTCCATGTGGAACAGGCTCTTCACCCCCGGGATCTGCAAGAGCTTCGCGATGTAGTCGGGGCAGTCGCCTTTTTGCTCGGTGGTGTAGGTCCGGCTCATCCCCTTCGGGAGACTCTCCCCGAGGTTCAGCTTCATGCTGTTCGGGTTGGGCGTCGGCTCGATAGAAATCAGCTTCACGCGGATGAACTCCTCTCGACACTCTAGGGGATCCGAACGGAGATGAGCTGAGAACCCAGATTCTCGAATGCGCTCTGGGGGCTACCGAAGACCCTGTAGGCGGCCTCAAGCCCGCATGTGAGCGGGCTCACAGACGACAGAGTGGCGCGCGTCGGGTCCCCTGTCAAGACGACTCAATGCCCTGAATCACCCAGCTCCTTGCCCTCATCAAGAGTCTCGTCGGCGCGTGTCGGCTCGAAGCTGCGTCAGACAACGCGCGACTATCGTATGCACCGTCGCCGGTGACCCTACGGACCTTGCCTAGCACGTCACCCACAAGATCGACGCCCCACAAGATCGACGCCAACGTTGCCGTCATCAACACTCGCACCAGTCAATCGCTGGCCGACGATCACGCCATCGCCGTCGACACCGAGGTGCAGCTTCTTCCAACCACGAATGCCCTTGCCGC
>JBNMNW010000179.1:0-11904 GCA_051278165.1 Planctomycetota bacterium | reverse complement strand
GTCACGCCGCAAGGTGTGCTGGCTTCCAACGGCGACCTGACCATCCTCGAAGGCACCGGCCATTCGTACCCGTTTGGCAGCCTCTTCAACCCGCGCAACTTCAACGCCAACATCTACTACAGCGTTGGTGCTGGCACGGCCGCAGTCAACCAGGTATTCGGCACCGCTTGTGGTGGCTCGGCCATCGTCGACGGCACCTTCTACGAAGTGTTCGACGCGGCCAACCCGGTCGACATCGCCAACACCAACTACACGCTGTCCTGGACGGGTAGTGATTACGTGGTCGTGCCCGGCGCGACGCCGTTCTACACCCCGACCGGTGCCGACCTCGGCCTCGGTGACGACGTCGTCGTCGCGCTGCCGCTGCCCTTCGGCCTGCCCACCCCACAAGGTGTGCTCAACGAAGTCTACCTCGGCTCGAACGGCTACATCGGCTTCCAATCCGGTCTGCCGGGCGACTTCACCGAGACCGTCGCCGAATTGCTCTCGCAGCAGACGCGTCTGGCGTTCTTCTGGGACGACCTGGAGCCGAACTCGGCTGCCTCCGGTGACTGCACGGCTGAATTGGATGGCGCTGGCGTCTTCCACATCACGTTCACGGACGTGCCGACATGGGGCTCCACGACCAGCCTGAACACGATCCAAGTCTCGCTGAACCCGAGCGGCACCATCGAGCTCAAGTACGGCACCATCGGTTCTCCGACCGGTATCGTCGGCTTCAGCACCGGCAACGGCGCCACCGACCCGGGCGCGACCGACCTGACCGCCGTCGCGGCGCTAGTCATCACCACGGGTGCATTCATCCCGGACCTGACGCTCGCTGGCGGCACCCGCCCGATCATCGGCACCAACTGGGACCTCGTCACCACCGGCATCGACGCGGTGTCGCCGATCTCGATCACGTTCTTCGGTAGCCGTATGGCCGCTGGCCTGCCGCTGACGAGCATCGGCATCAACGCCCCTGGTTGCGATGCCAACATCAACAACCTGCTCGGCAGCCTCTCGGCCGCCAACGTTGCTGGTTCGTCGACGGTTTCGATCACCTTGCCAAACAACCCGGCCCTCATCGGTCAGGTGTTGTCCGGGCAGTCGCTGGGCCTGAGCCTCGTGAACGGTGCCAACATCGTCGTGTCCAACGGCCTCGAAGGCACGGTCGGCGACCTCTAGTCGTTGACTCTCAGCGGCTCGCGGCTGACGCGAGCCTGCAAATGGCCGCGCTAGCCTTTGGCTGGCGCGGCCGTTTGCGTTGTAGCCAGTGTGCTCGACAGGCGATGCTTGCTCTGTATTCCGCTAGAGCTCGTGGTGTCCGGAAATGCAGCCGAGGCCGTTTTGGGTGGAATTGGCCATTCGAAACGCGCCGATGACCAATGACTGATCGTTGGTTTCGGCCGAACTCTCAGAGCGGTGGATCGGATCGAAGTTGGCAACCAGTTTGTCACGAGGACCCTGGCGGTCAGGCCGTGCGGCGGTAGCTGCGAAGCAAACCGCCGAGTCGCTCATCAACGATGATCTCGCCTTCGGTTGGCGGTTCACCTGGCCGGGGCTGGATCGGGTTGTTGCCGAGCGATTGGTGCGGGCGATCTTGGTTGTAGTGCGCGACGAGTTCGTTGAGTGTGCGCCGTAGATGCTGCTCGCCGAACAAGATCATCTTGTTCAGGCATTCGCTCTTGGCGGTTAGCACCCACCGTTCCGCCCGAGAGTTCATGTTCGGCGCTTGGATGGCTGTGTGAACAACCTTGGTGCCGGCATCCTTGAGAATGCGAACGAACTGTTTGGTGTACAGCGCATCGTTGTCGCGGATCAGATACTTCATGTCGCGCAGGAAGCCGTCGACTTGATCGGTCAGGTTGCGCGCAACTTGAGCAATGAACGCGCTGTTCGGGTTCGGAGTGATGCCAGCGATCTCGACCATGCGCGTGGCGTGATGGATCACGAAGAAGACGTAGTTCGTGACGAGCCCACGCTTCATCCACACGTCGACGGTGAAGAAGTCAGCGGCACGGATGACGTCAGCATGAGACTTCAGAAACGTCGACCAAGTGGTCGGGCGATCAAGGCTCGGCGCAATGCCATTGTTCTTCAGCGTCGTGGCGATGGTTGTCTTCGCGACGCGATGCCCGACCTTCTTCAACTCGCCTCGGATCCT
Organism: Planctomycetota bacterium; assembly: GCA_051278165.1. Lineage (GTDB taxonomy): Bacteria > Planctomycetota > UBA1135 > UBA1135 > UBA2386. Next base: position 9,758 of record JBNMNW010000179.1, on the reverse strand, counting down.
CAAGTAGCCCCAGCCAGCGTTGTCGGTTGCCATACGAATGGTCAGCTCACGGATGGCCTTCATGATTCCGGGTCGACCAACACGATTCTTGTGCGGTTAGGTGTGGTGCTCAGCGATCAGTCTGCGATGCCATCTGAGGATCGTGTCCGGCGTGACGATCCCTGCGACCTTGTCGAGCAGTCGTCGGCCGAGCGGCTTGCCTTTCGCGGCGAGTCGTCGGCGCTGGTCGTCGTTGAGTCTCGGGGTCTTGCCACCTTGGAGTTCTCGGAAGACCCGGTTCTCCTCCAGCAGGTAGGCGATCAGTCGCGAATGATCACGGTTGACGAAGCCCGCGAACGTGATGAGGAGCAGCTTCAGGGGAAGGTTGGCAACCATGTGGGCCGATTATCGGCTTCGAGTCGCGGCCGTAACTGCTTCTACGGAAGCGCGATCGATTTTCTGGATAGCACGGGAGCGGTGTGTTTATGGGTGAGGTTTCGGGCGAAATGCTCGGTGAGGTCGCTGTGAAACGGGCGGTTTGACCGGGTGTCGCGGGGGTGGGATTGTGGCTGAGTGGGGTTCGAGTGGTCCGAACCGCAGCTTGAATTACCTACACCCGAGTCGGGACTCAATCACACAGCCTGCAACCACGCTGTCTACGCTTCGCAGCCAGGGTCACCCCTGCACCACGCAAGACTCGCTTCCGGCTGGCAGCCAACCTTGACCGGATGGGATTAGATACCCATCGGACTCCAAAGATGGTTTCAGTGATTCAGCTCATTCATCCCCCATCTCCAAGCTTCCTAGCGCACAGGTAATTCAAGCTGCGGTTCGGACCACTCGAACCCCACTCAGCCACAATCCCACCCCAACGACACCCGGTCTGACCCACCCGTTTCACAGTGACCCCACCGGGCATTCCGCCCGAAATCCCACCCATAAACACAGCGCTCCCCACAGCGACCCAGTCGCCGCCATCCGCCATCACGCGCGGCGATCACGCCCCGAGCCAGCCAACTGTCGCGGGGGTGGGATTGTCGCTGAGTGGGCTTCGGGCGGTCCGAGCCGCAGCTTGTGTTTCCTATGCCCTAGCGAATCGTGCCGCCGACCGAGGCCGAAGCGCGGATGCTTGACCCGGTCAGTTGGATCGCCTGCAGCCAGACGTCGCTGCCGACGAGCGACGCGGTGGTCGGAACCGCAATGCTCCCGGAGACCGTGGTGCCGGCGGCCGGCACTTGCAGGTTCAACACGATGAACGGGCCGAGCCCGAGCAACAGTGGTTCGACGAGCGGCTGGATCAGGAACTCTTCGAGCTGAAAGCTCACCAGTATCGCGAGCAGCCCGTTTGACGAGCCGGCATCCGCAACCACCGTGAAGGTGCTGCCCTGCATCGGCACACCGATGCGCCGGATACCGACCATGGTAGGGGCCGGCACAACGCCTGCCGACGGGCCGCCAACTGGCTGGCCCTGACCCGGTATGAGATTGGTTCGCGCGACGTTGGCGATACCTGCGACGGCGGGCGCACCGGGGCCAAGTTGTGGCCAACCGCCGGCGTCCCCACCGGTGACGGTACAATCGGTCACATAGGCCGCACCGGCCAACCAGCGGATGCCGGGCGCGGCTGCGTACGTCAATCCTTGCCACGGCGAGTGGCCGCCGTTGCCGCCGAAGAAGCTGCAATGCGATGCGATCAGCCGACCCTGCAGTTCGACGCCCGCCCCGGCCGGCGAGTCGGAGTTGGTTGGCCCGTCGTTGTCGTAGTCGGCACCGACTAGCGTGCAGGAAGTGAGCACGCACGTCGCGGATGAGGCGACGCGGATCGCCGGACCGCCGACCAAGCCGTTGCCTTCGCATGTGACCTCACAGTCCTGCATGACGGTCAGGCCATCCGCGACGATTACGGCCTCGTCGTCGTGCACGCCGAAGAATCTGCAGTCATCGAAGGTCACAGTTCCCGAAACCGTGACGCTGCCACCCCAGCAGTCCCCCGAGACATAGCAGACCGGAGCAAAGTCGACACCGATCAGCCGCGCCGCCTGCCCAATCGGAACATCGATCTGCGATTGCCAGACCTGGAAATTCTGGTTGCCGATCAAGCCGCCGCCGACCGGCCCGAGCAAGGTCAGCCCCTTGTTGAGCGCGAAGTGCGGATGATCGATATTGAGCTGGATAATGTCGCCCGGCGCGGCCTGGGCAAACCAAGGCGCGAGGCTGACAAAGGGCGGTGGGTACCAGATGGTCTGTGCCTGTGCCACGCTGAGCAAGCTCACTGCGGCGAGGGAAATCGGCGTCAATCGATGCATTTGGGTTCTCCACGTTCTCGGCTCTCGCCGACGGAAATCGCGACCGGCTGTCTTCATCAAGCTTATCAGTTTGCGCCGTACCTGCATCGACACCGTGCATGGCGAGGGCTCGATGCCCGTTGCGGGCGGAGGCGCGCGTCCGCTGGTTCGGACTGTACTTTGAACCGCCGACACTCTTAGATGTCGACTACGTTGAGCTCGAGCGGCCGAAAGTGGAGTGGCACACGCCGCACTAACGTCTTGCCCTTGAGTAACAGTAGCTGGGTCGCGCGATCGTCAACCTCATAGAACGGGCTGTTGTCGGCGACGATATCGTGCACATAGTTATGGCTCGTCATGCCAGGTGAATGGCGGGCTGAAGTCATGCGGTTGCCTTCGGCATCGAGCACCGCAAAGTGATCGGCAGTGCCATCGCCGGTGATGCGTGGGACGAACTTGAAGAGTCGCTGCACAACGACCCTGGCAGGGGCATCGCCGGCCGGAATCTCAAGATCCATCGTCTTGATGCCCGTTCCGCCGATCCAGATGTCGATGTGCTCGATAGGGCACTTCTCGATTACGAAGTAGCCGTCTGACCCGCTTTCGATCGGGACCCCGATGGTCTCATACTGGGCCCGGTTAGCGACTCGAAACAGGTAGGCCTTGATGCCCAGTCGCGCTCCAACGATTGGCGCACCATTCGCATCCACAAGCACACCTTCGATGCGTCTGTGTGGTTGCTTAGGCGTGCGTAGCACGAGGTCTTTGGTGCCGGCGGGAACCGGCCCGGATTCCAAGACCACGACGCCGGCCTTGTCGATTGCGCGAACGTTGTAGTTGCGGTCCGACAGTCCCTTCAAGGTGAAGCGGCCAGCGCGATCCGTTTTCTCACCCTGGCCGCGTTGGCCGCTGATGCTGTTCTCAATCCATTGATAGCTGTTGCCGTCGGCGATGCCATCGTCAAGCACCACTACCGCGTTCCGGATGGGGGAACCACTCGCATCGACAACGCGGCCCGAGATCGACAAGGTGCTCGGCCCGAGATTCAGCACGATGTTATGCGCCAGTGATGGGTTCTTGGCCAGCTGCTTGGCGAAGTCCGGCAGGATCGCAGGCTGCACGTCGCGCGCATACGCGATCAGGTCGCCATTGCCGCTGCTGCCTTTCAGTTCGACTTCGAACAGTCCGTTGTCGTCACTGATACCGACAGAACGGCTAAACAGGATCTGTGCGGTCGTCGCCATGCAACGCCCCGGTTCCGTAGAGCATCAGCCCGTCCCGCTCAACATGCAGGTCGCTCACCTCGTAGTCCTTCGCGAATGAGAAGTGACCAAAGCCATCGCTCACTGCTCGCCGGCGTTTGATCTTGCCGCCGGACAGCAACGTGACGACAGCTCGGGAGTGCCAGCCAAACTCTCGCGCAAACGATTGAATGCCTGCGGGTGTGCTCAGCTGGTCGCGCAGGCCAGGCTGGTCGAGATTCATCGACGTGTTGCCGACACTGAGTCGCCGGCCAACGAGTCGCGGCGAGCGAGGATTGTGATAGGCGATCGACAGGCCAGGAATCGCAACGCCATCGGGCGTGACGACGCGACCGTGTAGGCCGCCGTCTGCAGGAATGGGTGCTGCGGGTGTCGGCTTCGCTTCGGGGGTCTCACTCATTGGAACGGGCGAGCGCTGGGGCTCGACTCTATCCGTCGTTGCGACCTCCACCGCAGGCACTGTCGAACCGGTGCTCGGCACCGGCGGCTCGCTATTGGTCCACATCGCTTGCATGCCGATTAACAACGCCGCCAGTAGTGCCACAACGGGCGCAAGTATCTTCCACATAGCCAGACTCCCAGTGATTGCGAGGACAGGGACACCAGCTGCAGCTTGCTTGCGCGTGAGCAACGGTAGGAACGCCGCGCACCAAGCACTTCGATCGCCGAAGCGTTGGTCGAGCTTGTCACGCAACTGTGCGAGACCGCGTTGCAGTTGCGTGCGCACGGTCGAAACCGGGCGCCCGACTTGCGCGGCAATCTGCGTCGGCTCGAGGTCGTCGAAGAAGCGCAGCAACACAACGGTGTGGTACGGTTCCTCTAGCTCGAACAATGCGTTGACGACGCTCTTGTGCGCTGTCGCACGATCGGCAGCGTCACTCGGATCCACGTGAGTCGCGTTGCTCTTGGCGACCTCCTGCTCACGCTTTACCCGGCGACGATTACCTACACCCCTGAGGTCGTCTTGCGCGAGAGATGCCTCGAGTTTACCAGGCATCCAACCGGTCAAGTCGACGTCGAGAATGCGCAGCTCTTGCTCGCCAAGGCTTTGCACCTCCGCTGCTAGTTGTCGTTGCGTCCGCTACTGCCAGTCCGTCTTGCGGTGTCCAGCCAAGACGGGCTTCTCAGAATTGGGGTGTGCCGCCTGAACAGCCGCTATCGCCCGTTCTCGTCGCTGGTCTGGTCGGCGGCCTTCGTTCCGGTTTTGAGGGCGGCCTCATACTCGGCCACGCTGGCCTGCAGTTCGGCGAGGGTCTCCTTGTCGGTTGTCTCTGGGAGCAAGGAGATGGCGCGCTTTCCCGATTGTATGGCCGCAGTCGTTTGACCCACGGCGTGCTGCGCGCCCGAGAGCGTGTACAGGTGGTCCCACAGATCGGGGCTCTCGGCACTTGTCGCAGCTGCGCAGGCCCGTTCGGCAAACTGTAGCGCCCGAGGTGGATCGCGAAGCGCTTCGATCTCGCACGCGAGCAGCATCCAAGCCGCATTGCTGAGGGTGGCGAGGTCCGCCGTGGCGAGTTCGGCCTTGGGCAGTTGGATCGCGAACAGCTCGCGGTAGAACGCTGTCGCCTCCTCGCTGCGGCCCTGCTCAAGATAGAACATCGCGAGGTTCTCGATCAGGATCACCGTTTGCGGATTATCTCGGCCTTGTGCGGCCTTCCTGACCTCTAGGGCCTTGAGGAAGAGCCGCTCGGCGTCCTCGAAGTGACCTTGCGCCTCGCAGGACCTGGCGAAGCCGAAAGAGACAGTCGCGATGGTCGGATGGCTATCTCCCAGCAATGCCGTGAGGGTCGTCAAGGCTGTGGCATACAGCGGGTCCGCATCCTGGCAGCGGCCGTTGTCGCGGAGCATGTTCGCGAGGCTGAGCATGGTTCCTGCGGGCGACGTGTGTTCTTCCCCGAACAGCTTCTTGCTGATTTCCAGCGACCTGCGGTAAAGAGGCTCTGCTTCGGCGAAGCGACGCTGCTGGCGATAGACATTCGCGAGCTCGGTCGTGACCATCAGCGTGATTGGATGCTCCTCCCCGAACGACGTTCGGCTGTTGGGCAATGCGAGGAGCATGAGCTCCTCGCACTTGGCTAGACGCCCCATCCTGCGGTACTGGAACGCGAGGTTGTACATCACGCGAAGAACGTCAGGATGCTCATCGTCGTACAGGGACCGCATCAGCGTCAGGGCTTTGCGCAGCAGTGGCAAGGCATCTCCGAGCCGCCCGTCGACCTGGTAGAGCCGACCGAGGTTGGTCATCGTTACCAGCGTGTGCGGATGGTCCTCGCCCAGTAACCGAGTCTGGCGCGCGAGGTTCGGGACCAAGAGGGTCTCTGCTTGACCGTACTTGCCGCCCAGATAATGCGCGATGGCGAGGTGGGTCGTCGCAGTCATTGCGGTCGGGTGATCTTCGCCGAGACGGCGGGTCAGGATCTCGTGTGCCTTCAAGAGGTGATCCTTAGCTTCTTCCGTCTGGGTCAGGCGGCTCAAGGTCTTGCCGATGACGCCGTGAAGGTCCGCCGCAACCAACTCGTCTTTGACCTCACCGAGTCGCAGGCGTTCGGATGCGCTGTCGAGCATGATCTTGAGCAGGGTGGTGTCCTTGCCTTGTGCCAGCTCTGGATCGATGCTGGCGAGCATGGTCGTGATGAGACGCTTGACCTCGCGAGCCCTCGTCAATTCACGCAGCGCCTCGGCCTCGGCTTTGCGGGCGACCTTGGCGTTCTCGATTGCGATTCGCTTCTGGTCCGCCTCACCGCTTGCGTAGTTGAGCGACACCAGCGTGCCAGCAACGGACACCAGCAGAACCATCGCGAGACCTGCCACGACCGCTTTGTTGCGCCGCGCGAACTTGCTCAACTGATACCACGTGCTCAGGGCTCGTGCCTCGATCGGTTGGTTGCTCAGGTAGCGTTGGATGTCGCTGGCGAGGTCGCTCGCACTCTGGTAGCGACGTTGTTTCTCCTTGACCAGTGCCTTGTTGATGATGATCTCCACGTCCCCCTTGAACGTGCGGTTGAACGAGCTCATCGGCGCCGGCGCCTCCTCTCGGATCCTGCGGACAGCCTCGAAGATCATCAAGCGATCCAGGTCGTATGGCAGTTGGCCTGTGAGCAATTCGTAGCCGACGATACCCAGAGCGTAGACGTCGCTGCGGGTGTCCAGATCGTCCGGGTCGCCGGACGCCTGCTCGGGGCTCATGTAAGGGATCGTTCCGAGCAACTGTCCGATGTCGGTTTGTAGCGTCGCGGTCTTGATGTCCGCGTCCGTGGCGCGCGCGACCCCGAAGTCCAGGATCTTGATGTCGCCGTCGCCGGTGACCAGGATGTTGCCGGGTTTCAGATCGCGATGGATCACGCCTTTTTGGTGCGCGTGCTGTACGGCATCGGCGATCTTGGCAAGTAGCTTGAGGCGCTGCCTCGTCCCCAGCTTGTTCTGCTCGGCATGGTCGGTCAGCGGTTGCCCTTCGACATACTCCATTGCGAAGTAGGGCTGCGCTCCCGCACCTTCACCGAACGTTCCGGCCTCGAAGATCGTCGCGATGCCGGTGTGGTCGAGCTTGCCGAGCACCTGGGCCTCGACCTCGAAGCGGCGGAGCATGCTGTCGCTGGCAAGTCCGGCGCGGATCACCTTCAGCGCCACGGTACGCCTCGGCGAGTCCTGCTCGGCCTTGTAGACTGTGCCCATTCCGCCTTCGCCGATTTCGCCCAGAATGCGGTAGCGACCGATGGTCTCTGGTCGTCGCGGGCGCTGGTTCGTTGCGGCGTCGTTACCCACGCCATGAGACGCCGATGCCTCGACGGTCGGATTCGCGTCAACCGATGCCGCTGGCTGGTCATGGTCGTCGCGCGGAAGCTCGAAGGGTCTGTCTGTCATGCTGGGAGTCCTACCGAGGTCCGCTTGGACCTCGCGTCATGCGCACGTTCGTCGCGCGACCAAGCGCGCGCCATGGTTGGGTCAAACCACGATCTCAGGTGACGCGCTAACGGTAGTCCGTCAGCAGCAACGTTGTTGCGACGTGGATTCTCGAGAAGAATGCGTGATCGGTATCCAGGACACGATCTTGCTCTGCGCAATCCCAGGGAGATGCCTGTTGCAGGCGTAGCAATCGTGCTGGCGCCAAACGTGATGGGGAAGAAGCAGAAACCGTGTCTTGCCGTGGCCCGGGGGGACGGATGTGAACTGTAGGACTAGCGCACTGAGCGGCTAGCTACGCGTCATCCCCGCGCTACCCTGCTTCGTCATGATGCACCGCAAGATTCCACAGGCCCTCGTAGCCTCTCTACTGTTCTCGGCCGCCGCGCTCGCCCAAGAGGGGCGCCTTTTGCACGAGCTGTTTTCACCGGGTTCTGGGGGCACTATCGCCTACGGTAGCTATGGCCGCAGTGTCTGCACGATCGGCGATGTTGACGGTGATGGTTGGGACGACATCGCGGTCGGCCATCCGGACTCGATCGGAGCGCAAACAAGCGGGCGTGTGCAGTTAGTCTCCGGACAAACGGGTACCCCGATCCTCGACTGCTTCGCACCCGGCGTTGGCAGTGTCGGAATGGCTGTGGCTTTGGCGGGATCGGTCGATGGGGATCTTATACCCGACGTGATCGCGATCGGCAGCAACGCCATCGTAGTGTTCTCCGGTAGCACGGGAGCAGTGATCTGGCAGTTTGCTGCCTCTGCCACGGGAATTGCCACGGCATGGGACTGGAACGGCGACTTATACACGGACCTTGCCTACATCGCCTCCGGCAACTTGTATGTGCTCTCTGGCATCAACAACTCCACGACGATGGTGGCAGCGGCAACGGAAGTCGTCTCGGTGCGGGAAGGCGCGGGATCAGGGGACCGGCGGTTGGCCACACTGTCGGCTGGCACGGTCACGCTGCATGACTTCGGCGCGCCGCCTGTGTGGAGCGTCAGCGGATTCTCGAAGATCGCCGCCGCGGGCGATACCAACGGCGACGGCTATGAAGACGTGCTCGCTATGAGCCTCTCCACCGTGCATGTGTTATCCGGCATCGACGGCGCGGTTTTGTTCAGCACGCCTGTAACGGGCAATGGCGCGCTTGCCGGTGGTGTCGACTTTGACGGCGATAGCCTCGCTGACTTTGTGATCGGAGATACCAGCGGTCGCGGCTTCGTGCGCGCCTACTCGAGCTTCCAGGGCTCCCTCTTGTTCACGCGTGAAGGTCAGGAGGTCGGTGAGTCGTTTGGCTCGGCACTCGCGGTGCATCCCGGCGCCAGTGCCTCCTCCCGACCGGCCGTTCTGATCGGCGTGCAATACCAATTCAGTGGCTCGGAAGAACATGGTGCCCTGCAAATCGTTGCCAAGGATCTGCCCGGTGAGTTCGATGGCTCCTTCCGACCGTTCGGTCCGATGTGCAACTATACGCAAACGTTCATGCGTCCCGGCGGCTCACGACCGACGGTCGGTCAGAACTACGGATTCCGGTTCGTCAGCAATAGCCAGACCACTGGCTTCACGCTGTTGGCCTATGGCTTTTCGAACACATCGTGGGCCGGTGTCCCACTGCCGGTAGTGGTACCAAGCCCGTTGTCTTGCCAGGTGCTCGTCTCGCCAGACGTGTTGATTCCACACAGTATGAGTTCCTACGCGAACCTGGCTATCCCATCGAACGCCGCGCTGTCGGGATTCACCCTCTACGTGCAAGGATGGAACCTTCTCGGCTATCCCGTGCTCGAAGCGTCGAACGCAGCAACGATCGTCATCGGTAATTGAGACGAACAGCGGTCGCGCGACCGTGCTCGTAGGGCCGCGGCTGCTACGGACCGTGGCATCGGCAGCAGTGGCACCTTGGCTGGAATTGCATGAGCCGTGTGTGCCGGGACCTCTGTACGCGGACCTAGATCGCGCGTGCTTTTGATGCGAAGTGATCTGGTAGTCGCTGCGGGATGGCGGTTGGCGGAAATGTCAGAAACCGTGTCGTGCTGAGGCGTGGACGACGGATTGGTGGTAGCCGCCGCCAGTGGTGGCATCTCCTGATCCGTTCCTCCAAACGAGCCCTCTACCGATGACATCATTTCGTGCGCATACGAAGCAGCTGCTGCTCATGTTCTCATTGTTCCTTGCTGCCTGCAGTAGTAGCGGTGGTGGCGACGATGCCACACAGGTTCCAAGCCTGTCGATTCTCGGGTTTGCCGGTGCGACGTTGACCCCGGCGTTCACCCCCGAAACTCTCGCGTACACAGCGTCGGTTGCGTCCTCGACCACGGACGTGACGCTCACGGC
>JBNMNW010000178.1:0-11928 GCA_051278165.1 Planctomycetota bacterium | reverse complement strand
CGCGTGGTCTTTGGCACCGTCGCGTTCATGTCGCACGATAGTTTGCCGGTTCCCGAACTGCGGCATGCGGCAGAGATCGTGGTGCCGCGATTGGCTGACGTGGACTGCCCGATCGACTGGGAGGCAGCGACGCCACTGATCGGCAGCGGCGACTTCGCGGCGCTAGTAGATGTGATCCCGCGTTTGCCCGAAGCCGAGGCGGTCGCGTTCCTCGGCGCACTGCACCGCATGGTGCGGCCTGATGCCATCGAAGCAATGTGTGCGTTGGCGATCGCCAGTGAGGGTGAGGTTCGCAGTGGCGCGTTAGCCAATGCGGACATGACGGCGTACTACAGCGGATTGCATGTGGAGCTGCTCATTGGCACGTATCTGCGGTTGGCTGGGCGCGAGTTCGAGCGCGAGAACGAGGCATCCACCGCTTCTATGCCAAGGATGTTGCGGGCTGCATTGACGGAGCTCAATCATTCTGAATCAGCGGCCATACCGCTGGTGCCGTGCGCCCGCTGGCTCGTCGCAAGTCGACCTGAGGCCGCGGACCTGCCGCTGTTGCGAGATCTGTTGCTCGTTGAGCTCCCCATATGCGAGGCGGCAGCTTGGGCACTGGGTTCGATGCACGACGAGGCCTCGCGCAAATTGCTGCAAGGCCCGGCGCCAAAACTCGTGTCGCCAACGTGTTGGTCAGCAGCGCGAGCTCGACGCGGCGACGAGCAAGCACTTGCGCAGTTGCTGGCAGGTGAAGGGCCAGCGCTGGCGTATGGCTTGGCGGTCGCTTCGCCGGAGCAGCGATTGGCCTTCTTCGAGCGACTGCTCACGTTGCCAAATGATCGAGCGCATCAGATTGTCGGTGATCTAGGTGCATGGGTGCGCGGCGAGCTGGCCTACGATTACGATTCGTGGGCTGTACCACCGTGCGAGCAGCACATGTTCGCGGCGCTAGAGCCATTGCTTCTGCGAGCCGCCGAGGTGCGGACGCCGCTACTGCGTGCCATGGTCTGGAACCTGCCGGGTTGCGAGACGGTGCGCATGGCTGATGCGCTGCTGCAGTTACCGGCGAGCGAGTTGTTTTCGGCGCAAGAACCTGACGAGCATCAGGATGAGCACATCGGCCATGGCGGTGCCTGGGCGTTCCTTGAGGTAACGCGGCCAGAGCCGTTCGTCGCGCGGCTGCGGGAAGGTCTCGACTGCGACGACAAGCAGGTTCGAGACCTGTGCGCGGAGCTGCTAATTCGCGTCGGTGACACTGCCCGGCTTGAGCAACTCGTAGCGTTCCTCGATGACAATCATTGGACCATCGACCATGCCTTCGAGCGGTTGGCCCGCGGCCAGGATCCACGGGTACGAGAACTACTCCGCGCCCGGGCCAACGACTCCAGAACTGCGGAACTGCCAGCGCTCGCCGTCGCTCTTGGCTTGCCGTTTGATTGCGCGAGTGGCCTAGAAAGCCTCAGGGACGAAAAGGCAGTGCGTGAGGCCTTATTCGATGGTGACGTTACGGCTGCGTTCCTCGCCGGGCAAGATGGGGTCAACGCGTGGCACGTTGCAGCAATCATTCAATGGCACCAACCGCATGTGACGCGCTACCTGAAGACATGGCGAGACTCGTCCGAAGAATCAGCCGACACACTCTACTTGTACGACCAGGCGCTGGAGTTGGCATCAGGCGACCCGCAACGAATGAAACGCGTGCTGAAGCCGCTACTAGATGGCCGCTATGCGACCCACAGCGGCATGCTTGTCGTCCCTGTCGCGCGTGCTGTTGGCCTCGAACTGCTGCCGTTCTTAATCGACGATCTCGGCAGCAACTGTTGCAAGGTTGTGCTCATCGACGAATTGCTGCTGCAACTCTTCAGTCAAGAGAGCAACGCCTTAGATCGCAGTCGCCGCTTGGAGCCAGCAAGCATGTATCTGCGCCGCACGCTGCTACCCGTCGCCGATCGATTGCTCTGGAGTCGCATTGCTGACGGCTACGTCGTCAGCGGTACGTGAACGACCGGCCACAGCTTGGGTAGCTGGTCTGCTCGTCGATAACACGTGCTGGGAGGCCGCGATCGCGCTGCTCCCATGGCTGGTCGGCATCCGTGTCCACTAGGTAAAGCTGCTGCAGCGGTGCGAGGAATCCGGCGGCATGCGCGACGAGCACTAGCGAGCAAGACCCTATCTCAGAGCATCGAATACAATCCGCCCGCGACCACCATCGAGACCATGACCGCCGCGCAGATCAACCATTCGACCCGCGCATAAACTTCACCGCACGTTTTGCAGCTCTCGGATTCGCCAAGGGCATGCCAGCACTTTCGGCAAGTGCCCTTGCCACGCTTCTTCATGGCGGGCGACTTTATGGCGGGCGACATTATAGCGGGCGACTTCAAGACTTCGGGCTGCGTCTGCATCGATCCATTCCTCGGCTGCGTCGACCCGCGCCAATCACGGGCGATGTTCGCAACTCAGTATGACCACTATCGATGTTTCCCTGCGTTCGCACAGCCCCATAATGATGACCACCACCGTCAAAATAGTTGACGATGGGAATCACCGCAACAGCGAACCGGCCATGCGAAGAACTTGGTGGCTACGGCCCATCCATCAGGGTTCGCCTGCCCCGCCCACCAGACCCGTGCATAGAACAGTCGGGCTGCTGGTTCAGAGGAACATCACCTCAGCAAACTCGCCGCAGCCACTAGCGGTACCGTCTTGAAGTGTGCGACCTCGCCGAGACGTTAGGGATGCGATCTCTCGGAGCCATCTGCACATCGCATTCCCGACCTGCCAACCATGAGCAACATGCGACGAGACTCAGTTCTCGCGTCGAACGAATCCCTTAAACCGCCAGTCGCTTCGCCGTGGCTCATAGGACACCCATTCGTGCAGGTGCTTGCCCTCAGGCTTGAGCTCGCTGCCGCCCCACAAATAGGACTTCATGCCGGAGTCCGGTGCAGACTCATGGAGCGAGTGGAAGACGGGATACTTGTTGGTGTTGACCACCCTCCAAGTGAGATCGACGGCCTTGTCCGGCCACTTGCGAGCGCGCACTCGCTGGTAGAACTCCACTCCCGCAATCTTGCCGATGAAGTGCTCACTCCACGCCTCACCCGAAGGGGCCAGGAGCGGGTTCAGTCGCGACCGAACACCTTCAGACCGCTGCCGCAACTTCTTCTTGGACACCTCAAACCAGCGATCTTGCGATGCCAGGCGAGTCGGTTTGAGCCCAGCCTTCTGCAACCGCTGATCTAGTTCCTTGCGCTCAGCTTGAAGCGTCTCGTACTTCGATTGTGCCGCTGCGAACTCCGCTCGCTTTAGATCTCGCCCAATGATGACGAGCTCTACCCCGAAGTTTTGCCACTGCTTCTCGAAGTCGCGAGCATCGTCTTCCACCTTGCCCTGGATCTGATCCTGCCGCACTTTCGCTTTGCGGGCGACCTGCTGATTGCTGCGACGCTTATCCGCAGCAATCTTGCGTTCGGCCATCGCGATCTGGCCGTTGATACGCCCCTTCTCATACGACTCATTAATCGATCGCTGGCGATCGGCAGCACGACCTTGACCAGCCGAAGGGCCGCCATAAGACTGGACTGATTGCTGACGCTGCCAAGCCCCCAGTTCATTTGCTCCCTCCGCCAGCGATTCCATGAACATGTCGGTATCCCGAGCGCGCCGCGCGGCTAGCGCTCGGCGCGCGACACGGTCCGAGTGCTCCTGCTCTGCGGCTTCGGCAGATGCGATGCGCTCAGCACTACTCCTGCGCGCAGCCGTAAATTTACGAGCATGCTCCGCTAGGGTCTCACGAACCGACTCGACTTCTAGCAATTCGTCATACAACTCGCGAGCCGTCACGCCATCGCGCAGGCGCACGATCGCTTGCAGCTGATTCAGCCGGGACGCATCACGATCGAGGCCTTCGGTCACGAGCACGCGACCCGAGCCAACCAGGAACTCCGCGCCGGTCCGCTTCGACTTGTGGTCGTCCGAGACTTCGAAGACTTGGGCCGCAAAATCCAAAGGCACATCTCGTTTGCGCAGCTCAGCGATCAACGCATCCGCACTCGCCGGGATCGCATAGCCATTCCGCAAACCGAGGTCGGCGACGTATTGACCATCTCGGACCAAGCGCTGGCCGTCGTTGATCGCGATTCGCGGTGAGAAGAACTGGAAATGGTAGACAGCGGCATCCGCCTCATACCGAACCGAAACTAGCAGGCAAAACTGCGCCGGTAGTTCGCTGGGATCGCGATGCACATCGATGGCATTCGCGCGCATCATCGACAGATCCAACGCAAACAGTCGACTCTCCTCAAATCGCTTCTGACCGGCGAAGCCGCCGTTCGTGCTCACGCTGGGTTTGCCGTCAAATTCTGCCGACTTCATCGCGCGTGGCGCCTGACGAAATGCATGGCCCGCCAATCTCGCGTCATCGAAGTAGATCTCTGGATCGATGTCCCAGACGCAATCGACGAATGCTTGCGCCAAGATGATGGAGTTATCGGAGATCTGTTGCTTGGAATACGTAGTCGTGCAACTCGAACTGACGACACCGAAGAACAGCAGGCAGAGTGCAGCGAAGGTCCTGTTCTGGTTGCGCAAAGAACGCATCAACGCCCCCCTCCTTCCTGCCCGCTAGCTAGCTTTCCGGCCAACTGGCGCAAGACATCTGGCCCCAACACGACAGTCGCCCGCAGGTCATCGCCCTTCAGCCGCACCTGGGCCGTCAAACGTTCACGACCCTGTGCCAATGCATCTCGCGCGGCCTGTCGAGTGTTGACGAGAATCTGCCCCCCCTTCAGATGACGCACGGTCTGCAGCTGACGTGGGCCGAAGCGGACTAGCACGTCTTGGTTCGATCGAATCTGGGCGTTCTGCGGCTCAACTACAGTCGTGGTCTGATCCGCAGGATCAAACGCTTCGAAGAATCCAACTGGAAGCACAATCGGCCCGCTGATCGCGAGCTGCACGACATCGGCAATGAGCCCAGCCGGAAGACCAATCAGGATTCCCGGCGTCATCCCAAACTCATCCATCATCGCCAGCGCGGTCGACTTGATGCCATAGCTCAACTGACGATCCGTAACGATCGTGCGCTCGACCTTCTTGTTGCCGGCAAGCTTCAGGCTGAGCAGCACGTTGGGGGCCTGGACGCCGACAAGTTCGACCACAAGAGTCCGCGAATCTTGGCTGAGGCGATCCTGCACTGCGACGTGGTCTCGGACTCTGTAGCTGACGCAACCCGACGAACACAGAGGCACGAGCCCCAACAAAAGTAGACGACTTAGATGAAGGGATTTCCGCATGA
Organism: Planctomycetota bacterium; assembly: GCA_051278165.1. Lineage (GTDB taxonomy): Bacteria > Planctomycetota > UBA1135 > UBA1135 > UBA2386. The sequence goes on along the minus strand of JBNMNW010000178.1, from coordinate 6,644 downwards.
CTGACCACCGTGACGCAACGTCCAGGAAACTCAGTAGTCGTTCGAACCACCCGCGCCCCCATCGGCATAGCGCCGTCTAGCCGATATCGGCGCGTCGGTTCTTCGTGCTGTAGCGACGGCGTTGGAACGGTTAGCTGCCTAGGTCGAGCTCGTCCGGCGCGCGCCACACGCGCATGTAGCTAGGGCCTTGCCACCGGTGCGATCGAGCGACAACCCGATTGCCATCGTCAACGAAGTGCACACCGGCGACCACGTGGACAGAGCCATGCAACACCAGCAACTGGCCCCCATTGGCCAAAGCCCAGACACAGACCGTTTGGTCAGATCCGCCAGTAACAAGGCAGTTACCGTCCGGTGAACGCAACGCACCCGAGTCAAACGTCGGAACCCGAAAGGCCACCGACCGAGCACGAATCCACGCCCTCTGCCCGCCGAGCCCTGAGAGCATTTCATTGCGACATATCGCTAGCGCACCGATGCGCCGCCACCTGAATTGCCTGATTTCCGTATCCGCTCTGTGCTGTGCCGAATTTGCGCACACTTCGCAGGCCGACCCCCAAGTTCTCACTGCCAGTTCGAACGATAAGCTCGAAGCCGTTGGCAGCGTTAGCATTCGGTGCTTCGATCAAACGGAATCAGGCCATGCGTCTTCGCTCGGATCGAGATGCGTGGCACCAACCAGCACGGTGACAGTGCCAATTCCGTGCAGCGCGCCGCTGGCAGCCGGCCTAACATTGCATCGGGGTATCGACACTCCGGGCCACAACGCATTTGGCTAGATTATGTCGAGCGACATCGACGGGCTTTGGTCGCAATGAGGTGCGCTCCAGACCGTCGCCGCAGCCACTAAACTATCATTCCAGCCATGCTAGTAACAGCCGCCCTCCTTCTCGCGATCGCGCCAGCCTTGCCACAGAGTCCGGACTGGCCGCACTACCGTGGCCCCAACCGCAACGGCTGGATCGAGGCCAACGAAGCATGGTCAGCGACCGGGCACGCAGCACCGCTTTGGGCCGCGAACGTCGGCAAGGGCTACTCGTGCCCATCCATTGTCGGCGAGCACTTGGTGACGTTGGGATACGACGAAACGGCCGGCGTCGACCGCGTCACATGCCTCAATCGCACGACCGGTGAGCCACGCTGGAGCTACGTGTTTGCGACCACGGACAAGCCCAAGTACCACGGCGGCGGCACGCTCTCGACGCCAACGATCGCTGACGGGCGAGTCTACTGCCTCAACCGCGACGGCCAGTTCCACGTGCTTTCACTCGCAACCGGCGAAGTGATCTGGCATCGCGACTACCAAAAGGAACTTGGAGTCGAGCGTAGCTTCCACGGATTCAGCACGTCGCCGCTACTCGAAGGCGACCGGATCTACCTGCAGCTTGGCGGGCTCGTCGCAGCGGTCAGCAAGAAGCATGGCGAGGTGCTGTGGCAAACCAAAGACGAAGGCGACGCCAGCCATGCGAACCTGTTGCCGATCGAAGTTGGCGGCGAGTCCGCACTCGCCACCATTGTCCACACGACCTTCGTGGTGTTGCGCACGCGCGACGGCAAGCTCCTGCATGAATACCCGTGGGACCTGGGCGGCACCGCCATGCACTGCTCGATGCCCATTGCGATTGGTGACAACCGCGTCTTCGTATCGACTGCCTATAACAAGGGCTGTGCCCTGTTGCAGATCGACGACGCGAAACAGCCGACGCGAGTCTGGAGCAATCGCCGCATGCGCAACAAGGTGACCGCGTGTGTGCCCTACCAAGACCATCTATACGGTTTTGACGAGTCGATGTTGCGCTGCCTCGACCACGACGGCAAGTCGAAATGGCGCGTGCGCGGCCTCGGCCTAGGCTCGCTGTCGATCGTCGACAACCGCATGCTCGTGCTCAGTTCGGACGGTGAACTCATCATCGCCGAAGCGTCACCCGATTCGTTCCGCGAACTGTCCCGCAAGAAGGTTCTCGACGGCGGCGCCTACTGGACCATGCCGGTATTCGTTGATGGGCTAATCTATGTGCGCAACAGCCTCGGTGACCTGCGCTGCCTCGACCACCGTTTGCATGCGGCGACAGAACCTGCCGGTGCTCGCGCCAACGCCCAGCCGACACCGTCGGCAAGCACCCTGTTTGCCAATCACAGAGAGCTGGTCGGGGGCCTGATCGCCTTCTCGCAAGCAGATCAGGCCTTGCGGTTTCGCGGCACGTGGTCGATCCCGCTGCGTGGCTTGAAGGACGGCAAGATGACGTGGACACTCGTGCCGCCCAACCGCTGGGATCTAAGGCTGGACAAAGAGTTCGTATACACGTTTGACGGCAATCAGGCATGGGCCATTGAGCCGCAAGGGCCTCGCCTGATCGCTGACGACGAGCTGTTTGAACATCGCTACCTGTTTGCGCTAGTAGACCTGTTCGTGCCGGCCTGCCCAAACGGCGCCCGGACGACCAAGAAGCCGGTGCGCTTCGCGGACACAGCATGCTGGCAAGTAACCGCCAAGATCCCCACTGGCGAGGGCGAGCAGGTGCGCGACGTGAAGCACTACTTCGCTGTCGAGACCGGTCGTCTCGCCGGACGCGAAGGCCCCAAGCAATCGACGATCGTATTGCACGGTTCGCAACAGCTCAGCGGACTCACGCTCCCGGAACGCATCACCCGTTACCGCGCCGATAACGGCCAGGAACACGTCATGACCCTGCAGGCAGCGGAGTGGATTACGACGCCAACCCAACTGTTCGAACCACCACCTTCGATCCTACGCCTGAAGCGCACACCAGCCGAGCTCGCGCGGGCTACGGCCACGCTGCAGAAGCGCTTCGCCGGCGCGCTGGCTCGCTACCAGGCCAACGACAAGGACTCACCGGTCGGCGACGACATCATCACGCTTAGCGTGCACGACGGCGAGCTGTGGGTGTCGACGCCTGGGCCGGAGTTTCGCATCCCAGCCGATGCCGATAAGGACGGTGTTTACGCCGCCGACGGCCCGCCGATCCGCTTCTCCATGGTGCTCGACAAGACGGGGCGCACCACGGCACTCAAGATGATCATGCGAGATGGAGGCACAGTCCTGCTGCACCGACTACCCGACTGATTGAGGTGCGCCCACGAAGTCACGAGCCCATGTCGTTCCTGACGCGTTCTTCGTCTACTGCAATCGTGTCACGTGCTGCGCACAGGCATGCCAGATCAGCCCGACGCCGATCAACACCAGGCCCGCGATCCAGATCATTGGTTCGACCCAAAACGCCAAGCCAACGCACGAGAGCAAGCCGCAGGCGGGTATCCACCGAGGAAACAATCTGCTGGCGGCGGGCAGGCGCAGCGCCGCGAGGTTGGTGAGCGCGTAGTAGACCAACACCGTGAACGCGCTGAACGACCAGGTCGTCTTGAGACTGCCGATCAAGCACAAGCCAGCGATGATGACTCCGACAACGAGCACCGCACGACGCGGCGACGGTTGCTCGCCTTCAAGTAGGGACAGACCTCTCGGCATGTCGCCCCGCCTAGCCATTGCCAGTAGCACCCTCGACAGGCCGAGCAAGAGATTGATGAGCACGCCAACCATCGCCGTGGCCGCACCGACGACGACTAGCATCGCAATGCCGGGCACCTCAAAGCTCTGTGCCACCAGTGCCAGCGGCGCACCAGAACTCTCAGTCGCTGCCGCCAGATCTGCTATATCTACGGCTGCCACGACCACGAATGCGATCGCGACATAGAGAGCCATGGACGCCAACAACGTGATCACGATCGCCCTTGGGATGCTGCGCGCAGGATCGCGAATCTCTTCGCCCATTGTCGCAATGCGACCGTAGCCGGTGTAGGCGACGAACATCAGCGCCGTGGCATGCAGTAAGTCGCGTCCCCACTGCCCATCGCCCGCACCCGCAAACAGGTCTGCGAGTCGTGCTGGCGCTCCTGCTAGCGCCGACGGCAAGCCCGCTGCCAAGAACGCCAACAAGGCAACGATCGTGATGGACACGAACACAACGTTGGTGCGACTAGACTGACGCATCCCACTCGCAACCACTGCCGTCAACAGCCCAACAACCACCAGTGCCACGGCAACACGTTCGGTCACTCCAACGTGCCCGACGGCTCCCAACAGGTAGCCGGCCAGGCCTAGTGCTGCCGTCGCCGCCGAGGCCGACTTCGCACCCAAGAACATCCAGCCAGCCACGAAGCCAAGCGTCGGGTTGAGGTAGCGATGCCCATACTCGTAGGTCCCGCCACTGACGGGGTGGCTCGCCGCAAGCTGGGCGCTGGATAGCCCATTGAAGGTCGCGACGGCTGCCGCAAGCGCGACGGCAAGCACCACGGACGGCCCCGTGACGCCGGCCGCGATGCCGATACTCACGAACACGCCCGTTCCCAGCATCGAGCCAAGCCCCATCAGAACGGCGCCGGGAACGCCTACGACTCGGGCAAGTCTCTTGTCAGGCGTCATCAGAATCCCTGTTGCGCAACATCACCCATCTCGTAGCGGTGCGACCCGACGAAGGCCAGAGCAACGTCGATGGATCAGCCGCGATGCGACCTGCTTGAGCACAACGGGATTGCTGACGGATGGCGCCATAGCCAGCAAGCTGGGCATTCGCTCTTGCCGCGCGCTTGGTAGAATCTGGCACGCCATGGAACCCGAATTGACACCCGAATCCGGCATCCTGATTCCCTACGAGCAACTCCCTAGTGCCACTCTGCGTTCGGTCATTGAGGAGTATGTCACCAGGGATGGCACCGAGTTGACGGATTCAGCGATCAAGATCGAGTCCGTGCTTAGCCTGCTTAAAGAAGGAGTGGTTGAGGTGTGGTTCGATCCAGAGACGCAGTCCTGCAATATTCTGCGGCGCTAACCGCTGCGTATTCGGAACGCGAGTCCCGGATCGGGGCAGACTTCGCGACTGCTTGGTCGAACTCGCCGATAGCTCCAACATGGACATCTCGGCGGGCTTCTTGATCGCAACTTTGATCACTAGCACCGTTGGATTCTCACTGTTTCTCTATGGCAAGAAGCAGACTCGCGTGCCGCAGATCAGTGTTGGTGCCGTGCTGATGGTCATGCCCTATTTTGGCGGCAGCGTCTTGTGGATTGCTGGCAGCGCGGTGGGCCTCTGCCTTGGCCTGTGGCTCGCGGTGCGACGCGGCTTGTAGCGTCCTGCGACAGCAACCGACCTACTCATCGCCAGGCTGCACGGTCCGGCCCGCGCGCAGATCACGCCCGACTCGTTCGAAGACGCTGCGATCAGCCAGCTGCTGATCCTGGCTTCGTTTTGCGGCGCTGGCGAGGGGCACCGCGAGGCGGTGGTTGCCTTGCAACTTGGCGCGGTGTCGTTCCAAGAACGCCCAATAGAGCGAGCGGATCGGGCAATCCTTCTTCGGGTTGAAGGCGCAGCTTGGGCAGTAGTCGCCCATTCGATCGATGTAGGCCGCACCAGCGATGTAGGGCTTGGTTGTCATCAGGTCGCCCACCGCGAAGGTGCCCATGCCGAGCACGTTGGGTTCGACCACCCAGTCGAAGGCATCGGTGTAGGCCACCCAAAACCAGTCGGTAAGTTCGCGCGGCGATACGTCGAGCAAGGTCGCGATGTTGGAGAGCACCATGAGGCGCGTGATGTGATGGCCGTAGCCCTCACGCCAAACATCAGCAACGACCCGGTCGAGGCACGAAAGCCCCGACTGAGTGCCCCAGAATGCGGGCGGCAACGCGCCGTGCATGTCGAGATAGTTGGGTTCGGCTTGGGCCGTAGCGTTCGGAAGCTTCCTTAGCCCATCGGTTGCGTCGTGCACGTGATGCACGAACTCGCGCCAGCCAAGAACCTGACGCACAAAGCCTTCGGTACTCGCGAGCGGCAGGTCCATCTCAAGCACGTCGGCGAGCACATCCACAGGTAATAGTCGGTGCAGGTGCAACAGCGCCGAGATGCGGGTGTGAAACAGTGACGACGACTCTGCCGACATCGCGTCTTGGAAGGGACCGAAGTCGCGCAAGCATTCAGCGCGCGCCCATTGCCAGAGACGCTCGGCATCCGCCTTGGTGGCGGGCAGACTCTCGCCGTCGAGTTGGCCAGGATGATCTGCGAAGCGCGTCGCGACTAGCGCCAGGACTTCTTCGGTTACTGGATCCGGGCACAACACGGGCGGCACGGGTGCGGCCGGCTCACCCTGCCACGCCCGACGGTTGTCCGCGTCGAAGCTGTATTTGCCCCCCGCCGGCGAGCCATCCTCCATCAGGATGCCGGAGTCCTGGCGAACACGGCGATAGAACCGGTCCATGCGCCACGGTGCTCCGCGCGGATGCGACGCGTCAAACTGCGCTCGTGTCGTCAACCAACCATCGTGTGGGATCCACTCGATGGCGCCACTCCTTGCTAGCGGTTTGAGGTCAACGCGCAGTTCACGTTCCGCCGGCACCATGCACCGCAGGGGACCGAGTTGTTGCGCAATCGGCGCCAGGGCCTGCGCGTAGGAATCGGCGGTCACGATGTGGCGAACGGCAACGCCTCGCTCCGCCTGCTCGAGCGCGAACTGGCGCATGTTCGCGAGGATGAGCGCAAGCTTTTGCTTGTGATACGGCCGCAGCGTTGCTTTCGCCGTGCTCTCTACGAGCACGATGCCAAGCGTGGCTGGATCCTCTTTGGCGAGTGCACCGA
>JBNMNW010000177.1:0-11949 GCA_051278165.1 Planctomycetota bacterium | reverse complement strand
TGATCATCGAGTCCATGTTGCCGGCGCTGACTGCGAAGCAGAGCTTGGGCCGTCCGAACTCACGGAACGCATCCACGGTGTGCCAGTCGGGCTGGGGCAGGATGGCAACTTTGAACCCCTGCGCCTCGAGCACGCGGCCGAGTAGCGCTGCGGCGAACGACGGATGGTCGACGTAGGCATCACCACTGACGAACACCACATCCACTTCGTCCCAGCCTCGTGCCTTCATTTCGGCGCGAGTGGTGGGAAGGAAGGATTTGGCGTCAGGGGTAGTGCAGGGCGAAGACATTGGGGCAAAGATGGTAGCCGATCTGCGCAGGATTGCCGGGTAGACAGTCGTCGTTCGTGGAATCTGTGCGCTTGGTTTGTCGCCGATTGGCAACAGCCCGGGTGTTTTGAGTCACTAACGGCACGTCATCAAGGGCATCTCGCGGAACTTCCGGCCAGCCAGCAGCGCCGGCGGCTAGTTCGGTGACCACCAGCGGTCGAGCGCCTCGCGCAGTGCCGCGACGCGTTCCGGCTGCTCGGCAGCGAGATCGCGTGCTTCGGCCGGGTCACTGAGCACGTCATAGAGTTGTGCCGGTGCTTCGTTGGCTGCTGGCACGATCAACTTCCATCGATCGCTGATGAACCAACGGAACTTCAGGCTGCGGCTGGGGTCGTCGACGTCGGCAACGTCGTGCGCGAAGATCTCGCCGAACACGGTCTGTCGTTCGGTTGCATTGGACTCCGCCAAGGCGACTAGGTCGACGCCGGGCAGGGTTCGCGCCGAAGTAACGCCGCACGCGCGCAGCACGGTTGGCGCGAAGTCGATGGTGCTTGCGAGCTGCTTGCGCGTTCCCGGTGTTACATGATCCGGCCACGAGATCATGATGGGGGTGCGCACACCGCCTTCGTTGGGTGAGCGCTTGCTGCGCGGTGCGTAGCCGCGATGATTGGTGCGTTGAATCCAGCCGTTGTCGGACGCGAACAGCACAATCGTATTCTCGCGCAGGCCACGTTCGTCCAGGTCGTTGAGCAGCTGGCCACACGTTTCGTCAAACCATTCGCACATCGCATAGTAGCGCGCGATATGGATGCTGCGGCCCGGTGTTCGGTAGCGTTCGAGCAGTCGCTCCGGCGGGTTGTGCGGCGTGTGCGGCAGCAGTGGCGCATACCAGAGCAAGAATGGGTCGTCGCCACAGTCGGCCACGAAGTCGAAGATCGGCTGCATCGTCTTGCGGCCGATTTCCAAGCCCTTGTCGCCATGGCGACCGCCGCGCTTAGGTTCGCCGTGGGTCATGCCATCGGTGAAGCCACCGCACTGACAATTGCCTTCCCACCACTTGCCGGTTTGCAAACTGCGATAGCCGCGCGGAGCAAGCGCTCGCGGCAAGGTCGGCACTGCCGCGATGTGTTTCAGCATGCGGTCACGCTGCACGCCGCGCGGTGGATCGTTGCCGGTGATCAAGTGCTGGTGCGGATACAGCCCGGTGATCATGGTGGCGAGGCTTGGTCGACACAGGCTGGACGGCACGTAGCCGCGTTCGAATACCGCGCTGCGGGCGGCGAGTTGATCGAGGTGCGGGGTCTGAATGTCTGGATGGCCCATGAAGCCGAAGTCACCCCACGACTGATCATCGGCGATGATCATCACGATGTTGGGTGGGCGCGTCGGCGTCGGCGCGGTTTGGCAGGCGGCGAGGGCGGTGACGGCAACAAGCGCCAGGAACCGGATCTTCATGGATGCGATTGCACCCGCAGCCGCGGTGTCCCGTCAACAGTTGCGCGGTTCTCATGCAACGTCTTGAGGTTCTTGGTCCAGTGACGGCTCTTCCCAGCTCGACGTTTTGGCTAACATGCTGGCGGGATGTTGACCGCCCGCACCTGATTTCGGCAGCGTTGTCGGCGGGCGGTTCCTACCAGATCCTGAGTCCGCTCAGGTTCCGGAACTCGATGACGCCGCCGGCGAGAATCACGCCTTGCAAGAACACCTCAAAGCCTTGCAGGGCAGGTGAGTTCGGAATCGCCAGGGGCGTGCTGGATGAGCCCACGCCTGTCGCCGTGGTGATCAGTAGCCCGGGGTTGATCAGCAAGTTGCCGGAGAAGCCCGGCACCGGCGTTGGCGGAATCACGCCATCGGCATAGCCAACGATCCACAGGGCTGAGCTGGTGATCTCAACGGTCGGCGTGTTGCCGATCGCGGTCGTGCCAGCCGTATACATGCTGAAGACGCTGTCCGACGACGCGTCGGTTGGTGACGTGCCCGCTTGCACCTCTGCCCAGTTGACATCGCCGTCGCCATCGATGTCGCCAAACGGCGCGACGACTAGCGAGTAGTGATGCGCGGTTGCGATGGCCGTTTGCGAGCCGTAGGCACCATTGCCGCCGAGTTCGAGCACGGTTGGAATCTCAAGTGCACCAGTCGTCGGGTTGATGCGATTCACTTCGCAAGGTGCTCCGACTCCGCTGAACAACGAGACCCGAGCCGTTGACCAGATGCGGCCGACGCTGTCGACAGCCAGGCCGTTCGAGCGCGGCGGGTGGCTGTATGTCGTCGTGAGTCCGTTCGTCGGATTGGTCTTGTAGACGTTGCCGTTGAGGAAGTCGCCCGTCCAGATGGAGCCGCTGTTGTCGACCACCGGTCCCGTGCCGCCAACTTGCGCGGTCGGTAGCAAGTAGATGTTGATTACGGCACCGCTCGGGTCGAGTTCGATCAGTTGGCCTTGCGATTGCGTTGCATCGCCGGTGACCCAGATGTGGCTTGGTTGCGACAGGCCGCGATAGTCGGCGACTGGGCGAACCGGGCGCACCGTGACGCCAGGAAGCGGCACCGTGCTGATCGCACCGGTGATGCCATCGATGCGCGACAAGGATGGGATTTGCGGTGTCGTGAACGCCGCGTAGTCCGCGAACCACTTGTTGCCCAAGGAATCGATGGTCATTCCGCGCAGCGCTATGCCGACACCGGTCAGCGTCTGCACCACAGAGCCGGCAGCATCCAGCTCGACGACGGAGCTGTTACCAACGACTACCCATGCGTGGCCGGCGGCGTCGAAGGCCAGGTCATACGGCGTTCCCGCAGTCGGGATCGGGGTGATGACGTTGGTTGCCGGGTCGAGGATATCGACGAAGTTGGTCGAGAAGCGCACGAACCAGATCTTGCCGTCTGGTGCTTGGTGGGCGCTACGCATGCCGGCGCCTGTGGGGATGCGTCGCAGCACGGTGCCCCATGCGCTCACTTCCATGACGTCGTTCGAGTTGCGATGGGCGATCCAGTAGCTGTCTTGCGCGGCAAGGCTAGGGAGCGTTGTGGCCGCGAGAGACAGAGCGATGACTAGTGATTTGAGCATGGAGGTGAGCAGAGGGCGTCAGGTGGTGCCGACGGTTCTCGACCAAACCAGTATATGTCGATTTACGCGCTTCGTCACGGGTCATGACTTCGCGCTGGTTGGCACATGAACGGAGCCGCGTTGCCGAGCGAAACGAATCCGAAGCGGTCGGTGTTCCGCATTCGGTGGACGGAACGTGCATCCAACTAATTGCCCCTCGTTCCGTATGGACCGCTCGTCACGGTTGAGCGTGGATGACGTGTTCGCAATCATGCGGCAGCAAGCTGGAGTCGCTCGTCTGCATGCCTGGAATTACCCACAGATAGTCGCTCGCGGGCATCGTCCTGGCCCGCATGAACCGCATCTTGGTTGCTTGGCTGCGGCTAGTTTGCGCCCATAGCGTTGGGGCCCAGGGTGGTAGCGATCAGAGCGGTCGTGATTAGGGCAAACAGCACGAGGTGGTGCTGCGCATTCCGTTTGCCGAAGGCGAACGCCATTCGGTCTGGCGCGGCCCCGGCGAGAAGTCGCACAGTGACGTCTTCAATCGGTATGCGGTGGACTTCTCGCCACTTGATGAAGGCCATGTGATTGTCTCCGCGTGCGATGGCAAGGACGTGTTCGTCAAGGCGCACCGGCTTGGCCCGAGCATTCCGAAGCAAGCACCGACGCCAGGCACGCAAGGCATTTGCGCGCGCCGTCAAGGCTTGGCCCGTCGACCGGTCGGATCTGGTGCGCAAGTACGCGGCCGGCCTGTAGCGCGCCGACACCGGCAGTTTGCCCGGCCGTTCGCCACCCACCTGATGCGATTCCTGGCTGTCGCGAGTCAGGTCCGGTGAACAGGGCGGCGCGGCACGGCGCGGGCAGTTTCTTGAGGAACTGCGAATACATCTGAGTCGGCGACGACAGTCCGTTCGTGCAACTTGGCCGTGCCCGCGGCTTAGACCACGCGAGGCGAACTCATGACGAACGAAGGCACGGCATCTCTGGCAGCTCCCGCACCGCCAGCTCCGCCACTCCCGGCGCGGGCATCCGTGATCGCGCGAGTTGCCGACAAGGGCTCGGTAAGCTTTGTTGGCATGGCAGCTCTGGGCGCCACCTTCGTCGGCTTCCTGTCCTATGGCCGCGATCCCGACGTGCTGACGACTTCGGTCGCAATTGTCGCCACCTTCATCGGGACCTGGATCGCGCTCTACGTTTTGCACATCGCCCTGCGTTTGACGATGATGATCGCGAAGGTCGCGGTGCCTGTCGCCGGGCTGTTGTTGCTCGGCTGCGTGCTCGACTGGCAGTGGGCGGAGTCGTTTGTCGATTGGTTAGGTTGGCTATCGAGCAAGGGCGCCGAAGCGGCCGATCAGCGCTTGACCGAGTGGCGCACTGGCACGCAGTAGTCTTGGCACGCAGTCGTCTGGCACGCAGTAATGCTGGCATGCAGTCATGCCGCGCCGCTGGCCGCCGCTCGCTACACCGACTCACTTCTTGTCGTCGGACGTCTTCTTCGTCTTTGCTGCATCGGCGACTCGAATCCAGGTGCGCAGGATCGTGACCTTCTCCGTCAGGCGTTCCCCGTCCTTTTTGACGCCCAGTGCTTCGATCGCCTGCAACGTCTTCGTGCCTTCGGTGACAAAGCCGTGCACCGTGTGCAGTCCATCGAGGTGCGGCGTTGGCACGAACGTTAGGAAGAACTGCGAACCATCGGTTCCCGGCCCTGAGTTGGCCGCGCTGAGAGCGCCGGGCTTGTCGTGCTTCTGGTCGGTCAGGAACTCGCCGCCCATGGTGTAGCCGGGATCTCCCGATTGCGTGTTGGTCGGGCTGCCGCCTTGCGCCATGAAGCCCTTGACCACGCGCGGGAACTGCAGTCCGTTGTAGAAGCCGCAGCGCGACAGGAAGATCACGCTGGTGACGTGGTTGGGGGCGGCCTTGGGCAGCAACGTGATCACGAGTGGTCCGACCGACGTGTCGAGGTGCCAGAGGTATTGCAGCTTCGGGTCGAAGGTCTGAACCGGTGGCTGTGGCAGCCGCGTGCGCCAGGTCTTGGACTTGGTCTTAGCCTTCGACTTGCGGAACTTGTCGAGCGCGCGAATCACCTGGTCCTTCGCGGTCTTCTTGTCGTCCTTGGGAGCCTTTTGCGCCTGCTGGGCGTCGCCCTTCTTGGAGCGCTTTTTTTGCGCCGGAAGCTCGGAGGCTGCGGCGAAGGTCATCATCAGAGTCACGAGCAAGGCGGTGCGCATGCGGAGCAGCATAGCGGGCGCTCCGGCGCGCGGGATGCCGTTTGGTTGCTGACACGTCACGCTAGATCGCAGCGATCGGGTAGACCTCCACGTAATTGGGGACTCGAGTTCGCTATAGTTGGGCGCGAAACTATGTCCACGTCCCTGCCTCACGTCGTCGTCGTCGGCGGCGGTTTTGCTGGTTTGATGGCTGTTCGCAGCCTGCGCCGCGCTCCTGTGCGCGTGACGTTGGTGGATCGTCGGAACCATCACTTGTTCCAGCCATTGCTGTATCAAGTCGCGACGGCAGCGCTCAACCCCGGGGATATTGCCTACCCGATTCGTTCGGTGCTGCGATCGCAAAAGAACGCGCGCACGTTGCTCGGTCGGGTGTGTGGCATTGACACGGAGAACAACAGTCTGAAGTTGCGTGATGGCGACATCGACTACGACTACTTGCTGCTCGCGACCGGTGCGTCGCACAGCTACTTCGGCAAGGACGAATGGGAAACGTGGGCGCCGGGCCTGAAGACGATCGAAGATGCACTCGAGATTCGTCGTCGGGTGCTGTCGGCGTTTGAGGCTGCCGAACGCATTGGCGATAGCGACCCGAAGAAGCTGCGCGAGACGTTGACGTTCGTGATCGTCGGTGCTGGGCCGACTGGTGTGGAGTTGGCGGGGGCGCTCGCCGAGATCGGTCGTCTAACGGTTGCCAAAGACTTCCGTTCTTTCGATCCCCGTAGCTTGCGGGTTGTGTTGGTCGAAGCCGCTAGCCGCGTCTTGCCGCCGTTCCTCGAATCGCTGTCCGAAAAGGCAAAGCAGCAGCTCGAACAACTTGGCGTTGAGGTGCGACTCAATTCGTTGGTGACGCACATCGATGAACACGGCGTGCAGCTGGGCGAAGAACACATCGCGGCGCGCACCGTGTTGTGGGGCGCCGGCGTTGCCGCATCGCCGCTCGGAGCGTCCCTGGGTGCCGAAACGGATCGCGCCGGCCGCGTCAAGGTTGCGCCGGATCTGCGCGTTGCTGGCCTGGACAATGTGTTCGTTGCCGGCGACCTGATGCACCTCGAATACAAGGGCAAGATGGTGCCGGGTGTCGCGCCGGCTGCGATCCAGGCTGGACGCGCTGTTGCGCGCAACATCCAGGCTTTGGTTGCCGGCCGCGAGACCAAGCCGTTCCGCTATCTAGATAAGGGCTCACTCGCGACGATTGGACGTGCCAAGGCCGTTGGCTCGATCGGCCGCATGGAGTTCTCCGGTTGGTTTGCGTGGTGGGTCTGGTGGATGATTCACATCGCCTACTTGGTTGGCTACCGCAACCGCATCGCGGTCATGATGGGGTGGGCGTGGCAGTACTTCGCGTTCTCGCGCGGGGCCCGCTTGATCACCGGTCGTTGGTGGGCTGGAGCCGCCGAATCGGCCGATATGGGGGCAGCAGGGTCTTCTCAGGAACCAGCGGACCCGCGACCTGAACCGTCGTTGGTTGGGCCGCCCGACTCGCAGTAGAGTTGCGCGTCATGAGTGATGCCGCGGGGATAGCCAAAGCTGACGACGTGTCCGTCAAGAGGTCGCGCAAGCGTCGGCGTCGACGTCGCCAGGTGATGAGCCTGATGAACGTATTGGCGGTGACGTTCTTGACGTTCGGCTGCACCTCCACGATCAGGCCGCCGTTGGATCCGGTTGACCCCGTGGTGGTGTTCGTGCTGTCAGAAGCGATGCACACCGGCATCGTGCTGCCGCCCGATCCGGGTTCTTCGGGCAACCCGGATCAATACGTCGAGTTCGGGTTTGGCGATTGGAGCTGGTTCGCGCTCGCCAACAACTCGTGGCACAACGCGTTCTCGACGATGCTGTGGCCGACTCAAGGAGCACTTGGTCGCCGCACGTTTGGCGCCCGCACTGCCGAGCAGCTTCGCAACCGCGCGAGTTGGGCCAAACTACAGCCGATCCTGGTTAGTCGTGAGAAGGCTGCGCAGTTGCGGCGCCGCTTGCAGGCGGAGTTTGATAGCGCGCGTAAGTTGGTCGTCGTGCGCCAGAGCCTCAACTTCAAGTTCGTGCCAACGGAGTATTCCTACTGGCTCTTACACAACTGTGCCGATCTCGCCGTGGATTGGTTGCAGGAGCTCGATTGCGACGCGTGGTGGTGCCCGGTTAGCTACGACTTGTTGGTCGAAGACGAGGGCTAGGCGACGGTTTGATGAAGCGGCTAGACGACAGCCGTGAGGATGCCTTCGTTAGCGCGCGGCCGCGTCGATTGCGTTGCAGATCGTATCGTGCATCGCGTGCAGATCGTGTTGCTCGGCGTAGCGCAGTGCGGCGGCTCGCATGGCGGCCGTGTTGTTTTGGAGCAACTCAACGAAGCGCTGCTGCGCGTCGGAGCTGCGACCCCAGCTGGTTGCCGCGAAGCCACCATGACTCGCCGTGATGTGGTGCGCGTAGCCGCAGTTCGCGCTGCAAAGCACCGGCAGTCCAGCGACCACCGCTTCTAGGAGCACCGTGCCGGTCGTGTCGCGGTGGGCCGGATGCAGCAGCATGTCAGCGGCTTGCAGCAACCGCGGGATGTCCTGCCGACCAGGAAGCATCGTGACGTGCTTCTCGATGCCAAGCTCTGCGGCAAGCGTGCTAGCCCACTTGGGGGCGTATTGTCCGACCGCCAGCAAGTGGGTGTGTTCGCGCAGTTCGTCAGGTAGGTCCGCAACCGCCTGCATGGCGCGATCGAGTCCCTTCAGCTTGAAGTTCGCGCCGAGCAGCAGCACCAGTCGATCCTGTTCGCCAACGCCAAACTCATCGCGTCCCGTGCGCCTCAGTTCTGCGGCATCGGCGCCCTTGCAGCGATCCCGCGCAATCCCAGGAGGAAGTACCACAAACCGTTCGCTCGGTGTGTTCCAGGTGCGCTGGAAGTTGCCGCGTTCCGCCGGGTCCAGCAACAGGATCTGCGCCTTCGATTGCGCCGCAAACACAGCTTCTTCCAGCCGTCGAAAGGCGCGATACCGCGGCAGCAACCGATACGGCCACGGCCTATTTGCCGTGCGCGTCACAAAGCACGGATCCGCCGCAAAGTAGAGGTCCAACCCAGACACCTTATCGAAGCCAATCACAACCTCGGGCCGCACCGTCGCCAGCCGTGCTCGCAAGGCCCGATCAAACCGCCGCGCGCGAACGTGGTTCGCGTGTCCCGAAACCTCAAGCACTTCGACCGCAACGCCAACCGGCCGTTGCCCGTCCCAACCGTGACAATAGACCGTCACCTCATGCCCCCGCGCCGCACACAACTCCGCCGTCGCAAGCATATCCCTCTGCATGCCCCCAAAAGCAAAGTAGCGAAACAGTACAAAGGCGACGCGCATGCCCCCGCAGCGTCACGAGAATGTTGGTACGGTGCCAGGACAAAAAACAACAACCTCGCGTGCTAGCGGTGTCAGTTCCTTCTGCCTGCGACGCAAACGCGACGAACGGCATTCACGTCTGCGCCTAGGATGCATCCATGGTTCGAAGCCTTGTGCTCCTTCTGTTTACCCTCGCATCACACGTCGCATTGCCGCTCACTGCGCAAGCAGCAGCGCGCCCCGCCACCGACACGGTGCGCGTGATGTCCTTCAACATTCGCTACTGGAACATTAGAGATGGCGAGAACCGCTGGGAGCTGCGGCGCCATCGCGTCGCCGGCATCCTACGTTTGCAGCGCGCGGATATCTTTGGCGTGCAAGAAGCCGTCGCCAAGCAGGTCCGCTATCTGCACGACGAACTGAAGGATCACGATTCGTTCGGTGAGCCGCGCGATGGAGTGCACGGTGGCGAGCGCTGCACGATCTTTTGGGACCGCACGAAGTTGGATCGCATCGGCGGTGCAACGTTCTGGTTGTCCGAGACTCCTGAGCGTCTGAGTCGGGCGTGGGGAGCATCCCTTCGCCGAATTTGCACGTGGTGCGAGTTCCGGTCGAAGGCTTCGAGCAAGACGTTCTTTGTGTTCAACACGCACTTCGATCATCAGTCGGCGAACGCTCGCAAACGCAGTGCGGAGTTGGTGCGGCAACAGATCCACGACATCGCCGGCACGCATCCTGTGGTGCTAATGGGCGACTTGAACTGCAACGGCTTCTCGGCACCATACACTGCGTTAACGGCGCCGCCTTCTGGGCCGAAGGCCCCTGGCGCGCTGCTCGACGCGCGAGTTTGGACCGAACATGATGTCGGGCCGCTGGGCACGTGGAGTGGTTGGGATCCGACCTTCACCGGCTCGCGCATCGACTACTTGTTCGTCAAGAATGCCGCGCGCGTTTTGCAGCACGCTGTCGTGCCCCACGTCTGGCAGAAGCGTGCCGCGTCGGATCACTTCCCGATACTTGCCGAGGTCCTGCTGCATGCCGATGGCGAACCCGGCACGCGCAACCTGGCGCACCTGTGGCGCATGATGCCCGACGCTGCCGAGAACGGCGAGAAACTCGGCTACCTCAAAGTCGACTTCGACGACCGCAAGTGGCCGACGATCTCAGCTGGCGATGCTTGGGAGCGGCAGGGCCACGCGGATCTCGATGGCGTCGTGTTCTTGCGCAAGAAGGTCTACGTGCCCGAGTCGTGGCGCAATCGCACCGTGCGGTTTGTCTCCGCCGGCATTGCCGACATGTATTCGCTCTACATCAACGGCGCGAAGGTGCACGAGGCGGGCAGCAAGAAGCACAGCATGTGGACGCAGCGCAGCAATCTGGAACTCGCCAACGCTTCCCTGCAGTTCGGCGCGGACAACACGTTCGTATTGCGCGTGACGGACTTCGGTGGACTCGGTGGACTGGTCGGTCGGCCACTGTTGCTGACGACTGATGATCAGCTGCCGACTCAGAAACTCGACCTCGGCAAATAGCGTCAACCACTCAGTCGCGCAGCATCGTTTCGATCAACGCCTCGAATCGTTGCCGTAACCGACTGTGCACATCACCGGTCGCCGGACCCGACCAACCTTGGTAGATGCCGCGCACCTTGTCGTGCTTGTCGACGAAGATGGTGGTCGGAAACGAGCGCACCTTGTCGACCAATGCAAGCGTCTCGCTGGCCTTCGACTTGTTCGATAACCCCGCGATCAGAATCGGAAACGTCGCACCGTGCCGCTTCACGAACGTCTTCACCTGACGCACACTGCGCGCGAAGTCTTTATCGTGCTCGAACGCCAGACCGATCACTTGCAGACCCTTGTCGGCGTAGCGGCGATGCAGTTCGGCCATGTAGGCACCGTGGTCATGGCAGTTGGGGCACCACGATCCAAACACCTCGATGATGCGAGGCGTGCCGGCGAACGGTGGCTCCGTCAAGGAGTGTGGTTTGCCTTCAAAGTCGCGATACTTGCCAAGGCTGAGGTCGGCGCCCTCGCGCCATTTGGTCAGATTCCAGCCGTCGGGCAGTTCGGCGTTGTCATCGGCCGTGGCGGTCCACGTCTCGTGCCAACTGTCTGACGACCAAAAGTCGCCTTTGAGTGAATCGTCCTTCTGTCGGTCCGCGTGGAACAGAAATGCATGCGCGCCATCGAAGCACGACAACCGCAACACTTGCCCGTTGCTGTTGCCGGCGAGGTAGCGGTAGTCGCCAAGTGTCGTCAAGAACGTGCCGCGAAGGTTGGCTTTCGCGTCGTTGGCGATCGTGAACTGGCCGACGGCGGGATCCTTGCTCTTGCCAAAGGCGACGCGATAGCGACCGTTCGGCCAGCTAACCGCGCCGCCCGCTTGCTTCAGGAGGTCGAAGCGCTGGCCGAGTCGGCGGCCCTCAACTCGCATTCGCGTTTCCTTGCCGTTGCCGCGGCGCTTGATCCATTCGCCGGTGATCTTGGTTTCGCCCTGGCCCATGTCGAGCAGCAGATCGGAGTCGTAGTGGCGGAATCGCAACACCAGCAGATTGCCAGCGATGACCTCGGGAACCTGAATGCGTTCGTCGCCATTGATGATGAACACCTCGAGGTTGCCTTCGCCATCGGCCTCAATGTACATGCCGAACGGAAGGTCGCCACCCGGCGTGATCAACACCATGCGGTGCGCGCCCATTGGGTAGGCGGATTGCGCCGGGGATTGCTGCGCAAAGAAGATCGTTAGCAAGCCGAACAGCACGCAGCGGGTGGTGGCAGTCATGTCGGCACGGTAGTGCACTGGCAGCGGCAGCGCAGGTGCGCGGTCTCGCGGCGAGGTTCGCCCGGCAAGCGAGGGCTACTTGCCCGGCAAGCCATCGCGGTCCGCGGGGGTGACGGTCAACTTTCGAGGCTCGTCGGCAGGAATATCCTGACGTTCGCTGAGTCCCGCGGTCTCGTTCTCATTGGCGGACCAGCAGTACGACCAAGGGAAGGAAGGCGAGGCGCTTGGCGTGCGCGCGGTGTTGGCATCGCGGTCGCCGAAGACCCGCTGGCAGTAGCGCGGCACAAGGCCAGCGCTACCTCAGCGCTGCGACCTAGG
>JBNMNW010000176.1:0-12065 GCA_051278165.1 Planctomycetota bacterium | reverse complement strand
GTCAGAAGCTCGAACAGCCGCTCGTTACAGTCGGGGCGACGGTCGCGATAGTCGTAGCGAAACGTCTGCCGTGAGAACGTCTTGCGGCACTCGAGACATCGGAATCGCTGCTCGCGTTGCTCGCGGCATCGAGCTGGAAAAGAGCCCCATCGAATGATGCGATTGGTGCCGGGATCTTGGTGAGCAGGGCAGTGAAGGTTTGGGCAGCGCGGTGGACGAAACGACATCGATGATCTCCTGCCGGACTTCCCGGCAGAGACATAGGGGGCCGGAATCGCCCACGGTGACATCGATTCTGATCACCAACAGCCAAGGGATCAGTTCACTCTAGTGCCGGGCGAACCGCGGACGTAATTCGTGACCCGCGTTGCTATGGTTCGGTCATGGCAAGGATCTTGGTTTTGGGCGCTGGCATGATTGGCAGCGCGATGGTGCGCGACCTAGCAAACCGTCACGAAGTGTTGTCTACCGACTTCTCCGAGAGTGCCATTAAGCCACTCGCAGCCGTTGCGAACGTGACCACACAACAGCTGGACTGCAGCGACCGCGCGGGCGTGCAGAAAGCGGCGCGTTCGGTCGACGCCGTCGTATGCGCGGTGCCCGGCTATCTTGGCTTTGCGACGCTTCGCTCGCTGATCGAAACCGGGGCCAAGGTCGCGGACATTTCGTTCTTCCCCGAGGACGCGCTCGAACTCGACGCACTCGCCAAGGAGACCGGCGCCATCGTCGTCACCGACATTGGCGTCGCACCGGGCGTCGACAACCTGATCCTCGGCCATCACGACGCCCAGATGGAGGTCAAGCGGTTTGAGTGCTTGGTCGGCGGCCTGCCGATCGTGCGCTCGTTTCCGTTCCAGTACAAGGCGCCGTTCTCGCCAATGGATGTGGTTGAGGAGTATCTGCGTCCGGCACGCATCTATGAACACGGCCGCGAAGTCATCAAGCCGGCGCTGTCCGAACCGAGCTACATCGACTTCCCTGGCATCGGAACCTTGGAAGCCTTCAACACCGACGGGCTGCGCTCGCTGATCCAGACGATGCCGCACATCCCGGACATGATTGAGCGCACGCTGCGCTATCCCGGCCACCGCGAGTTGATGCTGGCCTTCCGCGAGAGTGGCTTCTTCTCGGATGAGCCGATCGACGTCGACGGGGTCAAGGTCACGCCACGTGCGTTCACGTCGAAGATCCTATTCGACTCGTGGAAGCTGCAGCCTGGCGAGGCCGAACTGACTTTGATGCGCATCACCATCGAAGGCAACGAAGGCGGCCAACCTCGCCGCCACGTCTACCACCTCGAAGACCGCGGCGACGCCAAATCCCAGACCTCGTCGATGGCACGAACCACCGGCTACACCTGCACTGGCATGCTCGAATGCCTGCTCGATGGCAGCTGGACCACCGTTGGGGTGACGCCGCCGGAGCTGGTTGGCAAGGCCGAGGGTATGTGGCCTAAGATCCGCTCGCATCTGGCCGAACGCGATGTGACATTGACGGTTACCAGCGAATAGGCGCACGGAAAGCTCGAACTCCATGACCCCGGACACGGCCATTGGCATTACGGTGCCCGGCATGGAATCGCCCCCTCCGACGCGTCGCTTTGCCGTTCTGATCGACGCCGACAACGTCTCCGCGCAAGTCATCGAAGGCGTGCTGGCAGAGGTCTCAAACTATGGCACCGCCATGGTCAAGCGCATCTACGGCGACTGGACCCTGCCCAACCTGAAGTCGTGGAAGGCGATGCTGCTCGAGCACGCGATCCAACCGATCCAGCAGTTTCGCTACACGGTTGGCAAGAACGCGACCGACAGCGCCCTGATCATCGACGCAATGGACCTGCTCTACCACGCGAAGCTCGATGGCTTCTGCCTGGTCAGCAGCGATAGCGACTTCACGCGCCTCGCCTCCCGCATCCGCGAAGAAGGCCTGATGGTGATTGGCTTCGGCGAACGCAAGACGCCGCGCGCTTTCGTGACGGCCTGCGACCGGTTCATCCACACCGACATCCTGCGCGCCGCTGGCCGTGAGAGCGAGACCAAGACGAAGGCTCGCCCGACGACGCTGAAGATCGATGCCAAGCTGGTCGACCTGCTGCGCTGGGCGGTCGAAGCGAGCGAAGACGAGGAAGGCTGGGCAAACCTCGGCACCGTCGGCGCCAAGATCATGACCCAACAGCCGGACTTCGATGCGCGTAGCTACGGCTTCGGCAAGCTGTCGAGTGTGGTCCAGGCGACCGAGGCGTTTGAGATTGAACGGGAGACGGCCAAGAGTGGCCGGGTCGACATCCTGATTCGCGAACTGCCCAAGCCAGTTAAGCGCCGCACGCGCTCGCGTCGCTAGTCGGATGGACGCTAGCGGGCCGTGCCGCTAGTTGACTGGTCGTCAGTCCAATCGGTCGCCTGGCGATCGGTCGTCAGTCAATCGGTCGTCAGTCCAATCGGTCGTCAGTCAATCGGTCGTCAGTCAATCGGTCGTCAGTCAATCGGTCGTCAGGCGATCGATAGCTAGGCAATCGATAGCTAGGCGGCCGTGCCGCTAGGCGACCGTGCCGCTAGTCGACCGTGCCGCTAGTCAACCGGTCGGGCGCTAACGATCGAAGCGGATGCCTTCGTCTTCCGGCGTCAGGGCCATGCCGGCCGCCGCCTGGAAGATCGCCGTGATCGGGGCAAAGCCCACTGGCCGGCCATCCTCGATCACCGGCAAAAAATCGAGCAGCATCGGCGCGCCGCGCCGAATCATCGTCATCAGGCGGTCCTCCGGGGAAACCACCGGAATGTGTTCGACCAACATCTCACCGATCGCGGTCGTCAAACGGTCGCGCGCCACCGTCAAGACCAGCATGTCGTCGCTCTCACGACCCTTTTCGTGGCCAGCGACCAATAGGCGAATCAGCAATCGTGCCGTCAGCATGCCACGGTATTGATCGTCATCGTCGACGACCATCAGCGCACTCGGCATGCCCGCCTCACCATGTGCGCCGCGTAGGGCAGCCATCGCGTCGCCCAGAGTTTGGTCGACACGAATGCGGACGAAGTCGGTGCGCATCAAGTCGCGCGCGCAGATGCTATCAGCCATCGTTCCGACCTCCCAATTCGTCGCCATTCGGCTCGCTAGCCTCTACCTGATCCGCGTTGGCTGCGGCCTCTTCTTCGGCTTCGACTGCTTCGAGCCGGGCCAGCGAGTCCTGTAAGCCGATCAACATCGCGTGCGACATGCAGTAGCCCTTCAAGCGGCCGCCTTCGTCACAGATAGGCACGACCGCTTGGTCGTTGTCCGTCGAGACGCGCAAGAGCGCCGTGATCGGCGTGTCCGGACGTTGGTGCACGACATCGGTGCGAGCAATGTGGTTGATGCGGCGAGTGAAGTTGCGGCGCAATAGCTTGGCGACTTGGCGATCATCCAAGCCTTCGTCCTCATCCGGATCCGAACCTTCGATCAGCGCTTTCAACACGTGCCAGCGCGAAAGTTCGCCAAACAGCGCGCCGTTGCGATCCTGCAGGAACAGCGGCTCGGGATTGATCGAGCGTTTGAACTTCTGGGTCTCGGTCAGCAGCCAGGCTGCCTCGCGCGTCTGGTGCTCGCAGCCAAACAACGGAAAGCGCGTCGTCATCAAGCTCTTGGCAGTCACCAGCACCGACTGCGTCGCATCCGGCTTGGCAGAGCTTTTGCCTTTGCTGTGGGCCCGCTCGTAGCGCTGGTAGATCGCCGTCGCCCGCGCCATCGCCAACTTGGTCGACTGGAACAGTTTGTTGTCGGCGTAGAAGATGTTCTCTTCGCCAATCTTGCGCCGCAATCCGGTCGACGTCATCAGCGTCTCAAGATCACGCTCGACGCCACAGACAACCAAGTAGATCTGGCGCTCGCTCAGCAGAACCCAGAAGTGCTCCAACATCGCCATCGCGGTGCTACCCGCGGCGCGCAGACGCTTCATGCGCAGAACCACCACGCGGGTCTTCGGCGACAGTGCCCGCAGCAGTTCGGAGTCCAAATCCTCGGCCGCTGCGAAGTAAATGTCGCCAGACATGTTGATCGTGACCACTGGCGTCGGCGCGGCGCGATCCAGCGGCACTTCGTCATAGTCACCATCGGGGCACGCAACCAGCGCGGTCAGGTCCGTCTTGCCGGTCGCCCGCAGGATGACCACCAGCGACAACATCACGCCGATGTAGATCGCATATTCAAGCGGCAACACCAACGTCGCGATCATGGTGCCAAGCAACACGATCTGCGAGTTGCTGCCGGACTGCCAGCTGAGCTTGATGCGCTGCATATCGACCATCGAATACGCGATGACGATGATCATTCCGGCCAGCGCGGCCTTGGGGATGTAGTTGGCAACCGGGGCGAACAGCAGCAGCGTCAGCGCCGTCCAGAAAGCCGAAAACACCGCCGCCATGCGGGTGCGGCCACCCGATCGGTAGCACACAGCCGTGCGTGTGAACGATCCCGAGCCAGCGAAGCACATGAAGAACGAACCAACGATCTTCGACACGCCCTGACCGATGAACTCCCTGTTGAAGTCGAGCTTTTGGCGAGACGACCGCGCCACGATGCGCGAGATCGACGTCGCCTCAATCAGACTCAGAATCGTGATGGCGAACGCGCCGGCGAACATGTCTTGGGTCAGCCCAAAGTCGGGGTTCTTGACGTATTCCGGCACGTGGAAGATATCGAGACTGCCAACGATGCCATGCCCAATGTCCTTGGCGATCAGGACCTTATTGCCGTCTTCGAGCAGGTGCCATCCCATCCAATACGACAGTCCCCCCGCCGCGACGACCCCGATCAGCGCCCCTGGGATCCGCGCCAACCGCTTGTGCATCTTCGGCAGCAACACAATGGCCGCCGTCAACGTGCCAACGATCAGCGCGTAGGGGTTGGTGTCGCCCAGCCGTTCGAACGTCGCGAACAGCACTTCATAGGTGCGCTTGGCATCGCCCGTCTCGATGTCGAGTACGTTGCGTAGCTGATTGGTGGCAATGAGGATGCCAGCCCCCGCTGTGAAGCCAATGACGACCGAATTGGCGACGTAGCGGACAATATTGCCCAATCGCAACAGTCCGAACGCCAGCTGAATACAGCCCGACATCAGCGACAGCAGCAGGATCGCTTCAAACGGGTCAACCCCCTCCGCCAGCGCGCCCGTCAGCCCGAGCAACACGATGCACAAGCCATTGGTCGGCCCGGTCACCAGGTGATTTGAGCTGCCCAGCAACGCCGCCACCGTGCAGGTAACGATCGCTGTGTAGAGGCCAAAGACCGGATCAAGGCCCGCAATCATCGCGTAGGCCATCGCCTGCGGCACACCCATCACGGCAACGGTCAGTCCTGCGACAGCGTCGGCGCGCAGACTACCTCTCAGGTATTGGGCCAGGGTGGGTCGCGACGCGGTTGACAAGATGCCTGCGATCCTAGCGAAGAATGGTTGCCGCTGCATTAGTGACCCCAACTCACTCGTGCAACTCGCGCGCAAAGCGAGCAACTCACCCCGCAACACCGGGGCGAGCGGCGACGAACTGCGCCGCCGCGATGAGAACCAGCCGCATTGTTCTAATCGCTGCGTACTCTGGAGCCATCGCGGGAGATACCGCAGTGTGACTGCTTTGCAGAACCCAACCAATAGCGATGGCGAGAGGCAACTCCCGGCCGCAGATGACGACAGCTCAGACCTGGTGACGCAGTTCGTGGGTCAACACCAGACGGGGCTGTGCCGGTTTCTGCGGCTATGCGGCGCCGGAGCCAATGCCGAAGAACTGGCGCAAGAGGCATTCTTGCTGGCGAATCGGCGCAGTCTGACGACTGCAGAGCCAGGGCCAGCCGCCGCGCTCCTGCGCCAAACGGCCAAACACCTGTGGCTGCGGGAGTGGCGCGACAACCGCGAGCCCGTCGACCTGGTCGCCTCCGTGCAGGAAGCACGGCATCAGCCATTTCGGCTTGCATGGCGAGCAACGACAGCGGCTGACCTCACCAATCCGAACCCCACGACCGCAGCCTCATCGCCCCTGCCGATCGCTTGTGACTAGCCGTTGCCCCGACTGGCGGCGCGTTCTACGTAGTCGAGCAACTTCTGCACATCCTCGCGGCGCTTGATGCCCTGCGCTTGCCGCAACAGTGGCAACGCCTCCGCAAAGCGACTCTCGGCAATCAGCAGCTGCGCATGCAGCACCCGGGCCTCTGCGCCAAACGTCTCGTTCTGCGCAGCCTGCTCGTATCGAAGGATCGCGGTATCGATTTCGCCCACCTGTCGGAAGTGACGACCGAGCTGCATCAAGGCGTCACCGTCGAGCGGATCATCGACGACGATCTTTTGCAGCAACGCCACCTGTTCGTCAGTAGCACCCGCCGCCATCGCCAACCTTGCCTGCAACTTGAGCAAGCTGGTGCGAGCGGCCTTCTCCATGCGCGCGCCGTAGGTTGCCTCGAGTCCTTCGACCAGGCGCTTACTCTCGGCGTATGCCGAAAGACCGGCGAGGCGATTGGCGACTGCCAAGACCGGACGGTGGTCCCTGTCCTTGCCGATCGCAATCGCACGCAAGTAGGCGTCGACCGCGAGGTCGAGGGCACCATCATTGAAGTAGATGTTGCCGAGCAAGCTCAGGCTGTCATATGTGGAACCACCGAGCTGCTCGACAATCTCGAGATTCTCAGCGGCCTTCTTGGTCTCCTTCATGCCGACGAAGGCGTTTGCCTGCAGCAACCAGAGATCGGCGCGGTTGGGGTTCTTGGCCAGCAACACGCCCGCGAGGCTGGCGCCATCGCCGAACTTGCCTTGCTGAAATAGCGCCTGCGCCAACATCATGCGCCAACGCTCTTCGTCGGGCTGCATCATCATCACCATGCGTAAGGCAGACTCAGCCGCAACGTAATCGCCGGTCTGCGCATGCATCATGCCGAGGAAGCCGTAGGTCTGGGCTTTACTACCGCCGAGACTGATCACCCGCACAAAGGCGTCACGAGCGGCTTCAAACTGGCCATTGCGCATCTGTGCCAAAGCAAGGTTCTGCCACGCACGGCGAAAGTTCGACATCTGCGCAACGGCCTTTGAATACTCCAGCACCGCTTCGGGAAACTGGTTTTGACCGAAGTAGATATTGCCCAGCATGAAGTCGAACACGGCGTTATTGCCCTGCAGACTCTGCAAGCGCGACGTCGCATCGACGAGATTCTGCTTACCGATCAGGTCCAAGATCTCGGTGCGGAATTGCGCTTCCCGTCGGGTAAGTTGCGGCTCTACTTCCGAACCGCGTAGGTAGCTCTCGGCCAAGTCCCGCTGAAAGCTCGGCTGCTGCCAAACCTGCCGGAACGTTGCCTGCGCCGCCTGTGACGGAGCCCTCTCAAGGTCAGCCTGATCAAGGGAGTCACCCTCAAGCAGGGTAATAGACAATCCGTTGCGCTCTGACACGTCGGCGACCGGCGCATCCTCCTGCGATGGATCCATGCTGGCTGACGCCGGCACCGAGCCTGGCGAAACGCTCACATCGGGACCCGGGGTGGCTTGGCAACCAGTCGCTGCCAACAGCACCAAGACGAAACCAAACGGACGATTGAACATTAGACTACTCATTGGAATGTGACAGGTTGGCGGACGCGGAAGGCATCTGGCTTGCCGCCGCGATTGCCGGGTTCAAACTTCCAGCGCCGCACTGCTTCCAGTGCGGCTGCATCAAATAGGGAGTCGTCCGAACGCACCACGCGCGGTTCAACGACAAGTCCCTGCGCATCCACGGTCATCACGATGAACACCGTGCATGGCATGCGCTTGCTCATCGCCTGGGTCACTTGCGGCCTAGCCCGAAAGATCACCCGCGGGCTTTGCTCCAGATCACTCATGTTAAAGAGTTGGTTCATGCTGTTGCCGGTATTGGCCAACAGCGCACTCATCGGCAGCGCAAAGCCACCGGAACTACTGCCCGAGCCAAAGGACGGATTGAGCGCCAATTCCAATTCGGACAGGTCTAAGGGAGGCGCTTCTTGGGCGAGATCCGGCGGCGGCGGCTCGTCATCCTTCTGGTCATCTTCTGGCTCTGGCTCTGGCGGTGGCGGCGGCGGCAATTCGGTTGTCACCGCTTCGACCAAACGGCTAGTCGAAGACTCCGGTTGCGTGATCGCTTGCAGCAACGGCAACACCAGGAAGCACAAGAGACCTAGCACCACGCCACCAACCGTGACGGCCAACCCATGACCAAATTTCTGCCACGCCGTTGGTTGCTTTGGCTCCATGACTAAGAGCCAGCCTTCTTGGTCGCGATGCTGACTTTCGGCGCATTGCCGAGGTTCGCCTCATCAATCACCCGTGTCAGCACACCAGACGGCGTCGAAACATCGACTTGGATGATCACCGGCAGCTTCTCCCTGAGCATTTTTCGCGCCACGATCGCGCGAACACCAGCGATGCCGACGTTGCGATTATCGAAGAAGACTTCACCGCTCGCGGTGATCCCGAAAATGATGCTGTTCTTCTGCAATGATACCGACGAAGCCGCCTGTGGCTTGTCGACCTCAACGCCCGACTCTTCGACGAAGGTCGTGGTTACGATGAAAAAGATCAGCAGAATGAAAACACAGTCGATCATCGGCGACATGTCGATGCCGGCCTCGATCTCGGTGTCTTGCTGGAAACTACGGAAGCGGCTCATGGATGGGTATTGGGGTGGTTGGTTTGGGCGACGCTGCGGATAGGCGGCAGTCTTCTTGACGACGGTCTTCTAGGCAGCAGTGTTCTGGGCAGCAGTGCTCTCGGCAGCAGTGCTCTAGGCAGCAGTCTTGGCCTCACGAGTGCGGCGATAGAGGTCCTGTGTGCACACCGTTTCGAGGTGCGCCAGGAAGGCGGTGTAGTAGTCGCGCATTCGGCCAAGTTGGTATTGGCAGAACAGGCCAGGCAGCGCGACTACGAGCCCAGTTTCCGTAGTGATCAGCGCTTCGGAGATGCCTTGCGAGACCGCCGTCATGGTCTTGTCGCCGCCCTGACCTTCAGCCAGGGCACCAAAGGTCGACAGCATGCCCGTGACGGTGCCAAGCAGCCCTAGTAGTGGCGCGGCAGCAATGCAGACACTCATGATCTTTAGGTCACGGTTGATCGGTGCGAGTTCCGTCTGCCGCAGACCATGGAACACAGCCGCCGAGTCCTCGAGGTTGTCGGCGCGCGTCACGATGCTGAGCAGACGGCCAATCTTGCCTTCGCGATGCTTCGCATGCTCAATCCACAAGCGCCACGTCTGCTCGCGCACGGAGCGATAGCGCTTGCCGAGAATGCGGATCAGGATGTGCATGCCAAACCCGAACATGATCATGGCGTTGACTGCGATCGCGATCATCGCCCAGCCACCTTTGCGCCAAATTTGCCACGCGTTGTCCCACAGCTGCTCAAGCTGCTCGGACGACGACATCGTTTCTTGCCAGAGAGCTAGCATCGATTACGCAGCCACCGGGTTTGGTTTCGTGCTACGCACACGGTTGAGCACCTGCAGCGCCATCTTTTCCATGCCGTCGACCAGAGCGCGCGCCTTGCGTGACAAGAACGCGTGCAGCAGCAGCGACGGGATCGCAATGATCAATCCGTTCTCGGTTGTGATCAGTGCTTCCGAGATGCCACTCGACAGGACCTTTGGGTCACCAGTGCCGAACTCCGTCATCAAGGCGAACGTGCCCATGATGCCGGTCACCGTGCCGAGCAAGCCAAGCAACGGGGCAGACGTCGCGCAAATGGCGACAAACGGCAACCAGGCCTGCAGTCGTAAGCGCGACGACAGCATCTTCTCGAACATGACCTCTTCGACAAGGTCACGCGGTTCCCCGAGATGCTGCATACCAGCTTCGAGCATGCGGCCGGCCGGGCCAGGCATCGCAGCAGCACACTCCAGGGCGCCATCGTGATCATTGCTATCAATGCACTCGAGTAGAGCCCCAACCTGCTTCTTGGTTGGCCGACGCACGAACACCATGGACAGCCACTTGATCAAGACGACCAGCAGCGCGCTGCCCGCCAGCACAGCCATCGGAATCATGATCACGCCGCCCTTCTGCACGTGCTCCCACCAGGTCTCATCAATCGACTCGACTTTTTGGGCATTGCCCAACGTCACATCGATTGGGAAGCTGCCGCCAGTGCCGATAGCCAGTGCAGCCGCGGCCGCACGATCGCCTTCTTGGCTATAAGGAATGACGGTCGGCTGCTGCGAACCGATGCGTTCTTCGGCAGCCCCGACATCTTCGCTATCAGCAGATGCGAACAGCGCGGTCGGTCCGAGCAACACAAAGCGACCAGGTTTGACGACGCCGCCGGCGACGGCATTGCCTTCGAATCGCACGCCGCCAATCGCATCTTCAATCTTGTCGAGCGACGTCGCGACGATGCCGAGCTGCTGCGAAAACTTGTCGCCATCCGACAGGCGCGAATCTTCCATCGCAAGACGCGCCGCCTTTAACTTCTCGTCGTATCGCTGCAACTCAACGATGTGCAGGCGCGACGCAAACTCGTTGCCGTATTGCGTCAGCAGATTCGATACGTAACCAGACTCGGCCCGCAGCGCTTCAAGCTGGTTGCTCAGGTTGCTCAGGCCTTGGGTCTTGTCGGCAAGCTCCGCTCCGACCGTGTCGAATTCCTTGCGTTTTGCCGCTAACTGGCGTTCAAGCTTCGTTAGCTGCTTGGCCATGGGAAGTCGCTCACCACCGATCTGCTCGCGCAGAGCCGACAGCTCAGCAAGGCTCTCTGCGAGCTGCTTCTGAATGGACTCACTCGCATCCACAATGGTCGGTTTGCTACTTCCTTGCTGGTTGGGTGTTGCGGTTCCCGAACCGCCGGTTTGCGTAACAGCAGATCCAGCGGTCAAACACACTGCGACCGCAAGCAACAGACTCGAAACGTAATTGGTGTAGTTCATGGTTTCCCTCCTCAGCGAATCTGCACCGGCAACTGCACGAGCTTGGCCAGGCCTTCATTGTTGTAGATCGCGACGGCCCGCTGAATCGCAGGTGCCAAGTCGTTGGTTTCGCGCCACATCCATCCAGTTGGCGCAGCTAGTCCGACACCAGCCAGCGTGGCCTTGCCATCCTTGCCAATGCCACCGACGTAGTAGGCCTGTCCCAGTCCGATGTAGAGCACGGAGACCTCTACCGTGCGGCCGCTGCCAAGCTCACGAATCTCGCTCTTGAGCGTGATCGCACGATTCCACTTGTCGACCGCGTTCAAAACTCCAATGACATTCTGGTAGCGCACGCTGAGCGACAGTGCCTTCTGCTGCTGCTCGTTGGTCGGCAAGCGTTGACTGATCGGCTCGACCTTGCTCACGAGAGAACTAGGAACGCGTGGCAGCAGTTTGCGGGTGCGATCTTCAAGGCTCGCGATGCGATCCATCAGAGTCTGACTGACTGCTTTGCGCTCGTTTCGTTCCGCGTCTAGTTCCCCGTATTTGGCCTCGGCATCCACGATGCTCTTATTCGCCTCAGTGATGCGCTCGTTCAGCTCCTTGACCTGACGCGCGACCACTTCCATCTGCGACGTAATCGTCTGCTTGCCCAGCTGCCAGGCTTGCCGCTCGGCGGAGATGGTGCGCTTCGTTTCGACCCACTTCGCTAGCGCTGTGCGGGTCACCGTGATCGTTGAGTCCGGCGACTGTGCCAACAGACGGTGGCCCATGCTGCTTGGTGCAACACAGGCAATGACGAATACGCACAGCGGCAAGATCTGGCGGGCAAGGTGACGCACGAGGCGCAGACCACTACCGGCAAGGGACAACATTTGATTAGCTTCCATTCGTGACAGTTTGAGAAATCGATAGAGGGCGCTGCGTAGCTCAGAAGTTCACGACGCCGCCGATTGACAGCGAGTAGGCAATGCCGTTCGTGTAGTCGCGGCGCACGACATCCGCAGCGAGGAACTCGCTGCGATAAACCTGCTGCCGATTGGCGTCAGTCAGGTTGCTGGCGGTGAAGGACAACGTGCAGCCACGACCCAACTGCTGTGAGAAGGTCAGCGACAGGTTGTCGAAGCCCTTGTCGTAGGTGGCCGGGATGAAGTTGTTGTTCGACGGCCCGGGGCCTTGCAGCAGCTTGTCGCCGATCAACGT
>JBNMNW010000175.1:0-12070 GCA_051278165.1 Planctomycetota bacterium | reverse complement strand
GCTGATCATCCAGTAGAGCACGTAGTCGCCCTCACCGTTGATCGCCGCATGGTTGGCCAGTCGCACTCTAGATTCAGGAACTGGCGCCATCAATAATCGGTTCGCGGAAGTAGAGCTGGTGGATGCAGTTCTTCACTGGGATTCGTAACGTGTATCACTCCATGAAACGAGGCCACAAAGAACTGCTAGTCGTCGGTGATCGCGTGCTTGTCAAAGCTGAGCAGGGCGAACGCATGACCAAGGTCGGCCTCTACCTGCCGGCCAACGTCGCCGAGAAAGACGAGGTGCAAGGCGGCCGAGTCATTGCCGTCGGCCCTGGCCAACCGTTGCCGCCACCGAACGATGAGCAGGAGCCGTGGAAGCAGGGTTACCGCAACCCGCGCTTCCTACCGATGGAAGTCGGCGTCGGCGACCACGCCCTGTTCTTTCGCAAAGCAGCGATCGAGATCACGTTCGAGGACGAGCGCTACCTGGTCGTGCCGCACGGCGCGATCCTCGTCGTCGTTCGCAATGGCAAGGACGGCTCGGTGCCGGACCAGTTGCCCGAAGACATCTAGCCTCTAACTAACCAGCCTCGAGACAACCAGAGCGGCCGCAAATCTTCGCTCTAGTCAGACCGGCTTCTGCAGCGCCGTCACGACCTTGTCGACGACGTCAGGCAACGCGGTCTCCGACGTGTCGATGACCACGTCGGCTTGACGATAGAGCGGTTCGCGCTCGGCGAGGATGCGACGAAGGTCCAAGAACGCCTGTTCGTTGTCCGCCATCGGCCGCGTATCGCCCTGGGCAATCACGCGCTGCCAATGATCCTCGGGAGCTGCCCGCAACCACACGGTGCGCGCGTGCCGCTGCAAGGACTCGTAGTTGCTCTCATCGCTGACGATGCCACCACCGACGGCAACGATGCACGGTTCGCCAGCAAACAACCGCGTCAACTCCGTGCGCTCGGTTGCTCGATAGTACGACTCGCCATGCATCGCAAAGATCTCGCCGAGGCTCAAGCCACTCGCCAATTCAATGCAGTGATCAAGCTCGACGAACGGCACGGCCATGCGCTCGGCAAGCAACGGACCGACCGTGCTCTTGCCAGCACCACGCAAGCCAAGCAGGGCGATGTGTTCACGCGACGCTTTCGCCCCCAACAGCGACGACACCTCGACATCAAACGTGGTCGCTAACGCGTGCACGCGCAGCAACGATGGGTTGGCCTGCGCGGCTTCGACATCGGCAAGGAATCGCTCACTGATGTCGGCGCGCTCCGCCAGATCGCGGCGCGACCAACCGCGCGCCTTGCGAAGGGACCGCACGTTGGCGGCCAACACATCTAGTAACGGGTGCTGGTGGCTCAGAAGAAGTACCACTCCGTAGTGGTCGTGATGCTCGAACTCGTATCCGCACCGCCAATCAGTTGCACCTGACCCTGCGGCGTCACGAACATGGCGGCACCTGCGCGCCCACTGTTCATCATTGGGCCGGGCGTGAACGTGTTCGTCGCCGTGTCAAAGATCTCCGTATCGGCCAGTGGCGTCGGCGCCAAGATACTGCCAGCACCACCGCCGGCGATTACGAATTGGCCGTTGCCAATCGACCACCCCAACAGGTTGGCGCGCGCCGAAGCTAGCGAACCGACCGAGGTCCACGTGTTTAGCGCCGAATCGTAGATCTCGGCAGTCGCGGTCGGGTTGCCGGGATTGAAGGGCAGGATCGACAAGCCGTTCATCCCGCCAGCAACAAGCCATTTGCCTGGCGCGATCTCAACGGGATCGGTTAACGCGCGCGACGTCGTCATCGACGGACCCGAGCCCATCGTGTTGTTGATCGGGTCGTAAAGGTCGCAAGATGAACGCACGGCAGGAACCCAACCGAACAGGAAGTTCGGGTCCCAGCTGATGCCACCACACAGCAAGATTTTGCCGTCGGGGCGGTGCAGCGCGAGATGTGCAGCGCGCGGATCACTCATCACCGGACCGTTCGTCCACGTGTTCGCAATTGGGTCGTAGATCTCGGTCGAGTCGACCGCATCGCGAATGGCCGACAACTGCGTCGGCGTCACGGTCAATGCCTCAAGGCCGCCACTCACAAACACGCGCCCGTCGGACAGCAACGTCGCGGTGTGCGCCATGCGCGCCGAACTCATCCCCGCCACCACAGTGAACGTGTCCGCAACCGGATCGTAGATCTCGCAACTCGCCTGCGGGTCATTGGCGCCATCGACTCCGCCGACGAACAAGAACGTTCCGTTCTGTAGTTCGGTCGTCGTGTGCAGCGAGCGCGGCGTCGACATCACCGGCCCATAGGCAAACGTGTCCGTGATCGGATCGTAGATCTCCGTCGTGGCGGTAGCGAGCTGCGCCAACAACTGGCCGCGAGCACCGCCAGCGACCAATGTGCGGCGATCAGGACGCTGCAGCGCCGTTGCAAACGCGCGCTGTTCAAACATGAACAGGTTGCGGTCCTGGAACTGGCCGGCGCTACCAAAGCGCGCGACACTGCCGTTGCTGATGCGATCGAGGATCGTCGGCTGCCACCGGAACGTCACCGCTTGAAAGAACAACGGCTGACCGATCAGGGCAGGCGAAGCCGTCAGCGATATCTGCTGCGTCGCGACAAGGTTTAGACCTGCCGCCACCGGCCAAGCAAACCCAAGCAAGTCGAGGCCAATCGACAGCGACCGCGGATCGTTGGGATCAAAGATGCCAATCGGCGTCGGACCAGCGGTCGTCGACGGCACGATCATCATCAGTTCGAACGGATAGAGGGCTGGGTGGACCTCCATCGTGACATCACCCGGCAGCGAGCCACCTACCACATCCAATTCGAGCGACTGGGCGGAAGCTGTAGCGAGCAGCGAACCGAACAAGAGAGGCGAGAGAAGGTCTTTGATTGCGATCATGAATGTCTCCGGGATGGCCGGATTATGCGGGCTCCGAAACTTCGGGAGGACCACAAACACTGGCTAAAGACTGGACGGGTGAGAATCCCATCTGCTGCTGGGGCGGACAGTTGCAACTTGACCTGCCTCAGCCACTGCAAATTACTGCATCCGTGCCCTGACCGGTACAACTGGCAAGGCTCTATGTCTGCATTGGAGTTGAGACCTGGGCAGCTAACGCTCCTTCCACCAAGATGGGCGCGCCAACAGCTCCGGAAAGGGACCTCTCCAGGCGCCTTGCCGGGCACCCATCAAGATGTGGAACAGGGCTCTTGGCCCGATGGGCTCGCCCAGACGGCCAGATCTCTTACCGCCCGGCCCAATGGAACCTGACTTGCACGCGACAGGCAGGCCCTGTGCAGCCCCTGACCCCGGTATCACTGCAGCCAGAGTCGCAGGAACGGAACCAGCTTGGGGCTTGAAAGCAGCCCAGTTTGGGCCAGGATCACGCCCATATGCCCATCTACACAGGCACAGGCGACGCCGGCCAAACAGGACTCTTCGGCAATCGCCGGGTTCCAAAGGACGACGTTCGCATCACTGCCTACGGCACGGTTGACGAACTCAACTCAGTCCTAGGTCTTCTCGGCGCCGAGCTCGACTCGATCGAAGAATCTGTCAAAACGAGCAGCGCCCCCACCCGCGCGCAGGTGAAGTCCATCCAGGACACCCTGTTCGAAGTTGGCGCGGACCTCGCGACCGAAGATGGCAAGGCGTCCGTTCCACGGGTCGAAAAGGCGGTCGCCGAACTCGAAGCATGGATCGACGCATCCGAAGAGCAACTGCCGCAGCTCACGACGTTCGTGCTTCCGGGCGGCGGCAAGATCGCATCCCAGCTGCACATCGCGCGAACGGTCACCCGGCGCGCCGAACGCTGCTACTGGACACTGCGCCGTGAAGCTGCCGCAACGCATCCGGTGCCCGAAGTGATCGGGATCTACCTCAACCGCCTGTCAGACCTGTGCTTCTCTTGGGCACGACTGGCCAACCAAGCAGCTGGGATCGAAGACGTACCGTGGACACGCTGAGCCGGTAGACGCAGTGGTCCAGTGACACACTGGGCCCGTAGAGACACTGGGCTTCGGCTCGGGGCTGCCCCCGGGACAAAGCCCTGGAGCAAAGCCCCGGAGCAAAGCATCTGGAAGTGATCCAGGGCCCACGACGCCAAAAGGGACTGACTAGCAGTCCCTTTACTCGCGTGCAAATTGCCACGTAAAGACCTCTAAATCAGAGGCTTACGAAATAGGCGCTCGAGGAGCGAGCGCCCGCAGAATCGCCTACACCGGGCCAGCGGCCGTGCGGCCGAGGCGGCAAGCGCGGCGCAGCCACATCATGGCGCGCTCGACTTCGCGAGGACCCGTCACCGGGATCTCAACGAACTCGCGGGAGTGCGGGTCGCCATCATCAGGCATGCGCTTGGCGCCGATGATCTTCAGTGCTTCCGTTACCTGTGGAGGAGCGAGCTTGACGACCACTCCCTTCTTACCGAGGTACGCAAACACCTGACCGCGAACCAGGAAGCAGTCCTTCCCGTCCTTATCTTCGCGGGTCACATCCTTCCATGCGCAGAGTCGCTCGACAATAGTGGCTAATGGGTCCATTGGGGGAAAGAGTATACCGATTAACCCCCTTCTCTGCCAGCCTGACGGACGATCCTGCGACAGAACGCCTAAAATCAGGTCTGTCCAACGAACTCGCAATTGGCAGAACCTCGCGGCCATCCAGTGGCTACGTCGCCTAAAAGCCGAACGACAACCACCACGCGGGGCCAACATCCAGGACAAGTGGAGAGCTCGTGGAGACAAAAACGGGCTGCAGGACCGCGTCCAGACCGACCGCAGACGGCTGATTTGGCAGCGGAAACGAGCCAGCCCAGCTACCACTGCTCCCCGGCACAGCGATCGTGAGCACGATCGCAGTCAGCGGATCGAAGTGCAAATGACGCCCCGGCAGCAACGCTGGTCCGACGGCAACTGGCAGCCCAAGTGCAACGACTCCCAGCTGACCGGGAGCCATTTTGCTCAGAGCCACGTCCAGTGAGCCGCCAAGAACCGGATCGCTGGCCAGCAAGTCGGCTGGACCGTAGTCCCGTTCGAGCCGGCTAGAACCAGGCAACTGCATCACCCACGGCTCGACTCCGTTGACGCCGTCATCCGAGAACCAGACGACCGCACCGCCCGCCGGACCGGCCATGCCATCCAAGTTCTGCTGGTTCTGCACCGAGCCTTGAGGCCCGGGCACGATGTCGAACACCTGAGTGCCACCAGCGGTGCCGTCCGAAATCGCCAACTCCGCCCCGGTCGACGGCGCGTAGAACGCAAGCAACGACCGCCGCTGACCACCGGCCAACGGCGTCAACCCCCACGCATCCGATCCACCGGCGCCAGGCTCGAGATCGCCGAGCGAGGTCGCGACAAGCGTGGCTGGATCCACATGCCAAGGTTCGCGGCCGATTGCGCCAACGTCTGCCCAGACCAGCAAGCCAGTCGGCAATCCGGAGACCAAGCCTGGGTCACTGCTGGCCGGCCCCGCTGCCAAGTCCGCGACGCGCGTGCCTGCAAGCGTACCGTCAGTCAGCCAGAGTTCTCGGCCGTGCGCCGCATCCGTCGCAACGAAGGCCCACTCATCGCCAACCGCCAAGAAGCCTGAGATGGCCTGCAGCCCGACCACCGTGGTCGGCCAGCCCGCGCCCGTCCAGAGCTTCAGGTCATCCTGATTTTCGATGATCAGCGCACCGCCATCGATCAATTGGATGGTTGGCAGAAAGCCGAGCACGGTGAACGATGGACTACCGGGCCCATCGAGCCAGGTGACCAGGGTCTGTGGCGACATGCCCGAACCGGTGTTTTGGAAGCTATACCAACGACCATCTGGCCCTTGATGAACCCTGCCTGGCACGTTCGCGATGGTGAGCAAGTTCGTGCCATCGGTAAGCACAACATCGCCGTTGATCAACTGCAGGAGCTTCAGTCCAGCGACTTCGCCAACGACGGATCCGAAGGTAAAGGCGAGACCCAACGAGAACGTGCCCGCGGCGGTGCCGTCCGTACGCCACATGACGCCGTCGACACCGAATGCCCAGACGCCTGGCGCGAGCTCTTCGAACTCCCTCTGAAAGACCCCGGCTCCGATCGCGCTTGCCGACAACAACATCGTCGTGCCGGCTCCTGTGCCATCGGTGCTCCACAGTTCCCACACGTTCGATCGCTCGACCATCAGCACGCCGCGACTACCAGCAACGGCCGCATCCCAGTGCGTAGTACTGGCGGCGCCCGGCGACATGTCGAGAACCATCGCTGTGCCAAGGGCGGAGCCATCGGTCGACCACAGTTCGCTGCCGTGCACGCCGTCATCGGCTACGAAGAAGAGTTCCCCAGTGCGGGGACTCGGGCCGTTGATCGTCGGATTCGCACCGGCGCCCGGCGTCGCGTTCACATCTCGTAACAGTTGCGGGGACTGGGCAATTACCGTCGCGGCACAAACCAGTGCGGCGCATATCGCTAGCTTTGACATCTTGGCTCCTTTGCTGGAGCGCGTGAGGGAGAAGGCACTGACAATTCTACCCCCCGAACGAGCCCTCTGACAACTAGTGGTGTGATGCAGACAGATGGGGTCTTATCCGTGAGTCGTCGCCGGCCGCGGATAAGGCCGCAGATCTCTGCATCACACCACTAGGTCAACTCCAGACACGCTCCTCCTTGGGGGTGCCCGAGCGGACCCGCCTCACGAGGAGTAGGCTAACGTCGCCAGAACATGTTCTTGGTCACGAGCCACATCATCGCCGGATACTCATCGAGTCGGCGACGCAGGTATTCAATCGCCAGGTCCCAACTCAATGCGAACGGCACGTAGAGCCGCGCCTTGATGCCTTGCCGCATCATGTCAGTCAGGAAGCGATCGCGCGGCACGCCGTACAGCATCTGGATCTCGAACTGATCGGGCGTCGCGCCAACTCGCGGCACAACTTCCTCAAGGAAACGCCGCACATACGCGACGTCGTGCGACGCGAACTCGACGTAGTGGCCGCGCTCGAGCAAGCGCTCGGCGAACAGCATCATGCGATCCTTCATCGCCGGCTTGTCGGCCAACGCGACCTCAGCCGGCTCCTGATAGATGCCAATCACGAGACGGACGCGCATGCCCTTCGGCAGTTCGTCAATGTCCTTCTCGGTGCGATTCAAGCGCGTCTGCAGCACGCAGCCGACGTTACGCAAACCTTCTTGATGCAGCACCTGCAACGTCTCGAGCGTGAAGTCCGTCCAATGCCGACCTTCCATGTCGATCGACACGTCGACGTTGGCGGCCGCAGCCTTCTTGCTGATCTGCAGTAGGGCCTCGCGCGATCCAGCCGCATCGCCGCCCTCATGAAGCGGTGACGTCGTGTACGACGAAGGCTTTAGCGACAACGTTGGGCGGTCCGCCGGGTCGAGCGCCGCGGCCGCATCAACCATTTCGAGATAAGCCTGCACATTGCGCTCGGCCTGCTCGGGCAGCTTGATGTCTTCCGCCAGCAAGTCCAGCGTCGACAACAACCCGCGGTCCTTGCGGAGCTTGACGACGACAGCCATTGCCATCTCAAGCGAGTCGCCAGCGACGTAAGGCTTCGCAAAGAAGCGGACCAAGAAGGCCGGGATAATCCTAATCAGTGGGTTCACTACGCCGCAGATCATGCCAACCCGGGGCTCCAGAAACCATTGGGTGTCGGAGTTGCCTCATGTCGCCCATGCCATCGCGTCGATGCAAGACCTGGAACCGAAGACCCGCCCGGTGGCGGCCAAGGCGAAGTCATGCGCATAACGTTATTGCTCGAAGTCGCGGACCAGATCTGGGGCGGCGTAAAAGTCGCTCTCGAGGATGCGAACTGGCT
Source organism: Planctomycetota bacterium (assembly GCA_051278165.1). Taxonomy (GTDB): domain Bacteria; phylum Planctomycetota; class UBA1135; order UBA1135; family UBA2386. Next base: position 4,271 of record JBNMNW010000175.1, on the reverse strand, counting down.
CAGTCGGCGTGGCCATCAGGTCACCGTCGTCAGTCGCTCTGGCCCTCCAGCCTGGATGAAGTTGGACTGTGCGTTCCAACAGGTTGAGGACTTTCGCTCCGAGCACCTGCCCGATGCGGATGTGCTGATCGGCACGTTCTGGACCACGGTGCCGTGGGCCGCGAGCGCCGGCCCGCACAAGGGCGTGCCCGTGCACCTCTGCCAAGGTTACGAAGGCGACAACCCCGAAAACATTACCGTACGCGATCGCATTGAAGCGGCCTATCGCTTGCCAGGGTTGCACCACGTAACGATCTCGCCGCACCTGACCGCGTTGATGCGCGACCGCTTCGGCATTCGCGCGCACGAAGTCACCTACGTCGTCGATCACGAGGTGCACAAGCCCGCCCAAAAGCGCCCGCCGCAATCACCGCTGCGCGTCGGCCTTGTCGGCCCCTACGCCATCCCGTGGAAAGACCTCGCGACTGGCTACGAAGCGTGCCGACTCGCGGACAAGGCTGGCCAGAACCTAATTCTCGTGCGCGCGTCGAACACGCCACCGAGTCCCGAAGAACAAGACCTGCCGTTCCCAGTTGAGTGGCACCAAGAATTGCGCCCCGATCAAATGGGCGAGTTCTACCGTTCGCTCGACATGTTCCTTGGCACCAGCAGCGGCGTCGAAGAAGGCTTCTTCCTGCCGGCAATCGAAGCAATGGCCTGCGGCGTGCCGAGCGTGCTGACCGACATCCCGTGCTTCCGCAACCACGCGAAGCTCGTCAACCACGATCGCTACGCGTTGTTCGTCGATGCCCAAGATCCAACGGCAATGGCCGAAGCGATCGTGCTCGCCGGCGCCCTGCCCGACGTTCGCACCGCGCTGCGCGCCGGCGGCATTGAAGTCGCAAGCCACTACCATCCAGATCGCCACGGCGAACAACTCGAAACGGTTCTGCAGGGCCTGGTGGCAACGACGGCTCAAATCACGCAGCCGAATCAGCCAACGCAACGCCCAAGCGCCCAACGTCCACAAGGCGAGCTACGCCTGCTGACCAAGGAAATCCCAACGCCGCCGTTGCCGGTCTGCTTGCCGATGCCCGAACGGCCATCGCTTTCGCTCAAGCCAACCTCGAACAGCGAACAGCCAATCCAACAGATCCCGCAGAACAGCGGCTTCGCCGACAGCATCTCGTTGCTGGCCGACAAGGTGTTTGGCAAGAAGACCGACGACAACAACCCGCTGACGCGACTGCTAGGCGAACTGCACGACGCCGCGCATCAAGAGAAGGCCAAGGGCAACTTCCGCAACGTCGCACGCTTGCTTGAGGCAGCCCGCTGCTTGAGCAACAACGACAAAGCGGACATCCTATCGAAGGCAGCGTCACGGTTAACGAGTGGCAACGCCGAGCAGGCGCTGCAACTCTACGACGAGCGCCTCGAAGCTGGCGACGACGACGAAGAGCTGCACACCGGCCGCGGCAACGCGCTGCATGCACTTGGTCGCATCCACGAAGCGGCACAGGCATTCCGCGCCGCACTAGCCGTCGGCGCGCGCACGTCTGACAACTACAACCGCCTCGGCGTCGTGCTCTTCCAAGCTGGCGATCTAGTCGCCGCCCGCCAGAGCTTTGAACGCGCCCTAATGATCGACCCGAACCACGTCGATGCACGCGCCAACCTAAGCGCGCTACCCGCCGCCTAGGCGCGCCCGCCATGCGCATTCTGTGCAACCTGCCACTGGAGTGCTTCGACGATCGCGTCGCGATGCGCGACGTGGAACTGTGCACGTTCGGACCGTCTGATCGCATGATGGTCGATGGCGTGCACTACCCGTTCGACGTCGATTTCGACCCCTCGCGCGGCAATTGGCACGAACTCGCAGCCGCCCTACCGGACGGGTTTGAGCCAGACCTGGTCTTGATCTACTGGCCCGACCAAGAGCCGTTGCCCGACGGCATGGAACACTGTCCCGTGCCTGTGGTCGGAGTGGTCTCCGACTACAACCTGTCGCTGCCGTATCTGGTCGGCCTCTGGCCCATGTTCGACTCGCTGCTATGCGATCGCCACGGCCAAGAACTCTTCGAACGGCTGTCGTTCGCCAACGTGCGCTACTGGTGCCAATTCGCGCAGAAGCGACCGTTCCACCGCATCTATGACGACGTCACCACTCGCGACATCGACATCGGTTTCGCAGGCAACCTAAACCCGATCGTGCAACGCGAACGCGCTGGCTGGATCGAGCGCGTGCAGCAACTATCCTCGCGCGGCATCCACAGCGATGTGCGCCAAGGCATCTGTGGCGAAGACTATGGCCGATTTCTCAATCGCTGCCGCATCGGCTGGAATCGCAGTATCCGCGGCGAGATGAACCTGCGCGCCTTCGAAGTGCCAGCTTGCGGCGCTCTGTTGCTGATGGAGAGTGACAACCTCGAAGTGCGCGACTTCTTCGTGCCGGATGAGGAATGCGTGCTCTACGACGACGACAACTTCGAAGCGACCGTCGAGCAACTGCTGCGCGACCCAGTCCGCACCAAACGCATCGCCAACGCCGGCCATCGTCGCGTGCAAGACCACCGACTCGGCAACCGCCTTCACGAACTGCAAGACATCGCGAAGGGCGGCATCTGTCGTCCCACAAGCACCGAAGCAGACCGCGTGCTCGGCCGAGCAATGGCGATGCTGCCGACCTGGGCTCCCGGCGACGCGATCGCGCAAGCTGCCGTCGCCGCATACAAACTCGCACCCGACGATCCCAGCGCACTCAACCTGATGGCACTCGCAACGCTGCGCTGGCGCGGCAACGAAGGCGGCCAAGCTGCGTTCGATCTATTGCGCCGCGCCCTCGATGTGTCGCCCTCCTACCTGCCGGCCATCGTCAACCTGACTGCAATTGCTCGCGCGAGCGGCAACCAAGCCCTCGTGACGCAAGTCGAAGCAGAACGCGACCGGCGCCTGGCCCACACCCCGGACTGGTCCGGCATCGATGGCCCAACCTTACCGTTCGGTTTCGACGCCTGCGCCATCGATCGCTCCATGGCCCTGCAGCAAGCGATTCGTAGTAATGAGCCAGCGGCCTACACGGCGTCGCTGATCAGCTAGTTCGCGCCACTCGCTGCAGGTGTGGCCGGCGTATCACGCGGCCTGACCATGATCATCGGACCTGCTTAACCGGCCCGGCTACGATCACTCGAGCTACTCGACGTCGTCCTTGTCGAGCAACGCATACTTGACCCAACCGCGACCTTCGTCCGTCAGCTTCCAGCGTCGGTCATGCACGTCGAGCAGGTTTTTGTCGCGCTTCTGATTCAGTGTGTCCGTGATGTTCTTCGGGATCTCTTCGCCCGCTTCCCCGAGGGCGTCAACAATGTCGCTACTGCGCCACTCCGTGCGGCCGCAATGGGTCTCAAGCCAGTAGGCGATCACGCCCGCCTTATCACCGTGAGTCTTGGCCGACGAACGGGCGAGCAAGTCGCGCGGCGTGGGCACTTCCGACTTCGCATCCTGGGAGATCAGCTCGGGGAGCTGGCGGCGCAGCGCTTGCAACACGCCGTCCAGCTGGTCCTGGTCGACCTCGCCGCGGCAAGTCAGCTCGATGCTACCAATCCGGATCTCGATTACGCTGGTCATGACTTCCCCCTTCATCGGCTCGCGAAACTAGAAACATGAGGAGAGCCCCTAGAAAAACTCGTTCGCTCTATCCGAACCGGACCGTGGGCCATCCTCCAGTCGAGCCACACCCCTTGGCCCAGCCTTGGTCGGCAATGGCAGATCGCCAGCAGACCCAATCGCCAGCTTGGCGCTGAGCAACTGCAGCGCCTCGATGGCGACGCGCAGGCGACTGTAAACCTCCGGCGCCTCACGCTTGACGCGCCGCAGGAGTGCATCCATGCGCCAAACAGCACGAAGCGCCTGGTCGCGCAGGGACGCCCGCTTGTAGCGCGCAAGCGTGTCTTCAAAGGCCTTCTTGGACGCAGTGGTTGCAGTGGCCGGAGTGCTGAGACGGTCGGAATGGGGGTTGTTGTTCATCATTGTTATCCCTTGTGCCCGGTGGTGCGGGTGCAACTCAGACTTCGGCCAGGGAGCAAGTGGGGCTGAATAGAAACGCCTAGAAAAGGCGAGCCTGTCTCGATGACGGCCGCCAGGACGCGGGCGCATTGGCCGGATCTGCCCCCCCCACAGCCACCCCTGCAACCGCCATCTGATTTCCTAGCGCGTGACGTTGCGCGTTCACCTAGTGCGCGACTTTGCGCGTCCGCACCGCGCGGGGCGGAGCGTTGGTGCGTGCATCGAAACCC
>JBNMNW010000174.1:0-12122 GCA_051278165.1 Planctomycetota bacterium | reverse complement strand
GCTGTTCGCGTAGCCGGTCGCCGAACTCGTCGTTCCACGCAAGGTAGGCGGGCAGGTGCTCCGGCCACGGCGGCGGCAGTTCCGCCTCGGCTGTGCGCGCCAGGTCGATGCGGTCCTCGTTGGCCAACAAGCGGAAGCCAGCATCGGCCTTTTCCAGCAGCTCTTGGTTGGCCTTATCCTTGAGGCTCGCTTCGAGGCTGGCCTTGCTGAGGGCGATGCCCATGAATAGCAGTGCCGTGCAGATGCCCAAGAACGCGATGCCGAACGCGGCCGATTGCCCGCGGTTTCGTCGCGCGAACTTGCGCAGGCGATACCAGGTAGTGGGAGCGGAGACGGCGACGGGTTCGTTGTTGAGGTAGTGGCGTAGGTCGGTCGCCAGTTCGCCGACGCCGGCGTAGCGCTGCTGGCGATCCTTGGCGATGGCCTTTTGCAGGATGCTGTCGAGGTCACCGACCAGCATGCTGCGCCGGGCCTTGGGGGCGACGTCGCTGGCGCGCGGCGGCGCGTAGGTTTCGATCACCTTGGCCATGCCGGCAATGCCTTGGGCGCGCAGCACGACGCCAGGAATGGGGAGCTGGTCCGACAGCAACTCATACAATTGCACGCCGAGCGAATAGACGTCGGCCCGCGTGTCGATGTCGGCGGTGCGGCCGGCGGCTTGCTCAGGGCTCATGAACTCGGGCGTGCCCATGAACGTGCCATGGAACGTCATCGCGCCACCCTGCAGCAGTGGGTCGGCGAGCGATTTGGCGATCCCAAAGTCGATGATCTTTGGTTGGCGATGCTCGTTGGCGTCGGTCACCAGCACGTTGTTCGAACTGAGGTCACGGTGCAGCACCGACTTCTGGTGCGCGTGCTGCATGCCGTCGCAGACCATCAAGAACAGCTCGATGCGTTCGTGCAGCGGCAGCTTCTCGCGTCGACAGAGCTGCATCAGGGTTGGGCCAACGACCAGTTCCATGACAAAGAACGGGCGGTGCCTCGCGGTCGTGCCGGCATCGAGCAGCCGCGCGATGCCGGCGTGGTCCATGCGATTCAGAGCCTCTCGTTCGGCACTGAAGCGCGCCAGAATGTCGCGCGAGTCCATGCCAGGATTGAGCACCTTGATGGCGACCGGTCGGCGAATCGGTTCTTGCTGCTCGGCGCGATACACCGTGCCGAAGCCGCCGCGGCCCATGACTTCGATCAGCAGGTAGGCGCCGAGTCGGTAGGGCAGCCGCTCGTCATTGCCGCCGAGGGATTCTTCGCCGTGCCAATCACCTTCGATCGCGCCGGCGGCAACCAGCCAGTTGCGGATGCGAAGGGCGTGGTCCGGATGCTGTTTGAGCAGCACGCTGATCGCTGCATCTCGAGTGCCGTCCTCGCCTTCCAGGATCAGCAGGACCTCGTCTTCCAGATCTCCGGGCAGGTCGCCGCCGCTGTGCTTCGGTTGCTGGCTGGGCGGCTGCTCCATGCAGTGATCATCGCCGCTCGGAGGTTTTTTGCACCATTGGCGTGCGCTGTCGACGGGTCGGTTCTTCAGGGGTGTCCACCAAGTCCAGGCGACTCGCCATCCTCAAGCACCTCAACCGAACCATGAACACCAACCGCATCCTGACTCTGACCGCTCTCGCCGCCCTAACCACGGGCGCTACGGCGACGGCACAGTTCTCCCAATACCTGCTGACCTACTCGCAAACCGAGGGCACCGTCTCTGGCAGTGGCGGCACCGTGCTGGGCATGCTGCGCCCGAGCGAGATTTGCCAGCTGCGTCCGGACACCGTGACGTGTCCAACGTTGTCGGCTGAGAAGTGGATGCCTCGCACCGCCGCCAACGTGATGGCCGGTGATGAAGACGCCAACGGGCAATACGACAACCCGGCCATTTTCGGGCGTATCGACGCGTTGCTCGCCGGCCAGTCAGCCGTTGCTGGCGCCGCTGGCGACAACCAGCGCACGGTCTTCTGGTCGCCGTCGCAGGCCATGGGCAACGCGATCAGCACCAGCCAATTCCGCCCCGGCGATGTCGGTCGCATCGTCCGCAACTTCGTTGGCGATGGTCAGGTCGAATACTTCATGCGCATGGAGATGTTCACCCAAGCGCTCGGCATGCCCGCTGGCAGTATCCTCGACATCGACGCGATCGCGTTCAGCCCAAACTACGGCGTGTTCTTCTCACTCGATGCCGACACCTTGGCGATCACCGATTGTGGCCCGACGTTCATTCGCGATGGCGATGTGCTGCTGGTGCCGGCCTATGCCCTGACCTACACGGCGGACCTGCGGATTGCGTCGGTAACGCCATCTTCGGCGCTCGTCGTGCACCCCGAAGCGCAGATGAATGCCTTCACCGCCAACGCGCAGGTCACCGACCGTTTCGGCAACTGTATCTCCATGGCGGGCGACGTTGAGTCGCTCGAGATCGACTTTACCGGCCCTTCGACGGTGATCAGCTCGTGTGCCGGGGTCGCGGTGCCGGTGCCGACGCTGCTGTTCTCGACCGAGACCGGGACTGGTGCCAGTGTGCTCACAACCAATGGCGGCGGGCAGATTTACAACATCGCGTGCGGCCCAGCTGGCACCTCTTGTGGCTTCGGTCCGACGTTTGGCCCGCAGATGGGCATCCGTCAAACCAGCGCCACCCTCGGCGCCCCGAGCTTCGTCAACGCACTGTCGTTCAGCCGCGCCTGCCGCTCGGTGCTTGAGCCGCAGCAGCACACGCTGAACATCTGGCCGCTGCCGTCGCCGCCCGGTGCCTTCCAGATCGACTACAGCTCCGACTTCCCGTTCAACTTCGCCTTGGTCGAGATCGTGTCGCCGGTCGTCCCCGGTTCGCTGTTGGCGCTGCCGTGGTCGCAGCTGTGCTTCCCGGACCTCTACGTGCCGAGTATCACGGTGCACGCTGGGCCGCTGCTCGGTTCGTTCGGTTCCTTCCCGATGATCGGCATCCCCGCTGGCTGGACGGGCAAGGTGCTCTTCCAGAATGTCGGCTTCGGCTCGACGCTTGAGCTGAGCACGCCGTGCGTCATCGACGTCAACTAGGCCTTCAGACGGATTGCATAGAGAGCGGCCAACGGCCATCCGCGGTGTCGCGGGTGGCCGTTGGTCGTTTGTCGCTGTGGGGAAATTGTTTACGTCGTTTCGTGTGGACGGGAAGGTGACTGCACCAAAAAACTGAGCCCATCGCGTGCGCTGGCCGAGACTTGGTTCTTCAAGGGTGTCCACCAACCAAACAAACCCTCCTCGAACGATGAACAAGCTAACTCTCACCCTGCTCTCGACCGCCGCGCTCAGCGCCTCTGCCTTCGCGCAGATCCCCGGCTACATGACGACCTTCTCGCAACCGGAGAAGTCAACATCAGGTAGTGGCGGCACCGTGCTCAGGAACTTGATGCCGAACGAGATCACGGTGCTCGACTTCAACAGCGCCTGCATGGCTTCGTCCGAGAAGTGGTTGCCGGTGACCTGCACCAACACGATGGCCGGTGACGAAAACGCGGACGGCAACCTCTTCAACCCGGGCATCCTCGGCGGCATCGATGCCCTGGTCAGCGTGGCCAGCTGGACGTCACCGATCGGTGGCGATACGCAGCGCTCGATCTACTACTCGCCCGAGGTTGCCATGGGCACGAGCATCAGTGGCGGGCCTGGCCTGCGCCCTGGTGATATCGGTCGCATCAACCGCATCGGCTTCGTCGATGGTCAGGTCGAATACTTCATCACCCAAGAGCAGCTCAACTTGGCGCTTGGTCTGCCGTCGTTCTACGCAATCAACATCGATGCGGCCTGCTTCCAGCCGAACTTCGGTCTGTTCTTCTCGGTCGATGCTGACGTGCCGGCAATGACGGTTTGTGGTCCAACGCTGATCCGCGACGGCGACGTGCTGTGCCTGCCGGGCGGCTCGATGAGCTACACCGGTAGCCTGACGATTGCGGCGACGACGGCGAACAGTGCCGTTCGCGTCTACACCGAGAACCAGATGGACGTCATGACCGCCAACGCGATGGTCGCCGACCGCTTCGGCGCCTGCGTCACGACGGTGGGTGACATCGAGTCGCTCGAGATGGATCTGTTCGGCCCGATCACGACCATCACGCCGTGCCCCGGCATGAGCCTGATGGTTCCGAACCTGATCTACTCCTGTGAGAACGGCACCGGTGCCAGTCTGCTCGAGACATCGGGCGGTGGCATGATCCACAACACGCCTTGTGGTCCGGCCGGCACCTTGTGCACTTCTGGCAACCCGACGATGGGCCCGCAAATGGGGGTTCGTCCGACGAGCTTGGCAGTCGGCGCTGCGAGTCACATCAACGCGCTCTGCGCCTCCCGCGGTTGCCGTCACGTGCTCGAGCCGCAGAACCCGGTCGTGTCTGGCCCGGCCCTGATGGGTGCGACGAGCATCGACTACTACAACCCCTTCGTGATCGGCCTGGTCCTCGTCGAACTGGTGTCGCCGACGGTTCCGGGTTCGCTGCCGGCCTTCCCGTTTTCCCCGAGCTGCTTCCCGGACCTCTACGCGCCGTCGATCACCCCGTGGGTGACGGTTGGCCCCGGCTACGGCTCATTCCCGATGCTTGGCATCCCTGCCCTGTTCACCGGTAAGGTGCTCTTCCAGAACGTTGGCTTCGGCGCTGGCGTCTTGGAACTCAGCACGCCGGCAGTGATCGACATCATCTAGCGAAAGCGAGCTGCTTGACCGCGACAAACGGCCATCCGCACTAGGTGCGGATGGCCGTTTGTCGTTGTGTGAATCGGGTTCGAACGCAATCTGTGGCCGTGATGGATGCCGACTTCGTTCCGTTTTCCGATTGCCAGGTGCCAAAGAAGGCGTTGCTGCGCAAGCCGATCGAGGACGTCATGGTGGTTGTGTAGTCAGGGCTGAGAGGTGGGTCAGTCTCCGGAGAGTCGGTCGATCTCTGTTGGCCCCGAATCGGCACGGCCACTCCGATCGGCTGGCGACTAGCGCCCGAAGTGTCTGGTTGCGGCCGGAGCCGTGGCGGGCAGTAGGGGGGGGGTAACTGGTTGCTGAGACATTGCTTGCCGCAACGGTCTCGCGAATGGCAGACGCCCGGCACAGCATTCGCATGCCGGGTGAACGCAGATGCTTGCTGCATGGCTTGGCTCGCTCGGGTCTTCCAATCCCTGCCTAGCGATCCATGCATGCAACGCTCTCTCACTGCTCGCCCGTATAGAGCGAGCGACGGATCGATGGCAGCCACGGTAGGGCTGCCATTATGCTTTTTAGGCGCTTCGGTGCCGAGTCGCTGAGGCTCTATGAGCCATCGGTGTGCACCAATTCAGGCCTCGATCGGATGCCCGAGCAACCAACGCGAATGTGAGTCATGGACCCAATAGCACCCCAGGCAGAGCCGGCGGCGATCGAGCGTATTCTGCCCATGATCTTGAGCTTCGTTCGCGAAGACCCGGTGGCTGCCGCTCACCACATCGAATTGCTTGATGATGAGCACATGCTCAGGGTTCTCGAAGCTCTTACGCAGAAGGACCTGGCCGTCGTGCTCACCCACCTCGACCCCGGTACCGCAGCGAGGCTGGTGCTTGCCGTCGATCCGGAACGAAGCGTGCCGTTGCTAGAGCGAGGTGGCAGTGACATCTGTGCGTCCGTGCTTTTGACGCTGCCGGAACAGAAGCGGGCGGAGTTTTTGGGCTCCATGTCGGCTGAGCTTCGCGAGCAAGTTGCGGAAGTGTTGAAGTTCCCGGACGATAGCGCGGGACGGGTCATGAAGACGGACTACACGTCCTTTCAGCTCGATCGCACGGTTGGCCAAGTAGTCAAAAAACTAAAGGCTCGTGCCGGCACTCGACGAGCGCCTTCCAATGTCTACGTCGCCGACAAGGCTGGCAAGCTGGTGGGCGTCATCAGTATGCGTGACTTGGTCATCGCACCTGATGACACGGCGTTGCAGGGCCTCATGAACCCTGTCATTCTCAAGGTTGGCCCATTCGATACGAAGCTCCAGGCCTTCCATATTTTGTCAGGCAGGGGATTCACGTCACTGCCAGTGGTGGACTCGCAAGGCCGCATGCTCGGCGTCGTTCGCGCGACCAACCTGCTTGCAGATGCGCAAGAATCGGCAGCTCAGGACATCCAAAATCTCTTCGGAATCCCAAAAGACGAAGGCACCTTTTCACCCATTCGCCTGAGCCTTCGAAAGCGACTTCCGTGGCTGCATATCAACCTGGCAACGGCGTTCGCTGCAGCAGCCGTAGTCGCCATGTTTGAGGATGTGATCGCGAAAATTACAGTGCTCGCGATCTACCTGCCGGTGGTGGCGGGCCAAGGAGGTAACGCCGGCGCTCAGTCACTCGCCGTCGTCATGCGCGGTCTCGTCATGCGGGAGATCCCTCCGCACACCGTGCGGCGAATGATCACGAAGGAGGCCCTGATCGGGGTCGTCAACGGATTCGTAATCGGCCTAGTCACGGCGTTCATCGCTTGGCTGTGGAATGGCAAGCCCTACCTCGGCCTGGTCATCGGACTAGCGATGATTGTGAATCTCGCCACTGCTGGCATTGCAGGCGCTGCAATCCCAATCATCATGCGGCGACTCGGCCTGGATCCAGCCCAGTCGTCGAGCATTGTGCTGACGACCGTCACCGACGTCGTTGGGTTCTTCGCGTTCCTCGGCTTCGCGGTCGTCTTCCAAGATCAGCTTGTCTGACCTTCAGCATGCGCCAGATGTAGAGTGGCGGAGCAGTCGGTCCAGGGTCATCGGTCTGGGGTCATCGTTCCATGGGCATCGTTCCATGGGCAATGACCACTAGACGTCTGAGAACGTAGACCAGGCCGACGGTCAGCACTGAGTCGGCTATCGCGGCTGGCTCTGACTACTTCGGCAGAGATTCGATGCGCAGCTGCTCGATCCACAACACGCAATCGTTGACGTTGATGGACCACATGCCGCTCATCGCGCGAGTGCCACGGTCCCACTTCGCGTACTCATGACCATTGACGAGCAGGCGCACGGTATCGGTTACTTCGACAGCGGCTTCAAACGACTGGCCGGCGTTGATGGGGGCTTTGCCCTTGGCTAGTTCTTGCCATTCGGAGGCACCGGTTTGCCAGCGTCGCACACTGACTTCGCCAACGCCGAAGAAGCAGCCGATCATGCTGCTTTGATCCCAGTCCAGCTGCACGCGGAAGCTATCCACTTCGCAGGGGTGCAGCTTGCACTTGGCGCGAATCGCGTAGGGCACCGCATCGGGGGGCTCACGCGCTGTGCACGATGCGGCGGTCTCTTTGGTGCCGACAGCAAGCATGCCAAGTTCGTGTCGGGAAAACGTCGCTCCGCCGGCGCGCCACAATGGCTGCACCTTCATGCACATGGTGCTGAAGCTCGATTCGATCTTCGACCAGCTCTTGCCGAGCACCGCGGCGACCGCTTTCGATCTGGTCACAACAGCCGGCGCCGCCTTGCGCCGCTTAGAAGCTCGCTTGCTCGCCTTAGGCAGCAGCTTGCGAGCCCACCCCTTCTTTGTGCCAGCCATGATCTGCGACATGATGCACTTCAGCTCTTCCTGTTTGTCGGCTTCCTTCTGGCTCGATGGTAGCGAGAAGTCCATGTAGGTGCCCCGTAGCTCGCGTTCTTTGCCCTGTTCGAGATCGAAGCAGAGCCGCAGTCGGCGTGAGTCGTATGCGGGGTCACGTCCAAACTCATGCTTGGGATTGACGATGCTTTCGAGCACGGCGTAGGCGAAGACTTCTGCCAGCCATGGGTCGGCGGCGGCCGCGCTTGAGTATTGCGCCGCCATCAACTGCGCAGCCGCTCGCAGCAGCATCTGCCGAGTTGTGCCGGGCAAGCCAACCACTTCGAGTGCCTGCTGTGACAGCGCGGGCCACAGCAATAGGTGGGCTTCTTGTTCTTCGAGCTGCACGAAGAAGGGTTGCGGTAGCTTCTTGGGCGCGAACGTTTGCTCGAGCTTCCGGTAAGCGGCTACATCGGTGTAGATGTGCAGCGTCGGCGGCGTGGCCTTACGCATGCCAAGCAACTTGCTGACTGCGGGCCAACTCTTCTCGGCCGCGGCAACCGCTTGATCGGCGAGCTTGCCGGTTAGATCCGCAGGCAATGCACCACCTGCAAAGCTCACGGCAAAATGCTCTCCAGAACGCTCGACATTCTGGGCCATCAGCAGCGGCGACAACACAGCGAACGCGGCTAGTAAGGTCGCCCCCGGCAGAGTTCTAATTCCCATGCACCGGATCGTATCAGCGCTGTGCAACGACGGGGGGGCGAACTGTATTTGGTGGCATCAGTTCATTCGAATTACATAGATATTGGTCCTATGAACTTGCACCGGTTCGTTGCGAGCCATCGCTCAATCTAGACGCCAAGCTCAAACGAGCGTGTGCTGGGGGCGAGGCGGCCGCCGCCCGAAGCGCCGGATTTGACGGTGGCTGGCGACGCGCGGTTGATTGTAGGGGGCAGCGGCTAGGTGCCAGATGCCAGCGACCAGATGCCAGCGACCATCTATCAGCGACCCGTAACCTTCAACTTCTTGTCGAGCGAACGACGCTGGCCAAGCTTGAACGATTTGCTGCTCTCGACCACCTTCGGTCCTCGAATGCGCACCTGCAACGTGTATTCGTCGGGCTTCATGCCGCAAAAGGCAAACCGACCCTCGATATCGGTCAGCGTATCTAGGCCGAAATACGATGGACGCCCCGAACTACCGTTAGATTCGATCAGCCTGATGCGTGCACCGGGAATGGGATCGCCCTTCTTGTCGACTGCGGTTCCGGTCACCATGACGGGCTTGTGCAGCTTCAATCGCACGTTCTTGACTAGTTGCTTGCCCTTGGTCTTGTAGGGGCCCGCTGTGCCAACGCCACGCATGCCGCTGATTACGAACCATGCGGGCTCTTTTAGGGTGGGCAGGCCTTCGATGAGGAACTTCCCGTCGATGTCGGTTGTCGCCCGGCCGAGGGTCATGCGAGTGCCAGCTGATCCCGAACCTGGTTCGGCGCTTTCAAGCACAACCAGTAGGCCCGCCACATCGACGCCGCGAGATGCGGTCACCTTGCCTGAAAATTTGGTCGCGGGGGTCGCAGTTAGCGTCGCGACCATGTCCGTCACATACTCAATGCGAACCGTTTGAGATGGCCTGTAATATGATGGTTCGTCGTCAAGCAGAACCCAGTCGGGGTTGTGAATGGAAAACGAAATCCTGGCACCCGGAGTGTACTTGGCATTGCTGGCGAACCTGCCAAGTTCGTCCGTGACGGCGTGGCGAGCGTCCGTGCCCGTGCTGTAGACCAGCACCTGCATGTCGCTCATTGGGCGACGCTTCTCATCGAGAAGCACGCCGTGCAACGTGGGGTTCTCGACGTTGCCCGGAACTTGCGGAGCTAGCTTTGGTGTGTTGCTGGAATCGAGTTCGAACGTCACCTTGCCATTCTTACCTGCGGCGACTGTCTGCCATTGCTTGTCGAAGTGCATGCCAGGGGCACTCACCTTGATCATCGATAATTCGACATTGAGCGGCAGTCCGCTGATCACCCATTCACCGTTCGCATCCAGCGAACCCTTCAGCAATCGTTGCGGCAGCATCATGGCAGGCTCGGGATACGGCCGGCGTATCGACATGCTGCAGCTAACGTCTGCTAAGCGCTCCTTGGCCACACCTTTGACGGTGACGACCAGGTCGCGGCCCTTGCCTCGCTGCATCACGACATTGACTTCGCGGTCGCCGCGGAGATAGATCTCGGACTGGCTATACTCGAAGCCATCTGCTGACGCGCGCACGGTGATGTCGCCAAGCGGCACCTTCGCCAGGGAGAAGTATCCCTTGTCGTCCGTGGTGGCCTCCTCGAGCTGTCCGCGCTGCAGCAGCGAGCTGGCGTGATCAAAGGCGGCGATCACTTCCGCACCCTTGACCGGGTTGCCAGCATCGTCCTTGACGACGCCACGAATCCGTGCCGCCGCATACAGTTTGATGTCGACGTAAACGGGGCTCTGCGATTCTGGCGGTTGGGCAGCCGCCGGGGAGGAAGGCGCCGGTGAAGGCGCGGACGGGAAAGAGGTCGACGGCAAAGATGCCGACGGGAACAAGGACTCCGTGGAATATGCCGACGGGGTTAGCTCGCAACCCGAGTGCAAGCCCGGTGCGGTGGCGCAGCAGTAGGCCGGCGGCTTGGCTAGTCCCGAGACCAGAAACGCACCTGAGGCATCCGTCTTGGCCGCCTTGAGCACGCTCCAGTCCGCGGCGCGCAAGGTGACCGTGGCGTTAGGGACCGGCTCTAGCGTAGGGCTCCAAACGACACCGCGCACGGCGTGGCTGGCGGGCGCGTTTGCATCCGCCTGACCTGTGGCAGTCATTGCCAATGCCATCATCGCCAACGCCATCGTGAGGCTGGCGGACAACGACTGAACTCGACGCAGATGCAGTAATCTCATTCCCATATCCAGTAGTAGCTCTCTTGGTGACTCGTCTAGTCGGCGGCGCCGAGCGACGTGAAGCTAACGATTTTTGAGTTCCGGGAACTCGGCAAATGCCCCCAACTCACCGCCTGCTAGCACGGCGCAAGCGAGTGTCAGCCATTTCTCTGCGTCCTTGTGTCGTTCGTTGGTCAGCGCGGCTTTCAGCACGTCGAGCAACTCGGTGTCGCGGCGTGACGCCACTGCCCACGCGGCGGTCGACCGAACTCGCTCCGATGTATCCACTAGCGCTGCGGTCAAGGCGGCATGTACGGTCTTCTTGCTGTCGAGGCTGGCAATTGCGATTACAGCCTGCACGCGCAGGGATTCGTCTTTCTCGCCCGTCAGCACGCCCGGCACAATCTTGATGACCTGTGAGTTGCTCGGGCCGCATGCGACCAGCGCCTGCAGGATTGCGCCGCGCACATGCACCGACTCTTCCTTGCGCCAGCGCCCGAGTAGCGCCTTGGTCGCGCGCTTCTCGCCGAGCTGCCGCAGCGTGTCGACCGCTGCATGACGCACGTCGTGGGCGTCGTCCTCGAGCATGCCTTTGGCGACGCTCCACCAACTACGAGACGCATTCGCGGCGATGATTGCGAGGGTCTCGATGCGCTCTCTGATGCTGCTGTCGCGCGATCGCAGCAGTCGATCCACGAAGGACTTCGCTTTCGAACCATCGTTGCGCACGATGATCGGCAGCTTGTCTTTGGCCCCGTAGTAGCCGCCGTAGCCGCGCTTGATTTCCTTCAGGATCGCTTTGACCTCAGCGTGAGTCGGCGGCGGCGCCTGCTTGACTGTGGCTGCGGTTATTTTAGCGGCCAATGAGCGCGGAGCTCGATAGCGGTCGGTCGCTTCCCACTCGAACTTGGGCTTCACCTTGCGGGTCGCCTCTACCAGCATCCATTCAAGTTCGCCGGCTGTGATGTAGTAAGGCACCGCCCAGATCAGCGTGCCGTCTGGCATGAATACGACGTGCTGTGGTGCAACCATCCAGGTGCTGGTGTCGCCCTTTAGCAAGTCGATGCGCACGCGCTTCTCGAGTTCCTTCTGCGCATCCGTGCCGTGCGGCGAGCAAAACAGGTTGACCGTTTGCTGCGACAGTTCGACCAGCTTGGGGTCGGTGTAGTGCTCGGCAATGATGACGTCGCAAACCCGCTCGCCCTGCATGCTGAAGCACGCGAGGATCGGCTGGTTCGCCGCCTTGGCCTTGGTGAGAGCCGCTTGGAAGTCGGTCTCCCACTGGATCTTCCCCTGGGCACCAATCGAGATGGCACAAGTAGCAATTGCTGCCACCATGCCAAGCAAACGAATCGAAGACTGCATCATGATTTCTTCCCTTGGCCCGGATGGTAGTGCCAAAGCAATAGGGTGTCGACCTCCCAATAAACCAGGGCGCGTGAACTTCGATCTTCGAAGAATCCGAACCCGGGCAATAACGGCCAGTTGCCCGAGTCGTGGCTCTAACGCACGAATCCCAACGCGGTGCAAGCAACCTGCGGACAGCTGGGGGCGACCCGCAGCAAGCGACACCAAGCACCCACCCAACATCAGGAAATACGCCAACGGTACGGTGCCAGGTAGAGAAACCACTCATTCGGCGAAGGCGTAGCGAAAGCGTTGTTCCAGTGCCTTCCAGGAGAGGGCCTGGCACCGTGCTGCGGGTCTGCGGCGTTTGGGCGCGAGGGGGTGCGGTGACTGCGATGTTGCTGC
>JBNMNW010000173.1:0-12140 GCA_051278165.1 Planctomycetota bacterium | reverse complement strand
TGCTCGCCCGTGGCGCAGACTCCTAGCGTGCGCCCGGCAACCATCTGGATTCAAGTCGTGGAACTGCACGCAGGCGCCGTCTTGACGAATCCAGGCGTGCGGGTCACTGCGAACTGACCCGCCGCCATCGGCGCCTCGCGACCTGCTACGCGAAGAAGTCGTTGCCCTTGTCGTCGACAACCATGAACGCCGGGAAGTTCTTCACATCGATCTTCCACACGGCTTCCATGCCGAGGTCTTCGTAGTCGAGCACCTCGATCTTGGTGATCGAATCCTGCGCGAGAATCGCCGCGGGACCACCGATCGAGCCGAGATAGAAGCCGCTGTACTTCTTGCAGGCCTCAGTGACCGCCTTGCTGCGGTTGCCCTTGGCGAGCATCACGAAGCTACCGCCCGCGGCCTGGAACATGTCGACGTAGCCGTCCATGCGCCCAGCCGTGGTCGGGCCGAACGAACCGGACGCCATGCCCTCTGGCCGCTTCGCAGGGCCGGCGTAGTAGACGACGTGATCCTTGAGATACTGCGGGATGCCTTCACCACGTTCGAGTCGTTCGCGGATACGCGCATGCGCGATGTCGCGGGCGACGACGATCGAACCGGTCAATGCGAACCGCGTCTTGATCGGATACTGCCCAAGCAGCTTGCGGATCTCGGCCATCGGCTGGTTCAAGTCGATCGCCACGACTTCGCCGCCCAGCTCTTCGACTTCCGGCAGGAAGCGCGCCGGGTTGGTCTCGAGCTTTTCGAGGAAGACACCGTCCTTGGTGATCTTCGCCTTCGCTTGACGGTCGGCACTGCACGACACACCGATGCCAATCGGACACGACGCACCGTGGCGCGGCAGACGAATGACGCGCACGTCGTGGCAGAAGTATTTGCCACCAAACTGCGCGCCGATGCCGTTCTTGCGGGTGATGTCGAGCACCTGTTGCTCGAGCGTTAGGTCTCGGAACGCGCGACCATGCTCGTTGCCGGTAGTCGGCAAACTGTCGAGGTAGCGAGCGCTGGCGAGCTTGACCGTCTTGAGATTGAACTCGGCGGACATGCCGCCAATGACGATCGCCAAGTGATAGGGCGGACACGCTGCGGTGCCGAGCTTGCGGGTCTCGGTGTCAATCCACGCCAGCAGGTCCTTCTCGTTGAGCAACGCCTTGGTCTTCTGGAACAAGAACGTCTTGTTCGCCGAACCACCGCCCTTGGTCAGGAACAAGAACTTGTAGGCGTCGCCCGCTTCGGCATAGAGCTCGATCTGCGCGGGCAGGTTGTTGCCAGTATTCTTCTCGGAATACATGTCGAGCGGCGCCATCTGCGAGTAGCGCAGGTTGGTCTCCAGATAGGTGCGCGCGATGCCCTCGCTGATCGCCGCCTCATCGTCGCCGTCGGTCAGCACGTTCTGCCCCTTTTTGCCGAGCACGATCGCGGTGCCGGTGTCTTGGCAACTGGGCAGCACCATGCCGGCGGAGACATTGGCATTCTTCAGCAACTGCAGCGCGACAAAGCGGTCGTTCTGCGACGCCTCCTTGTCGTCGAGGATGTTGCGCAGCTGCTGCAGGTGCCCCGGCCGGAATAAGTGGCTGATGTCACGGATCGCCGCGAACGTCAGCGCGCGCAGCGCTTCCGGCTCGATGCGCAGCAGTTCGCGACCGCCGGCATCGACAGAAGAAACGCCTTCTTTGGTAATCAGGCGATAGGGCGTGTCATCTTCGCCGAGTTCGAAGACGGGTTGGTGGACAAACGACATGCTCAGAAACTAGCGGCGGAAGCGCCGGATGCACGCAGCAGCTGCTTCGTCGCACGCCTTCTGGCCGCCGCCGTGGTTGCAGGTGACCAGAACGGCGAACTTGGCGTCCGGCGCCATCCAGGTCACCGCATACCACATCGTGTTCGAACCGTTGTGCCAGATGACCGGTCCCTGAGCCCAATCGCGCTTGGTCGTAACCCACCCTAGGGCGTAGTTAGCGCCATTTGGAGGCTGATGCAGAGCTGCCAACAGCGGAGCATCCAGCAGTGGCTTGCCCTGCTTGGCAACGACGCCGAGATGCAGGGCGACGAACTTGGCCCAATCCTCCAGGGTCGCATGCACCGTGCCGGCCGGGCCCAAGGACGACGGGTTATCGGCAAACATCGGCTGACTGCCGCGCACCGCCTTGACGTGGCCCCATGGCTGATCAACGTGCTTATCGCGACCTGGCGCGCCAAAGCCGGCGCGGTCCATGCCCAGCGGCGCAAATAGTTCGGCCTTGATCAACTGCTGCCAGGTCTTGCCGGTCGCCCGTTCGAGCGCGGCGCCGGCAATCATGTAACCGGCATTTGAATACAGGAAGCGCTCGCCGAGGGCGGCCTCGGGCGCCTTCTTCAGCATGTTCGCGGCAACTTCACGACGCGCTTCGGTGTCGGTGCCGTCGAACTTGAACAGCTCCAGCCACTGCGCCATTGGCGGTTGGCTCGGTAGACCCGAACGATGCTGCAGCAACCTGGCGATGGTGATCTTGCGGGCATCTTCGTGCATGCCATCACGCAGCTCCGGCAGCGCCTCTCCGAGTGTCGTATCCCACTTGAGCGTGCCGGCCGCTACCTGCTTGGCCAGCAAGGTCGCCGTCATCGCCTTGGTGCACGAACCGAGATGCCACAGATCGCCGTTGGTGACCAACGTGTCGTCGCCCACCTTGCGGATGCCATCGACGCCGAGCGCCACCAGTTTGCCGTCGACGATCACCGCGGCGCCGAGCGCCGGCATGTCGTTACTCTTGCGGATTGGGGCGAGCAGCTCGGCAAGATCCTCGAGTTGCTTAGCTGCTAGTGGCGGCGCTGGTTTGGTGGACGCCTTCTGCTGCGCGGCGATTGGCAGCGCCAACCCCAACAGGCATAGCATTGGCGAGCAAGGGATCGGCAACAGGGGTCGGCGCATGCGGGCCGATCTTACGACTTCTTCTTGCGGACCTCGGCCTGCTTCTGCAGCGTCTTGACCAGCGTCTTGAACGGGTTGCCAACCATCATGTCTCTGACGTCAGCCTCGCAGCAGAGCAAGTGACGCAACCAGCGCTAGCGAAACACAACGCCGAAGCGGTAAGCGCTCAAGACGAACATTGCCACCGCCATGGCGACCGCGACGCGCCCGGCAACGATGGCGAGCGAAGGTCCGGGGGCTTGCGAGGGCACGGGACCCGCCACGATTTCGCCATGCGGCGATCGCCAGACGACCGCTGCCAACAAGCCACCGACGCCATACGCCACGGCGTCCCAAGGATCGCAGACGGCACCCGGCGCCAACAATGGCATTCGCGGCCCTAGCCCCTCAAAGCACGCCGACCACAACAGCCAATGCAGCAGCAGTTCGCGCGGCGTCGGCCGGCGATCATGACGGCGCAGCCCGACGCACCGCTGCAACCACAGCGTCATCGGCACGCATACCGGCAGGCACAAGACATCGCCGAGGTAGCAGTGCACGAACGACGTCGGATCACCCGTCATCGGCTTCCACCAGACGCTGTTCGCGACGTAGAGCAGCACGGCTGCTACGCACAACGGTTCGCGCCAGTATCGGAAGACAGAACGTTCGGACATCGCCGGCAAGATAACGGCTGGCATCGAACTACCAAGGGTGCGCCCCCGCCGAACTGGTCCAGGGACTGGCGATGTATGCCTGGGCGATGGTTTCTCTGGGTAGCGCCAGCTCGGGGCCGTGACCTCTCAGTGCCAAGGCATCATGCAATGGCGTCTTTGCGCAATGGCAGCCTGGCAGCTACCGTTCGCCACATGAAGCCGCGCGTGCTGATCACCCGTCACGTTTATCCAGCCGCGATTCCGATCCTGCAGGAGCACTGTGTAGTCGACTACCAGGATCGCTACGAGGTCATGGATGAAGCGCAGCTCAGCAAGAAGCTGCAGCTCGCGGACGGCGTCATCTGCCAATTGACGGACCCGATGACGCGAGCGGTGATCGAATCGGCGCCAAAACTGCGGGTCATCTCGCAGATCGCCGTAGGCATCGACAACATTGATGTGCAGGCGGCAACCGAGCGCAAGATCGCCGTCACCAATACGCCAGGGGTGCTGACCGAGGCGACCGCGGACTTGACGTTCGCCTTGTTGTTGGCCGCAGCACGCAGGCTGACGACGGCCGAACGATTCTTGCGCGCCGGCAAGTGGCAGCGATGGGATGTCGATCTCCTGTGCGGCGGTGATGTGCACGGCCAGACCATTGGCATCGTCGGGCTGGGCCGCATCGGCCAAGCCGTCGCCAGGCGTGCCAAGGGCTTCTCGATGCGTGTTCTATATGCGAGCCGCAACCCGGCCCCAAAGGAGGTCGAACAAGAGCTCGGCGCCATGCGCGTGCCGCTGGATGCGCTACTGCGTGAGAGTGACTTCGTGTCGTTGCACGTGCCGCTGACGGACGAAACCCGTCACATGATCTCGATCGAGCAACTGTGCCAGATGAGGCGCACGGCGATTCTGATCAACACCGCACGCGGCCCGATCATCGACGAACTTGCGATGACGGCGGCACTCGAAGAAGGACTGATCGGCGGCGCAGCACTCGACGTCTATGAAGACGAACCAAACGTACCGGAAGACTTGCTGGCACTGCCGAACGTCATCTTGCTACCGCACATTGGCAGCGCCGTCACCAGTGTGCGTTCGTTGATGTGTGCAATCGCAGCGCGCGACTGTGCCGCGGTATTTAGCGGTGAAGGCCCGGAGCACCTCGTCAACCCTGAGGTCTTGGCATGAAGCAGCAGCTGCGGACGCTCTACGCGGAGGTGCTCACCTGCGTCGACCCGGCGCGCGCGATGCACGGCCCGAACGTCTGCGATCTACTTCGCAACGACCCCACCCGCCCGCTGCTCGTTCTCGCTTTTGGCAAGGCCGCACGCACGATGGCCGCGGCGCTGCTCGAGCAGCTGCCCGACACGCCGGTGCGCGGCCTAGTCGTGCCACCGGAGCAGGACACAGCAGCCCTGCCCCCATTGGAAATCATCGCGGGCGGCCACCCGTTGCCGACGATTGGCAGTCTAAAAGCGGCGCATCGAGCCCTCGAGTTGGCGCGTTCGGTCGGCACCGACGAGCGCATCTACTTCCTGGTTTCTGGCGGCGGCTCAGCCATGCTCGAAGCGTCAGCCGATGCGAACGTTGGCATCGACGAGTTGCGCAAATTGAACCAGGCGCTGGTCGGATCAGGCGCCGGGATCGAACCGATCAACACGGTGCGCCGGCACCTATCCGCCATCAAAGGCGGCCGCCTGGCGCTCGCCGGGGCCGCTGCGCACTGGCAACGCACGGTGATGGTCTCGGACGTTCCATTTGCGGTAGCTGCGACGATCGCATCCGGCCCAACGGTCAGTGATCCGACGAGCCTTGAGGACTGCCGCGAGGTGCTCGATCGCTACGCGCTTTGGCCAGCGGTTCCGATGGCCTTGCGCACGCGCATCGAACAGGCCAACCTACCGAGCCCCATGCCACCGGGGCACGAACTGGAAGCGCGTTCGGACATGCTGGTTCTGTTGTCCGATCGAGACGCGCGCTCAGCGGCGAGCAAAGCGGCAGAAGGCAATGGCTGGATTGTCGACAACCAGTGCGACGTCGACGACTGGCCCTACGAACAGGCTGCCGAACACTTGCTGCAACGGCTCGAACAACTGCACCAAGCGAACCCGGGCAAGCGGGTCGCGGTGGTAACAACAGGAGAACTGTCCGTCGCCCTGCCGAGTTCCCCTGGCAGCGGTGGCCGCAACGTACAATTTGCGCTGCACTGCGCGACGCGCATCCAAGGTCAAGCGATCACCATACTCAGTTGCGGCACCGACGGCATCGACGGCAACTGCCCGGCAGCAGGCGCCATCGTCGATGGCAAGACCGTCGCGCGCGCACGCGACCTCGGTCTCGATGTGGATCACCACCTTGCGCGGTGTGATGCGTTCCCACTGCTCGACGCGCTCGGGGACTGCCTGAAGCCAGGCCCAACCGGCACCAACGTGCGCGACATTCGCGTGCTCGTTCGCGACGCCTGAGAGACACCCTGCGAGGCTCGTTCCCGGCCGCCCCAGCCGCGGTAAATCGGCCGACTGAGGGGCCGCTTTGCTCGTTTCGGTAGTGCCGACAATATCGACACGTCAGCTACTCGACTGACGAATCGTCGCGCACCCCGCGATGGCAGCGAGGCCACATGAACACTCGTACCGAGACTTCAATTGAGGTTCGGTTCAAGTCGAAAAGAGCCTTGCACCAGGGTTTGACAACAGGGGTTACATGGGGAACGAGACTAGACTTGCAGCGATCGCGCTGCTCATCAGCGCCACGGCATGCGGTGGCGGCGGCGGCAGCGGAAGCTCCGGATCCGGCAACACAGTAGGCTCTGCCTTTGGTGTCGTGAATCTGAACAGCCACTCGCCGGACGACCGCGCGGTTCAGGTCGAACTCGACGCAATCATCCGCTTGGAGTTCGACTCCGAGATGGCGCTTGAAGGGTTCGGCGACGAGGACACCTGGCTGCGTCCGGTAGGCTCGAGCACCAACGTTCCGGTGACCTTCACTCGGGGCTCGAACGGCCGCGTCGCGTGCCAACCGAACAGTGAGCTACAGGCAGAGACCGATTATGTGTTCCAACTGTCGGCACTCACGAGTGACCTCAGTGGCCGCATCCTCGATGCCACTACCTCATTCACGTTCCGCACCTTTGACGAAACGCCGCCGATCATTACCGGCTTCAGCGTTGCCGATGGCGCGACCGAGGTGTCGCGAACAGGAACGTTCACGCTAAGCCTGACCGAAGCGGTCGACCCCGCCTCGATCACCAACTTGACGCTCTACTTGCGCGACGTGTTCGGTGGCCGCTACGCCTGCGAATACACCACGGCTGGGCAGACGATCGTCATCGCGCCATTTGCCGACCTGCCCGGTGACCGACAGTTCTTCATCATCGCAACGGCGGCGCTCGCGGACCGCGCCGGCAACCGCCTTGAAGAACAATACCAGTCGAGCTTCCGCACCATGGCCGACGCGCAACAACCTTCGGTTCTCGACAGCTGGCCACGGCTCAACGCGACCGATATGTCGCCTCTCGTACAGCCGACGTTCACCTTCGGTGAATCGATGGACCCAGCAACCGTCGAAGCAGTTTCGCTACTATTCCAAGACGAATACGGCAGCATCATCCCATTCGCGATCAGTGCGACGCTGGACCAACGCACGCTGCGGATCAAACCCTTGGTCAAGCTGCAGGACAACCGCTCCTACACCCTCGCATTCATGCTGGGCGCGGCCTCGGCAACCGATGTCAGCGGCAATGGCCTACTCGCAACGCAGGCACTCATATTCACAACCGGCACTGACCAGCAAGCACCGACCGTTGCTTCGAGTTCGCCAGTAGCTGGAGAGACTCGGGTCCCGGGTGTGCTAGTTGCCGAAGTCACCTTCGACGAAAACATCGACACGCTGCGTGTTAACGAAACCACGATCGAACTCAACGTCGATGGCGCGCCCTGGGCATCGGTCATCGAACTTGTTGGCGACGACACCGTGCGCGTCACACCGATCCTGACGCTTCCGGTCGATACACTTTGCACGCTGACCGTGCTCGGCGGCCAAGATGGTGTGCGTGACCTCGCCGGCAACGTGCTCACCACCGACGAGACACTATCGTTCACGACGTCGGCGGATTCCGGACTTCCAGAGGCGATGATCCTACCGCCAGACGGCGCCGTCGCCATCGCGATCGGTTCTCGCATTAGCATTGTGTTCGACGCCCAAATGGATGCGAGCACGTTGACGGATTCGTCGATCTTGATCACCGATGACTTCGGCAGTGCGATCTCCGGCACGCGCGCACTCAGCGCCAACAACCGCGTAGTCACATTCACGCCGACCACCAACCTGATCCCGAACGCCTACTACCGCGTCCGGATTATCAGCGGCAATAGCGGCGCCCGCCGCACAACTGGCAACTGGTTCGACAGTGATCGCCTATCGCGATTCCGCACCGGCCAAAGCTTCGACGGCATTGCGCCAAACGTCACGGCGTCAATCAACGGCATCCCAAGCGCCCGTCGAGAAGGGTTGGTGCTGCCCCCCACTGGCTTCACCATCGACATTGCAACATCAGACCCATTGAGCCAGTGGGTCGACATGGGATCCATTGAAGTCGAACTCGAGGGCGGCTTTGGGCCGACCGGTGACAGCCTGCTCGCAGCCGCAACCATTGGCTACAACACCGTGCAGATCGAAGTGCCCGACGATGCGCCGCTGTCGACAGGCATGTGGACGATGACGGTCTGGGCAACGGACCTCAGCGGCAACCGCGGCAAGTCCAATGTCATTCCGTTCGAAGTCGACAACCCGAACGGCGGCTCATTGCCGTTCGAACGCACCCAGGTTGTCTGGGTGCGCACGGACCTCGACCGCGACGGCAACGGTACCAACGACTTCGCTGACGACATGCTGCGCCTCGGCTTCAGCACTGCCGGTGATCCGAACGGCACCAACGCCTACATGCAGAAGGTGCTGTTCGACGGCATCCTCGCGAAGGCAAACCACATCTACCATCGCGGGTCGCGTGGCGAACCTCTCGACAGCGGTTCGATCCAACTTCGCTTCACGACGCGCCAGCCAATCCTGCTGCCACACATGCAGATTGGACTCGGCGGCCTCGATCCGGAGGGCGACCGCACGCGCGGCTACGGCCAGGAAAGCACCGGCGTACTCGGCCGAGCCTACTACGACTACCGCAACGGCAACCCAACCGAACGCAACACGGCAACGTCCCCGGGACTCGGCGTGTTCCCTGCCGAAATGTGGCTCTACCAAGCCGACATTCATCAACAGGTTTACCCGTCGTTCCAAACGCAGTTCGCCAGCAAGTTCTTGTCGATCTGCCCGGACATGGGTGGCACGCCGGCAGGCACCGACCCACTCGACGCCGCGTTGCTGACGGAATCGTTCGACTACGATAACGCCACGTCCTCACAACGAACGAGGTGGAACAGCATCATGGCCGCGGCCGACGATTGGGCTGCTGTGATCGGCGTCATCCTGGCTCACGAAGTCGGCCACTCGGTCGGCTTGGTTGCCCCAGGTGCGATGCCTAACGGTCTGTTCGGTGATTCGTCGCTGCACGACACCTATGCGAGCGCCGCCGAGGTCATGGCGCCGTCCGTCGGCTACGAAGCCATGACGTCGCTCGACTACCAATTCCGCGACATCGACCTCGCCTACCTTCGCATGAGGATTCTGCTGCGATGAACCATCTATTCCAACAAGCGACTCTGCTCGCATTCTTGCTGCCAACGTTTGCCGCAGCTCAAGACCAAGCAACGACGATGGCGCGCTTAAGCCAGAAGGCCGATGTGGTCGTGCGCGCAACCGTCACCAGCTCGGTGCACCCAACAGCTCAGCTTCATCAACTGACGCTGCAGCCGAACCAGGTCCTAAAAGGCCAGCTCAGTGCATCGTTCACGCTGACGGAGCCAGCCGGCAAATGCTGTGGCCGCAGCCTGTTCGCGCTGGCCGTTGGCGATACCCGCATTCTATTCCTGAAACGCCTCGGCCCGACCCTGCACACGCTGGGCGGCGGACGAGGCGTCTTGGCAGTAACACCCGACCTACTCACCCACGTGCAAGCGCTGCTGGCGGCGCCGACAACGAACGCAACGGGCCACCTCTTGGCGGCCTCTGTGAACCACGCCGAACCTCGCATTGCCGACGATGCAGCGCTTGCCCTCGCCACCTTGCCAAACCTCTCGCTGACCCCGATGGAGCGCAGCGCCGTCGTCAGTTCACTGCTGCAATCGGTACAGCGCGGCTGGACTCGCACAGCGGCGCTCGCTGACGTCGCTGCTCGTCTCGGCGACGCCAGCATGGTCGACTCGGTCATGCCGGTCTATCTCGAAGCGACGCGCGAAGACCAAGCATTGCTGCTGCGCAATGCACTGACACGCTGCCCGCCGCAACTCGTCGCGGACCGCATGTCGACGTTCGTCGGCAACACGCGCCGCTCGAACTTGCGCGCCGCCGCGCTGCTGACCGAATTGCCCGCCGCCTCGGCACAAGCCGCGATGACCAACCTGCTGCAGCGACCAAACCATCCGCAAGTGCAGATGCACCTGTGCGAAGGCCTGCTAGCGGCCGGCGTGACCTCGGCGTCACTGTCGCCGATGGTGCCACCAGCAGTCTTGAAGCTGGCCATCGCGCGACAAAACCGTCGCCCCACATTTCGGAACATCCAGCCACTGCGATGAACGAGACGTCGGACAGCTCGGTGCAGACGAGATCAGCAGCGCAACGCTTGCTGCCGACCGCTCTGTGGGAGTTACCGTTGGCACGCTTGCGCCTCGATGGCGACTTGGCTGACGAGTTCGCGGCACGCGGCCTGTTTACTGTTGGCGATGCGCTGGAACTGTCCCGCGATGCCATGCGCGAAGGTGGTGCGATCACGCCGGACGAGGAAGCCGTGCTACAGACGGCGCTGCAACGAGCCCTCGCCGATGGCCTGCGTCAATTTGACGTAACGACCAGCACCGATTGGCCGACCCTGCGGGCCCAGTTACTTGGCCCACTTGATGACATCGGCCGACGCACCATGATCGCCGCCGTTGGCATTGCCGAACCAGTGCTGTCGCGTCCAGCGCTGCGGCAACTGCTCGGCGAGCCTCAGCTAGACGAAGGCCTGCATCACATCCGCCAGACGCTGATGGAACACAGCCCTGCCTTAATGCGGCGCATGCAAGACGAACTAGAATGCGAGTTCGAGGCGTTCGACGGCGTGCTGTATCCAGACCATGCCGCCGCCGGCTCGGTCGCCGCCATCGTCGCCGACGGCTGCGAGGATCCCGAACTCGGCCTGCGACTCCTGGCATTCTGCTTGCCTCACCACTGCCACCTGCATCGATCGGCGCTGCACGGCATCGCACCACGCCTATTCCGCCACCTGCTGCGCACCCTGCCACAATTGGTGCCGCAACATCGCCTACCACTGCCGATCGACACGCTGTTGATCCAGCTAAGCGATCGCGAATGCGAGGTGCCGCGCGGCGTTTTGATTCACGTGCTGCGTACCGAACTGCGAACCGCTGTCGAGATCGACGACGATCTCGGCGAAGTCGCCGTGCCCGACCCGCGCACGCCAGCTGCGCGCTTGACCGAGATGCTGATCGAGATTGGCCAACCGACCACGCTCATCGACCTTGTATTCGCGTATCGAGAACGGTTCCGCTTCGCGTCCGAACAACGACTACTTCGTCACTTATCTTCGAGTGACTCGTTCGTGCGGGTCGCTCGCGACACTTGGTCCTTACGCCAATGGCAAGAGCGAGCACTGACCGACTGCGGCGATCTTGTCGACCAAATTGCGCGTCGCATCAGCACGGCCGAGAGCCGCCAAAACGTGCTCACCTTGGTGCAAGAGGAACACAACGAGCAAACCGCATGGCTAGTGCTCGACCAGCTAGCAAGCGATCCACGGGTCCGGCTCCTAGGCCGCGGCGAAGCTTGCGCAAAGGGCCAGACGCAATCCTCAGTCATGCGCAGACTGCACCGCGCATTCCGGCGTGCAGCTGGCGAAGTCGTCAAGAGTCTGTTCATCAGTAACCAACCCGAAGCGCAGCGCCGCTTGATCTTGCGTCTACTCAACCACAATCGCGCCTTCGTGCAGGTCAGTGAAGATCGCATCGACACGCTGATCAACTATCCGTTCAGCGAAGAGCGCATGCAGCGCTTGACCAAACTGGTGCTTGAGCATCTACAGAAACGCACCGGCTACGCCCAAATCGATGCCCTGCTCACGACCGTCAACGACGCCGACCTTGGTGGCCGCTGGCTAACACCACGATTGCTCGCCGACGTGCTGCGCCGCAACGGTCCATTCGAGATCCTAACGCCAGGCATTGTCGCGCTGAAGGACTTGTCGCTGCCATCGATCCTGATGCGCTCGGCACGCCAAGCCCTGCGCGCCGCCGGCGAAGCAGTCACGATCGAAGACGTCGTGCGCGCCCGCCCAGACCTAGCCGAGTTCACCCACTGCCTAGCCGAACTGCTACAGGACGACCCGTTGGTACAAACACCCGACGGCAAATACTTCATCCTCGCCTAGCAGCGAACCTAGAGAACAACCAGTGCTAGCCGGCAGCCGCGTAGTGCCAACCCTGCGTATT
>JBNMNW010000172.1:0-12147 GCA_051278165.1 Planctomycetota bacterium | reverse complement strand
GGTACAAACCACAGATCCGCCGCGCGCGAGCGCGGCGGATCTGTGGTTTGTACCGGGTACAGTACGCAGGGCTTACGGCCTGAACGGAATCGCGAATGGGCTGTTGTTTGTACCGGGTACAGTACGCAACCTGTTTGCGATTCAATGATCCATCCGACCCCTCGTCTGCGTTTTGCGCCATCTCCGACCGGACCGCTGCACCTTGGTGGGGCGCGGACGGCGATGTACAACTGGGCTTTGGCCCGCGCCCTGGGTGGCACGTTCGTGCTGCGGATCGAGGATACTGACCTCGCGCGCAGCACCGATGCGTCGCTGCAGATCATTCTGGAAGGCCTGTCGTGGCTCGGGATCGATTGGGATGAAGGGCCGACGTTTGATGCCGGCAACCGCACCAATGGGGGCGGTGACTTTGGTCCCTACTTCCAGATGAAGCGGCTCGATCGCTACGAAGAGGCGGCCAAGAAGTTGCTGGCAGCTGGCCATGCCTACCGCTGCTACTGCACTCCCGAACGCATGGATGCAGTGCGTGCTGAGCAGAAGGCCAACAAGAGTTCGTTCCTTGGTTACGACGGCCAGTGCCGCGATCTGACGGAGGCGCAACGGGCGGAGTTCGAAGCGCAAGGCCTTAAGTCGAACGTGCGCTTTCGCATGCCGGAAGAGCGCGTCGTCAAGGTCCACGATCTGATCCGCGGCGACGTCGAGGTCAACACCAAGCAGCTTGATGATTGGGTGATGGTGCGCGCCGGTGGCGTGCCGCTCTACAACTTCGCGTGCGTCGTCGATGACGTCGACATGAAGATCACGCACGTGGTGCGCGGCGAAGAGCACTTCCTCAACGGCATCAAGCAGAACCTCGTGTTCGAGGCGCTCGGTCATGAGTGCCCGGAGTTCGCGCACATTCCGCTGATCCACAACCAGAAGGGCGGCAAGCTGTCGAAGCGCGATCCTGGTGTCAAGAGCACGCTCGAGTATCGCGATCTCGGCTACCCACCGGAGGCCGTTTTTAACTACATCGCGTTGCTCGGCTGGGGGTTCTCAGCGGATCGCGATGTGTTCACCAGGGATGAGATGGTCCAGGTGTTCAAGATCAGCAGTGTCGGCAAGGCCGCGGCCAAGTTCGACCTCGACAGGTTGCACTGGATGTGCGGCGAATACATTCGCCAGTGGTCGACCGATGAATGCCTCGCACGCAGCAAGCAATGGCTGGCAGCCGCGTTGCCTCAAGGCGCGTGGGCTAGCCATCCGAACTGGTTGCGCAACGTGGTCGCGTGCTACCAAGAACGGGTCGTGGTGCTGTCCGAGTTCTCGGCCAAGGTGCAGTGGCTGCTAGCGGATCCGGAGTTGGACGAGCAAGCACAGAAGGCGATCAAGAAGCGTCCGGACTGCAAGGCGTGGTTCGCTGGCTTCGCGGACTTGCTAGAGACCTTGCCAATGGCTGCAAGCTTCCCAAGTGATCGTGGCGATGCGGATGAAGCCGTGCGATTGCCGACCCAAGAAGATGCCGCCGAGCCGGAGAGTTCGTTCGCGACGCCGGCTGCCTTGGAGCGCGCGGCGCGTGCCTGGGCCGAGCAGCAGGAGATCAAGTTCGGTCACTTCGTCGGTCCGGTGCGCGCTGTGCTGACGGGCACGAACAAGGGGCCAGGCTTCTTCGACGTGGTGTTCTTGTTGGGCAAGGAAGCGTGCGTGCGGCGTCTGCGCAAGCACGCCGCGGAGTAGCGCACGGCAGAGTCGCCCGCGTCGAGATCGGCCTGAAGTCGAGAAACCTAAGAGGCTACTTCTCGTTCCATTCCTTGAGCCACCGATCGAGGGTGCGCATCTCGTTCGCTACGGCTCTGATGTCCTCATTCGAGACCTTGCTCTTGCCGGTCAGCGCCATCGCCGCAGCGACCGCTAAATCGTTGCTGCGCTGGCGATCCTCGGTCGCTTGCGATTGGCGCCACAGCCAATCCCAGCGGGTCGCCGGTTGCAATACTTGCAGCAACAGGCCCGCGAACAGGGCGACGAAGGCAACGCGCCAGCTTGGCATCCAGCGCTCAAGTGCGTTGGTCCCGGTCATGAACAAAAACGTCACGCCGAAGCCTGAGATCAGCCCGCCGACGTGGGCGGTGTTGCTGATGAATGGCACGAACATGCCGACGATCAAGTAGAGCGCGACCATCTTCAGCGTGCGGCGCAGGCCTGTGTATTGCAGCGAGCCGAGCGCACTGTTGCTGGCTCGCATCTGTAGCGCAATGACCGCGCCCATCATGCCGAACAGAGCGCCGGAACCACCGAGCACCGGATGCCTCGGAGCATTGACTAGGCAGACAGCGAGGCTGCCGCCGAGTGCGCTGACGATATAGAGCGCCGCCATGCGCACACTGCCAAGGCTGCGCTCAAGTGATGGTCCAATGCTCAGCATCGCGTAGGTGTTGAAGGCCAGATGCAGCCAGCCACCGTGTAGGAACGCGCTGGTCAGCAGTCGCCATGGCTCGCCATTGGAGACTTCCGTCGCGAGCAACCAGCCGTGTTGGTGCAGTTGCGCATCGTCTGGCGATACCGGGTTGGTCAGGAACGCGAGGGTCACGTAGGCCAGCGCCACCAGCAGCGTGACCGGGATCTCGTCCGCTTGTTGCAGCACGTCCTTCACTTGCTGTTCCCCTTCGTTTGTTGCGCGGGTTGGGCGACGCGACCGATGCGCCAGCAACGGACCCGAGCGCGGGCGCGGAACCAATTCTCTTCGGACGTCAGCTTCGCCTTGGGATCGGCGGCGGCGGCGTGGAAGGCCTTGGCGGCGTCGTCGGACTGGCCGGCGGCGAACAGGGCGTCCCCATGCCAGAAGTTGCTGCGATGGTTGTTGCCATGGGCGCGCTCGAACTGCTTGAAGCTCGCCAGGGATGCGTTCAGGTCACCGAGCAGCTGCTGCACGTGCGCGACATGCAGAAGCGCGTCGCCAAACGCATGTCCCGGATCGAGTCGTTCGGCGGCGGTGAAGGCCTGCAGTGCGTCGGCTAGCGCATTGGTGCGCAGTGAAATCAGGCCAAGTAGGTGCTGCGCTGCTGGCAGCGTGCCGTCGAGCTCGACGGATCGTTTGGCGTGCGCGGCGACCAGCACGTAGTCCGAGCGGATCCACGCGAGCTTGGCGATTTCGAAGTGCTTCTGCGCCGTTTCGAAGTGTTGCAGCTCGGAGATAGCACGCGCCATCGGGGCGCGGTCGGCGGTCCACTTCGTGCGGGTGCGGTCGAGGTAGCGCCGCACCCAGGCCGGTAGGGGGGGATACAGCAAGAAACCGGCGATCGCAGCGACTGCGGCCACGAGCATGGCCTGCAGCGCGAGTTCCGTGGCAATTGTTGACAGGGAGACCGCGGCCTGCGGGTTGCTCACGTGAAGCACGTAGAAGCCGACCGGTAAGAGTGCGATCACCCAGACCACGCCGAGCGGAATCAGCGCTGGGAGACGCGCGCGCAGCGGAATGAAGGGAGCTTCCGGCGGAGCCTTTGCGCCGCCATGTTCGCCACCGGCCTCGGACCTATTCATCTAGCCTCGTCATCTTGATTCGTCATCTTCCTACGTCATCACTGTGCACAAACAAGCCGCGATCCCGGTCCTTAACGACCCCTGGAAACTGCAGCACCTGGTTGTGCATCGCGCAGTAGATGCCCGGCGGCATGACCTGTACGGCGAGTAGCGCCTCGGTCATGTTCTGTAGCGCGTCGGTATTGCGCATGATGTAGGGACGCATCGCGCCCGTCAGCACGATCGGCACCCGCGGCTCGGCGCGCATCGAATACAGCAGTTCGCCGGTCACCGGTAGGCGGTCCGTGCCATGCACAATGACAACGCCGTCGTGCGCTTCGGCCATGGCGCCCGCGGTGCGCGCAATCAGTTCGTGGTCCTGGGACGTCATCTCCAGGCTGTCTTTGTTGAGCAGCGGCACGCGCACGATGTCGACACCGTGGAGTTCCAGCGACGCCAAGACCACGTCGAGCACACTGTTGGCGTTGTCGAGCACGCCGTGGAATTCGTCGTAGGTCTTCTCGATCGTGCCGCCGGTCGAGATCATTGCGATGCGTTTCTTGTCGCTCATATGGGGTCGCTCACCCGGGGAGCATCGCGCAAACGGCCTCGCCGGACCAGGGCCGGCTCGTGGTTCCCAAGGGCTTCGTCGGTTGTTGTCCGTCGAAGCCAAGGGCTTCGTCGGTTGTTCCCCGTCGAAGCCAGGAGCTTCGCCAGTTGTTCCCCGTCGAAGCCAAGTGCTTCGTCGGTTGTTGCCCGGCGATCGCGTGTTTGTTGTTCGGCCGAAGGTGGCCGCTGGGTGGGGGGCCTGCTACAAAGCCTCTGTGCAATACCGCCCCCTCGGAGCTTCTGGCGTCAAAGTCAGTGCGATTGGCCTCGGCTCTTGGTTGACGATCGGCACCACTGTTGACGACCAGGGATCACAGAACCTTGTCGCGCATGCGTTCGAAAACGGCATTAACCTGTTCGATACGGCGGATGTCTACAACAACGGAGAGGCCGAACGAGCTCTCGGCGTCGCTATTCGGGAGTTGCCGCGGCACCGCTTGGTGATTGCGACGAAGTGCTTCTTTCCGATGAGTGAGGACGTCAACGACCGCGGTTTGTCGCGCAAGCACATCCACGAGTCGATCAAGAAGTCGCTCAAGCGCCTCGGCACCGACTACGTCGACCTCTACCAGTGCCATCGCTTTGACCCCGAAGTGCCGGTGCGCGAGACGGCGCTGGCGATGCACGACTTGATCCAGCAGGGACACATTCTCTACTGGGGGGTCAGCATGTGGCCGGCCGAGCGCATCGCAGAGATGGTCGCTCTCTGTGCTGCAGAAGGCTGGCACCTGCCGATCACCAACCAACCGCTCTACAACCTCTACCGCCGCGAGATCGAAGTGGCCGTCGTGCCGACGTCGCAGCGTTCGGGCATGGGGCAGTTGGTCTACTCGCCGCTCGCGCAGGGCGTGTTGACGGGCAAATACAAGCCGGGTGAGGCGCCGCCACCGAACAGCCGTGCGACCGAAGAGTCGGGCAAGAAGTTTGTTGCCAACTTCATGAGTGACGACTACCTCGAACGCGCACAGAAGCTCGTCGCGTTGGCGAAGAAGCACGGCACCGATGCCACGCGCATGGCGCTCGCATTCGTGCTCAAGAACCAAGGCGTGTCGTCGGTGCTGGTTGGCGCGCGCGACCACCAGCAGCTCGAGCACAACCTGCTGGCGTTGGATGTGGAGTTGTCCGATCTCTGCATGGCAGAACTCGATGCGATCTTCCCGGTAGCTGACCCGTCGAGACTATTCTCGTGAGCCACCCGCCGCTGCTTCGACTGCCGGACGCATCGTCGCTTCGGCAGATGTTTCATCGCCGCTACGGCCCGCAACACGCGCTGGGCTGGGGACCGCGACTGCGTCAGAGCTGCAACTACTACACGCCTGATGACATCTACGAGTCGTTGGTTGCCGGCCTGATCGTCAAGGGCATGTCGTGGCTCGACGTTGGTTGTGGTCGTGAGTTGTTCCCCAACAACTTGGGCCTGGCTGAGATCCTGTCGAAGCGCTGTGAAAAGCTGACCGGTGTCGACCCCGATCCAACGCTCGAAGAGAACCCTTGGGTGCACGAGAAGATCCAAGGTGGCATCGATACGTTTGATGGCGAGGGTGGTTTCGATCTGGTGACGATGCGCATGGTCGCCGAGCACATTGCCGACCCGTCGGCCTGCGTGAAATCGATTGCGCGTGCCCTTCGCCCCGGTGGCTTGGCGGTCGTCTACACGGTTTCGGCGATCTCGCCGATGCCGCTACTGACGTGCTTGGCACCGATGGGGCTGCGTCACGTCGTCAAGTCGTGGCTGTGGGGCACGCAACCAAAGGACACGTTTCCGACGTGCTTCAAGATGAACTCGCGCTCGGTGTTGATGCGCCAATTCCTCGCCGTTGGCATGAAGGAAGAGGCCTTCATGCGACTCGATGACTGCCGCACGTTTGCGAAGTTCCAGATGATGTCGAAGATCGAGATGAAGCTGATGCGAGCCTGTCGCGCGATTGGCATGCCGTATCCGGAGCACTGCTTGCTCGGCATCTACCGCAAGCAGATGCCTAAGTAGTTCGCGCGGTGTCGCAGCGAACTCAGTGGTCGTTCGACTCCGTGAGCGTTCTGATTGCCGGAGTGTGTGCCTAGTCTGACTTCGCGGACCAAGTTGCCTTTTGGCTGCTAGATGCTCACTGCGCCGCGGTCGGCGATCGTGATATTGCCGTTGGCAATCCTGCAGACTGCGACTCGCGCGATGTGCCTCACGGTGCGCAGAGGCTAGAGTTTCGCCATGCGATTTGGAGTCAACCTGCTGCTTTGGACCACCCACGTAACCGACGAACATGAGCCGCAACTCGCGTTCGTCAAAGAGTGTGGTTTCGATGGAGTCGAAGTGCCGTTGTTTGACGGCGATGTAGCCCACTACCGGAAGGTCGCTGCGATGCTGGATCGCGTTGGCTTGCAGCGCACCTGCTCAACTGGGCTCTCGGCCGAACACAATCCCATCGACGCCAGTGCCTCGGTGCGGCAGGCGGCGGTCGACCGCTTGAAGTGGGCGATCGATTGTGGTCAGGCCCTCGGCGCCGATGTTCTGTGCGGTCCGCTGCACTCCGCGTTCAAGGTGTTCAGCGGTCACGGACCTACCGAAGACGAATGCCAGCGCAGTGCCGATGTGCTGCGTGAGGCTGCGGAGCATGCCGCGCCGGCCGGTATCCTGTTGGCACCGGAAGCATTGAATCGCTTCGAGTGCTACCTACTCAATACCGTGACGCAGATGCGCAGCCTGTGCGAGCGTGTTGATCACCCGTCGTTGCGTGCCCACTATGATACGCACCACATGCATCTCGAAGAGCATGACGCGCACGCTGCCGTCACGGAGTGCGCGCCGGTGCTCGGCCACGTGCACCTCAGCGAGAACAATCGGGGGGTGCCGGGCCGCGGCCAGGTGGATTGGCGCGGCACCTTCGCTGCTCTCAAGGAAGTTGGCTACGATGGCTGGTGCGTGATCGAAGCGTTCTCGCGGTTAGATCCCGAGTTCGCTGCGGCGATCCACGTGTGGCGTGACTACTTCCTCGACCCGAAGCATGTCTGCGTCGACGGCTTGAAGTTCGCCAAAGCCGGGCTGCTGTGAGCTGCGCCTAGTCCTTCTTCTGGAACGAGTCGAGCATGCGCTGCACGGCAGCCGCATCGAAGCGTTCGCCAGGCTGGTTGTCCTGATTGGCCTGCAGCGCCTTTAGATCTGGCGTCTTCGATGCGATGCCACCCGCGGGTAGGTCCATGTGCGCGCACCAGCAGATCGCGTTGAGCACGACCTTGCGGAAGTTGTCTTCGGCCCAGTTCCAGTGCACGTGGCCGCCGGTGAAGCCAAACGCGCGGCCGCCGTCGGCGCGAGTGTGGGTCCAGCCGACATGTTGCGGTTCGTTAGCCGCGACGGCAGCGCGAACGTCCGGGTTGCCTTGGTGCGGCCCGTCCTTTCGGCTCATCGTCTGCTTTGGCGCGACCGCGGACAGGATCGGCGTCACGGCTTCCATGCCGGGAGGGAAGCGCATGTGGAAGTACCACTCGTCATTGATGGCGAACGGTTGCACGCCGCGGGTGATCGCATGCTCGGGAAGCTCGGTGAACGCGGCCGTCCAGTGCGGATTGACGGACCAGTGCGTTTCGAAGTAGCCGCCAAGCCAGCGCAGGAAGTTGTCGCCGGGTTTGCCGGTTGGCACCTCGACGGCGTAGTGCAGGCATACCAAGCCAACGCCGCGCGCCATCAACGCATCGATCTCGCCCATGTGGCGCATGAACGGATGGCCGCCGCCGCCGTCGGCGAAGCTGACGATCACGTCGGCATCGTCGAAGACACTGGTGTCTTCCGGCCAGATGTTGATGACCTTCGTCTTCACGTTGAGGCCGCTGTCGCCAAGTGCCTTTGCCAGCAACATGCAGCCAGCGCGGTGCTCGTGCGATGCATAGCCGTGGCTACGCCGCCCTGCCAAGAAGACGATGTTGCGGGTTCGCTTCGCATCGTTCTCGACCACCCAGATGTTGCGATAGACGACCGGGTTGCCGTGGTTCTGTAGAAACAAGCCACCAGGTTCGGTGCCTTCGGCGCGGCGGTGCGCGGTGGTTGCGTGCGTCAACGCCAGCTCGTCGTGAACGAGAATGCCATTGAGGTGCGCAGTCATACGACCGTC
Organism: Planctomycetota bacterium; assembly: GCA_051278165.1. Taxonomy (GTDB): domain Bacteria; phylum Planctomycetota; class UBA1135; order UBA1135; family UBA2386. The sequence goes on along the minus strand of JBNMNW010000172.1, from coordinate 3,946 downwards.
TGCGACCTTCTGGCCGTCAGCGAACTTTGCCGCCGTGAAGACGATGTCGTAGGTCTGCCAGGTTTCCGGCGGCAGGCACGCGTTGACGATTGGCTTTGCGATCGAATAGACGCCGCCGCATTCGTTTTGCTGACCTTCGAGGCCAAACGAGTCGAGCACCTGGCATTCGTAGCGGCCCTGAATGTAGACGCCGCTGTTGCCGCGACCCTGGCCGCGCGCCCGTGGCTTGAAGGGCGTTTTGAACTCGAGGTGGATGCGGTGGTCGGCGAAGGCGCGCTTGGAATCGCAGCCGGCGGCGAGCAAGCCGTCCTTGGTCAGGCGGCCCTTGGCAAAGGCCTCAGCAGTCTTGCCGTCAAATAGGACCACGGCGTTGGCTGGTGGGGCGGCGCCCAACGTCGGGCTGCTTCGAACGATCTTCTTCAGTTCGCCCAGAAGTTCGCCTTCGGCCGCGCGCAGCGAGATCACGCCGTCGCGCAGAGTCGCCGACCATCCCGTGTCGTATTTGGCCACGCCGTTGTCGAAGGCGGCATCCACCCGAATGCGCGGGTCGCTGCGGGTCCAGCCGGCACCCGGCAGGCCACCATCGTAGAACACCATGTGCAGCTGCTCGCTGCCATCCTCTTGGGTTCGCGCGACCAGTTGGGCACCGATCGTAGGCTTGGTCCAGCCGTCTGTGAGGCCAGGTGCACAGCTGCCGACATACTCACCTTGGGCGCGATACAGCGCGTCGGTGGTTGCTGGCGCGTTTTGAGCTAGAAGGCCTTCGGTCGCAAAGGACAGTAAGGCGAGTGCGGCAAGTGCATGACGGAACATGACCCGCAATTAAACTCGGTAGCATTCATCTTGGCGACCAAGATCGTGGCCCGTGCGCAACTGGCTCTAGTGCACGTGCGGCTTGAGCACGAATTCTTCGGAGGTGAGCTGCTTGCCGGCGGCTCGGAATCGCACGATGACGATCGATTCGAAGGTTTTGCCCTGCAGCCAACTGGCATCTTCGCCGGGCTGCGACGGGAAGATGAAGTAGTTGCTCATGCCATCGCGGATGTTGGCGGTGCCGTCTTCGTCTTCGTTAGTGGTCTTGTTGCGGGCGCGCAGCGTGACCTTCTTGCCGGATACATCGACGAACTCGATCTCAATCGTGCTGTCGATCGGTAGGTCGAACGGTTGGCTGAGCGTGGCGTCGCGGTTCAGCCAGAGCTCGAGGTCGCCCTTGTCGTCGTGCAGCTTGAGTTCCAAGTGGCCCTGTTGTCCGCCGCCAGCAAACGTCGCGGGGACGCCGTGGTGGGGGCCTTCGATGTGTTCGTGACCGTGGCCATCGAGCGGCAGGCTGTTGCGCTCATCGCCGCCGCCGTGTCGCACGCGAAGCATCACGCGGAACGCATCCTTGTCGTCGGATCCTGGCGTGACGTGGAAATGGAAGCCCTTCTCGGTCGCGTCTCCCTTGGCCGATTCGCTGACTTGGGTGCCGTCCTGACTCTCAAGCCACAGGTAGAGATTGAGATCCGACCACTGCGGTGCGGCGATGCTCTTAGGAATCACTTCCAGCGCCCCTTCACTGCCTTTCACGAGTTCGCCAAGTCGCACGATCTCGAACTGGTTGGACGCGACGGTGACGGTGCCGAGCGAAGTCGCCGCGCCGTGACCATCCGCGTGCCCAGTCGTGCTGCCAGCCGCGCTCCCGGTGTTGGCCGGTTGGGCTCCACCCGAATCGTCGGCAGGCTTGTCGCCGCCGCAGGCGGTCATGAATGCCAGGAAGGCTAGAGCGATCGGTGTTTGGTAGTTCAAGGTGTGGCGCGTCGGGCTGAGGTTGGCGTCAGGGTCAGGTGCTTGCCCTGCGTTGTAACGCGTCGGCGGCGCTGACGGGGCTTCTTGTCGCCGCAAGCAGGCTGCTGAGAGACCTATTTTGGCGAGCGGCTAATGGCCAAGAGGTGGGCCTGGCCCTGGCCCCAAACCGCCATGCTCGCGACGATCCGTCGCCTAGTCGCAGCAGTCGCGGTTGATGGCATGCTGCTCGCTTCAACGAATGCCGATCCACCGACCGGTGGTCCAAGCAGCCGTCCAAGCAGCCGTTAATTGTGATCATGAGATGCACACTTGCGTCGATCCAACCTTGTGATCGCACAGCCAAGTGGATTCGCTGTTGGGGCTAAATGAGCAGAGGCGCAGGTGTCTGCACAAGTAGGATAAATACACGTTGACCTCCTTCCAAGATTACTACACGACCCTCGGGGTTTCGCGCGACGCCAGTGCTGATGACATCAAACGCGCGTATCGCAAGTTGGCCAAAGATTGGCATCCGGATACGCATCCGGAAAACGAGCGCGATGAGGTCGAGAAGAAGTTTAAGTCGATCTCAGAAGCCAATGAGGTTCTGAGCGATCCCAAAAAGCGCAAGCGCTACGACTCGTTGGGCGAGAACTACCAGCATGGGCAGGACTTTCAGGGTGGCGGTGGCGTCGATCCCGAGCAGTTCGCCAACATGTTTGGTGGTCGAGGTGGCATGGGCGGCGGCCAAGGCGGGGGCTTCTCCGACTTCTTTGGCCAGATGTTTGGCGACATGTTCTCGGGTCGGGGGCAACAGCAGGCGCGGCCGCAACTCGGTGCCGATGCCGAGGCGTCGATTGAGATCTCCGTCGGCGAAGCACTGCTCGGTGGCAAGCGCGCGTTCACGTTCCGCATGCGCACGCCGTGCGATGTTTGCGGCGGCCAGGGTCGCTTGACCAGTGGCGCGTGCCCTGCGTGTGGTGGATTGGGCGCCAGCAACCAACAGAAGAACATCGACCTGAAGATCCCCGACGACATTCGCGATGGTCAGGTGCTGCGGCTGCGCGGCTTGGGCCAGCCCGGTGCGGCGGGACCGGGGGCGTTGCTGTTGAAGCTTAAGTTGGTCGCTGATGATGTCTATCGCTTGCGCGGTCGCGACGTCGAGGCCGAGGTGATCATTGCGCCGTGGGATTTACTCGACGAAACGAAGGTAAATGTCGCCGTGCGCGGTGGCACCGCGACGGCGCGGATTCCCGTTGGCACCAAGCCGGGTGAGAAGCTGCGGCTCCGGGGTCAAGGCCTGCATAAGGCCGACGGCGCGCGTGGCGACCTGTTTTTGGTGGTGCGACTGGGCCTGCCGGAAGAACTGTCCGAGCGGCAGCGCGAATTGCTAAAGCAGCTCGGTGAAGAGTCGGAGCCTGTGCGCGGCGGTGCGGCTACCACCGAGTAGCAGGCGCCGATCTTCTGCCGTAGCGCGCCCGTTGTCAGAAGGACCGGCCGCTGCTAGGCGTGACCGTTTCGCTGGACGCGATTGTTGGCAGGACTACTTCAAGTGCACGGCCAACGAGCCACCGCGTGACGTGCTCGCGATACCAGCAGACCAGCTGCCGGGCTGGCTGACATATTGCTTGGGCTGGCCAGGGTCCTCTTGCTCGAGCATGCCGACGCGTTCGAGCGCCTGGTAGCGGCGGCGCAGCTTCTCTGCCTGCTGTGGATACGCCTCGCAAAGTGCATCGAGTAGCAGCGCGCGCTCGACCGGCTCGGCGCGCAGCAGGTGATCGAGCAGATCTTCCGTCTGGCCCGTCTGCGGGCGGCTGCCAAGCTGGTCCTTGGACCGGGCCTGCTAGTTCTCGTGGTTGCGCGCTGCCGGCATGTGACTTGTAGAGAGTGTCGGGCCGAAGGTCACTAAATCGGCTCGGTCCAGGCCTCAACTAGCCAAAGGACCGTGCGCAGAACTGCGTGACTCAGAAAATGTGCCCTCGTCTAGTAGCGATTGCTGGCCTATAGTTCGGTTATGCGTAATGGCTGGAGGGAACGATGGCTCGATCGCCTGGCGACCATGGGGGCGGCACGGGTGACGGGCCTCAGCATGGTGCTGCTCGGTAGCGTCGGTCTGCTCGATTGGTTCAGCCAAGCCGACATTGCCGCGAGCCTCGGCTACCTGCTGCCAATATCTGTGGCC
>JBNMNW010000171.1:0-12238 GCA_051278165.1 Planctomycetota bacterium | reverse complement strand
ACGAGCAGCCAGCCTGTGGCGCCGTCGTAGACGCCGTTCCTTGAGCGCATCTGGATCTGCACCGCCGTGCCGGTCGTTACTTGCTTGATCGGGCACGCGGTCAGCGGCTGGCTTCCGGTCGCCGTTAGCAGCTGCAGGTGATCGCTCGAACCCGGGTAGTGACGTGCGGCCGGGGCGGCGCTGCGATCCGCGATGCCGGTCATGAAGTTCCAGTCCGCTTGCCCGAGCCCGAACGGCGCCAGCGCCAGCGATAGCGGGCTGCCCGCTGTGAAGTCGGCGTTGATCGCGCAAACCGTCTGGTCATACATGGTCGTGTAAAGACACATCGCCGCCAGCATCACCATCGCTGGCGATGGGTGCGCCATGTCGGGTTCATACCAAGCCGGATCAAACTCAAGCAGCGCGACGGCATCGCCGACTGCCGAGGTTCGCGCCGAGCCATTGCCGAACGTGGCATTGATGTCGTCGGTCGCATTGCGATAGCCGGCACGGATCTCATCGTGCATCTCCAGCGGCACCGCCCACGGCACCGGGTAATACATGTGACCCCAAGCGACGGCCCACGTTTGATACATCACCGCGCTCGCCGTCGGACTGTGGTTGCGCACGTTGGTGGTGACTGCGACGGCATTGTTGCGGAACACCAAGGGGCTGAACCCGCCGCCAGTGGTCGCCTCTGGCGTGCGACCCTGCATGATGACGTGGTCCCAGGTTTGGCCGGCTGGTAGCGCGTTGCTGATGATCGCCACCTGCGCGGGGTTGGTGGCGTGATCGCCAAGCGTTGCGCCACCGATGAGTGCCTGCACAATCGTTGGCGTTGGGTGACCAGCTTCGGTCGCGATCAAACCGACGAGTTCCGGCACGCCAAAGCCCCACGAGTAGTAGGTGAAGCTGTTGCCGTAGAAGAGCATGTTCTTGCCTTGTGCCGTGGTGGCGGATGCCAACAAGACCGTGAGCAGGAAGCGTGCTGATAGATTCATGGCCCCAGGATACGCCGGTTCACGTCGAGCGGGGGCGGATTCTTGTCCTGAGTTGCTTCGTCCGATGGAGCCGGACTAGTCAATGCTGGAGGTGGCCGGGAGCTAGTCCTGAAACTAGAAGAGCACTAGCTCGTGTGCGTCGGTCGTCGTGAACAGCGGGTTGCCGCTTTCGCCACTCGGTTGCCATGCCACACCCTGTACTAAGAATGAGCCGCCAGGCAATGAGAAGGGCATCTGGAATGACACGTTAAGCGGGCTGCTTAGCGAGACCGCGGGACTTAAGATCAGGCGGCCGATGTCGACTTGGATCTCCGGCAGACCAGGGAACGGCCCGGGTGGCGAGCCGGTGGCGAAGAAGTCGACGAGCAGCCAGCCAAGCGCGCCGTCATAGACCCCATTCATCGAGCGCATTTGGATCTGTATCTGCGTGCCAGTGGTTAGTTGCTTTGTCGGGCACGCGGTCAACGGATCGTTGTTGGTGGCGGTCTCGAGCAGCAGGTGGTCGGCCGAACCCGGGAAGCGTCTGGTCGCTGGCGCCGCGCTGCGGTCGGCTATTCCAGCTAGCTGATTCCAAATGGTCTCGTCGATTGCGTGCGGCGTGAGTGCCGTCTCTAGCGGGCTGCCCTGAGTGAAATCGGGGTCGATCTCACAAGCGGTCTGGCCATAGATGGTGGTGTAGATGCACATTGCTGCTAGCAACGTGATCGCCGGAGTTGGGTGCGATAGGTCGGGGTGGTACCACGAAGGCTGCCACTCAAGCAAGGCGACCGCGTCGCCGACCGCTGCCTTGTGCGCGGAACCGGCGCCATAGGTTGCGTTGATGTCGTTGACCGCGAGGTCGTAGTTGCCGCGGACCATGTTGTGCATGTCCATCGGCACCGCCCACGGCGAGGGGTAATACATGTGACCCCAAGCCCTCGCCCAGGTCTGATACATCACCGCGTTCGCCGTCGGGCTGTGGTTGCGAACGTTGCCCATGATGGTCAGCGCGTTCGCTCGGAATGCCGCGGTGCTGAATCCGAAGTAGGGGGTCGTGCCAACGGAGTTCTCTTGGATGACGACGTGGTCCCATGTCTGGCTTGCCGGCAGGCCGTTGCTGATCACGGCGATCTGTGCCGGGTCGTTTGCATGGATGCCCAGGTTGGAGCCGCCAATCAGCGCTTGCACGATTGTCGGGGTTGGCTGTCCGGCCTCGGTCGCGATCAGTCCGACGAGTTCGGGCACGCCGTAGCCAAAGGTATAGAAGGTGTAGCTGTTGCCGTAGAACAACACGTTCTTGCCCTGTGCCATGACGGCCGAAGCAGCCAGCAGCGAGAACAGTGCACGAGCGATGAGATGCATGACGAGAGACAATTTGTGGGGTGCGACGGGGTCGAACCGCGAGTGGTGATGCTGCACGACGGAAGCGCCGATCGTGCCGTAGCGATCGTCAGTCGATGCGGCAGATGTTGTCCATCTCAGACCACTTCTCGCCGGGCTTTGCGTCCGGCAGCGGTGATTGATACTTGTCCATCATGTCTTCCCACTGCTGGCACTTCGGGTGTGTCTTGAGGTAGGCCGGTAGACCGGTGGCAACGTCGAAGTCATCGGCAACCTCCATCAGCATGAATAGCCTGCGACCGAGTCGGTAGATGTTCATCTCGATCAAGCCGACGGACTTGAGGCCGTCCTGGACCTCGGGCCAGACGTTGCGGTGGTACTCGAGATACTCCTCAATGAGCTTCGGGTCATCCTGGAGGTCGATGGTGTAGGCGATTCTCTTCATGGTGGGCTTCGCTACTTGCGCAGTCTATTCAGTGTGTACCAAGCAACGTTACTGCTCAGTTCGCTGCCGTCGGCGGCAGCTACGTCGATGGTGAACTGATGCATCGTGCCAGCGCGCAAGGAGGTGAACAGATGCGCTGTCATGCGGTCCGCGGAGAGCTCCACTTTGCTGACCGGTTGCACGGTCTGGTCAAACTTGGGGGAGCCATAGTCTGGGTGATGCTGGTAGCGCCAGCGGTCGATGCGATAGGCATCCTTGCTGGCCGCGCTGGTCGCATCTGCTGGTCGCGTAAAGCGCACCTCGAAACCAGTTTTGGTCAATCGCACCGAGTGGATTGCGAACGGCACGGTCACGCCATCCCAGACAATGCGTTCGAGGCCGAACGTCGTCTTGCCACGCGACCGCCAGCCGCGACCGGTTTGGCCAACCCATAGGCTGCCATCGTTGGCGAAGCGCGAGCGCACGATGCCACTCTGCAAATGGTCGATGAAGTTGATTGCGCAGCCTTGGTAGCGCCCTTGCACCTTGTCGAGCACGACGCGGAAGACATTCGATCGGGTTTGGTCGCCGACGAACATCTGGCCGGCGAACGGTCCAAACTTGCCGTTGGTATCGTCGACCACCGGTTCGCCCGGCGAGTTGGCGAGATCGCCGTGTGGGAAGTTCACGGCCGCAGGTTCGCGCAGTTCGCCATACGTCTCGACCGAGATGGTGTTGAGGTCCAGGCCGGCGTATTTCGGGTGATCAGTCAGTGACGAGGGGTGGCCATGGAAGTCGCCCTGTCGCAACACGTGCAGGCATGACGTTGCGACCCAGTCGCCCTGGTTGTCGGTGCAGAACAGTTCGTCCGCCGCGTTGATGGCGATGCCGGCGGGGGAGCGCAGGCCGGACGACCACGGCTCGAAGGTGCCGTCAGGTGTGACCCGGAACGACCAGCCGCGATACTTCGCCGCGCGACCCATTTTGCCGTCGTGCACTCGCGCAACATCCCACTGGTCGCTGCCGGCCCATCCGGGCCAGCTGAGCGTTGTGTTGAGCGTGCCGTAGAAGTTGCCCTTCGAGTCGCAGACGGGGCCGTAGGCGTATTCGTGATAGTTGTTGGTGAGGCCCCACGCGGCAGACACGGTCCGGAACCGTTCGGCGCGGCCATCACCATCTTGGTCGATTAGCTCGGTCAGTTCGGGGCGCTGGACGACGAACACCTTGCTGCTCTTGGGGTCGACGTAGATGCCTAGCGGTTCGTGTAGACCGTCAGCAAACAGCTGCCACTTGTCGTCGGCGAGCGTCCACACCTGCCCTTCGCGGGTGCAGATATATAGCGTGCCGTCGGGGGCGAACGACAGTCCTCCGACTCCGAACGCGACGCCGTCTGGTAGCGGGATCGTTTCGACGCGATAGCCGGCGGGGATTGTCGCTGGCTGTGTTGCGTTGAGTTGCTGCGCGGCGAGCGATGGGCTCAGCGAGAGTGCGAACGAGGCCGCGAGCAAGGCCCCGAATGAGGCCCCGAAAGAGGCCGACCGAGCGGCCTGGCGTGAGTTACAGCGCATCACTTTGTTGCTCCGGTTGCCATCATCACGGTGACGGTGAAACTCTTGGCGTGTTCGGCGGGCACCGTCAGGGTGCCGTCGCGCCATTGGCCCGCGCTGGCGGCGAGCTTGAGGTCCTTGCTATTGATGGCGAACTGCACGTCCTGGCGCGCCGCCGGGATCGTAAAGGTGTATTGCAAGCCGACGCCGCCGTGCGCTGCCGCGACGCTCCAGTGCACTTCTTGGCCGCCCCAGTCGACGGTGAACTTCGGCGTGCCGTGGGTGCCATAGCCCATGAACTGCGTGCGCAGTTTGGCGCCGTCGGCAGTGCGCAGTGGGAAGCCGACGTTGCCGACTTCGAAGCGCTGTCCGAGCACCTTGCAGGGCCGTCCGCCGCGGCCATCGCGATCCGGTCCGACATCGAGGTAGGCGCCGGCCCAGCCGAATTGCACGCTGCAGGTGTCGGCATCGAAGCAGTAGTTGATGCCGTGAGGCAAGCCGACCGCGATGGTTCGCGCCGCAGCACCTTCGACATGCACGCGCATCACGACTGGGTGATGGTGCACCGAGATGGGCGTGACGCTCGTCTCGATCTCGTTCTTGTTATTGGACAGGTCGCGTCGTTGCTCGTCCGGTCCGGCATAGGCCAAACGCAGCGCTTTGCCGCCGGTGCCTTGGAAGAACTCGACTCGCAGTAGGTGGCGACCAGCGGTTAGCTCGACGTTGCCCTGCTGTTCTTTGGCTGGTCCATGCAAGCCGTCGTACTCGACGACCATCTTGCCACCGACCAAGACCCGTGAGCCATCGTCGCTGTTGAGGAAGAAGGTGTGCTGACCTGCGGCTTTCACGTCAAGCACGCCGGTGAAGCAGGCGCCGAAGTTTGCTCGCTCCTCGAGCTTGGCAAGGTCGATTACGCCGTTCTCGATCTCGCCCTCGCGTTCGGGCGGCAAGGTGTCGAAGTCTGGCAGAGTTTTCCACTGACCTTTGTAGAGGCGGTAGCGCAACTGCTCGATGGGCAGCTGCGGCTTGATCTCGTCGACTTCACCGACCCGCATCACGCCGACCATCGTGAAGGTGTGGCCAGGTAGCGTGCAGATGTATGGGTAGGCCCCTGGCTTTGTGGGAGCCTCAAACCAGATGGTGTCCTGTTGCCCGGTCGAGATCGCTTTGGTGTGGAAGAGCACTTCCGGAATGTCCGGCGCGTAGTGCGTCTTGCTCGCGTCGGCGCCAAGCATCATCGCCGCCGCGGCGACGGTTGAGGTTGCGTAGTCGTCGTCGCAACAGATCAGCAGGTTGTGCACCATCTCGTCGGTGTTGACGAGAGTCAGCTTGACCTTCGAGCCGACGCCGACGGAGAACCGTTCGGTGTCGTAGCGAAGTAAGCCGGAGCGAACCCCGATCTTGATGTCGTGATCTGGCTGCCCGAAACCGGCGGGTGGTGTTTGCGCCGCAAGTGTTGGCAGCGCGACAACCAGTAGAGGTAGAAATCTTGCGAAGTGGCTCACGCGGCGGAGCTTATCACCTGCGCGCGATTCCTGCGGCGTGCCTAATTGCGAGATTGACGGGTGCCCGTCAGATGTCGCGTTAGCGGGGGCGCTGCTCGCATCCGATTGCGGTGCGGGTGATCGCGGCGGCGCTTGCTAATGAATTCGCAGAGCGACTGCAAGCGGTGATGCGGAGCTGACCTTGCCGCTGCCAGCGAGCAACGTCTTCCTCGGCTTGGACTTCGTGGCCCAAGCTGCGACTGCGGACCCTGTGAATGGGTTGTTTGCAGGTTGGAGCCTCTCCGATGGATTGTTGATTCGCGTCGGTCGCTAGCAACACCCGAGCGTTCGGCGGCATGCGCCGGTTAGATTACGTGCCACCCAGGCCATGAATCTGACCATGTCGACTTCCATCACATTTTCGGTCCGTCTTGTGACGGTTCTGTTCGCAGCCTTCGTTTGTTTGACCGCTGCGTCAGCTCAAGCACCAGAGTTGGTGCTGCACTCAGGCAAGATCGTCACCGTCGATGAACGGCACGGCACCGTGCAAGCGTTGGCGGCACGCGGCGGCCGGATCCTCGCGGTCGGTAGCAACGATGAGATTCGTAAGCTGATCGGCGCCGACACGTTGGTGATCAACCTGCGCGGCCGCACCGCGATCCCCGGTTTCATCGAAGGGCACGGTCACTTCACCGGAGTTGGTAACGCAACGTTGATCCTCGACCTCAGCAAGGTCGATAACTGGGACCAGGTCGTCGACATGGTCGCTGCAGCTGCGAAGCGCACGGCGCCCGGTGAGTGGATTCTCGGCCGCGGCTGGCACCAAGAGAAGTGGAGCAAGCAGCCGGCCGGCAACGTCAAGGGCTTCCCGCGGCACGAATCGATCAGTGCCGCGACGCCTGACAATCCCGTCGCGCTAACGCACGCCAGTGGCCATGCAAGCTTCTTCAATCAGAAGGCCATGAAGATGGCGGGTGTTGATCGCAACACCAAGAGTCCGGCGGGCGGCGAGATCCTCAAAAACGCCAAGGGCGAGCCGATTGGCGTGTTCAGTGAAACCGCGGCTGGCCTGATTTCGCGGGCGCGCAGTTCGAGCGGCCTGCGTAGTTCGCCGCAGTCACGAGACCAGAAGCTGCGTCGTCAGATTGATCTCGCTATCGAGGAATGCCTGAGCAAAGGCGTGACCAGTTTTCAGGACGCCGGCAGCAGCTTTGCAACGATCGATGTGTTCCGCGAGTTGGCCGAACGCGGCGAGCTGGGCGTGCGGTTGTGGGTCATGATTCGAACCAGCAACCGTGACCTCGAACAGAACCTGTCGAACTACCGAATGATCGATGCGGGCGATCACTTCCTGACCGTGCGCGCGTTGAAGCGCAGCATCGATGGCGCCCTCGGTTCGCGCGGCGCGTGGTTGTTAGAACCCTACACCGATGAGCTACAGAGCAGTGGGCTTGAGACCGCCTCGGTGGCGAGCGTGACGCGCATGGCCGAATTGGGACTTCGTCATGGCTTCCAGGTTTGCGTGCATGCCATCGGCGACCGCGCAAATCGCGAAGTGCTCGATGTCTACGAGAAGGTCTGGGCCAATCAACCGAGCGGTCCCGCCTTGCGTTGGCGCATCGAGCATGCGCAGCATCTGCATCCCGACGACATTCCACGGTTCGGGCAGATGGGGGTGATCGCATCGATGCAGGGAGTGCACTGCACTTCTGACGCTCCCTACGTGCTGCCGCGACTTGGCGAGCGCCGTGCCGAAGACGGAGCCTACGTTTGGCAGAAGCTGCTGAAGTCTGGCGCCGTGGTCACCAACGGCAGCGACGCCCCGGTCGAAGATGTGGATCCGATTGCGTCCTACTACGCGTCGGTGACTCGCAAGGGCAAGAGTGGCGTTGCGTTCTATCCGGACCAGGCCATGAGCCGGATGGAGGCGCTGTATTCCTACACGATGGCATGTGCCTACGCCGCGTTTGAAGAGGACACCAAGGGGTCGCTGACGCCAGGCAAGCTCGCCGACATCGCGATCCTGTCCAAGGACATCCTGACCGTGCCGGAAGCAGAGATCCTCGACACGCAGGTGCTCTACACGATCGTCGGTGGCAAGGTCGTCTACGACGCCAGCAAGTAATCCAGCTGGTGGTCGAACTCCGTTGGGATCGCTACGTCGAGATCGCAGCGTCGATATGGGGGGGGGCGAGATCGGAGTATTGGAACTGTCTGATGCGATGCCCCAGATGAACGAAATCTTGATGCAGGGCAGGTTGCCCGGACCTATTCCGGCAAGCAGAGCCGTTGCAGCTTGATGCCGAGAAGCACGTCCGGATGTGTCGCTTGATCAGCGTGCTGAGAGGTCTCGGGCTGTGCCGGCGTCCAAGGCGCCGATCGACGAGCAAATGCCGTGCAGGGTGGCCCAGAGGCCAGTCTTGAGGCGGCTCGAAGGAGCCGTGATGGCCAGGGCGCGGCTGAAATGGATGTCGGCGCGGGGAGCACGGGTCGAGCGATTCACCGATGTCCTAGCGTCGGGATCTGGCTGCGAGCTCGCCACTTCGCTCGCCGCTGGCAGAAATGCTGTGGAAGACGCCCTTGAAGTCGAGTCGTTGGTTGCTAGACTCTGCGCGCGATACCCCGTGGTGTAATCGGTAGCACAGCAGTTTTTGGTACTGTTGGTTCCTGGTTCAAGTCCAGGCGGGGTAACCATGACCGCTCCGATGTGCGTGCAAACGTGCAGCGGAGCGGTTGCTTTTTGTACCGAGGGTTTTTGCGCGCCGAACCGCAGGCTGCCGCGGACTTCGGCTGCGCCGAGTCGCGCCCTACTTTTTCTGCTTCTTTCGGACGCCGTGATAGCGCCAGCGCGGATCCGGGCTGTGCGCCGCCGCAAAGTAACGCCGCGCCAGTTCGATCACTTCGGGGTGCTTGGCCGCGACATCCTGCGCCTCCGCTAGGTCGGTAGTGATGTCGTAGAGCTCGATCGGTCCGTCGGGACGGTCGCGCAGATTGTTGCGCACTGCCTTCCACTTGCCCATGCGCAGCGCCCGCTTGCCGCCGGATTCGTAGAACTCCCAGTAGAGGTAGTCGTGCTCGCGCTGGCCCTTCTTGCCGGTCAGCGTCGCTGCCATCGAGATGCCGTCGATGTCCTTCGGCGTTGCCACGTTGGCCAAGTCGCACAGCGTCGGCAGCAGATCCCAGTGCGCGCTGATGTGGTCGCTGTCAGAGCCTTCGGCAATCGTGCCGGGCCACCGTGCCAGTAGCGGCACGCGGATGCCGCCATCGTAGAGGCTGCGCTTGTTGCCTTGGAATGGACCGTTGCTGTTCCAGAACTTTGGGTTGTGGCCGCCTTCGTGGTGCGGGCCGTTGTCCGACGTCAGCATGACGATGGTGTTGTCGTCGATGTCGAGCTTGACGAGCAGCTGCAGCAGCTCGCCGACGTCATCGTCCATCTTGGTCATCATCGCGGCAAAGCCAGCGATCGGGTTATGGACCTTGGTCGTGCGCGCGTCGCCGCTGTACTTGCCGACCAACTGATCAAACTGCGGGTAGAGCTTGCGGAAGCGTTCGTGATACTCGGGAGGCGCCTGCATGGCCGCGTGCGGAATCGTCACCGGCAAGTAGCAGAAGAACGGCTGGTCCTTGTGGTTGGCAATGAACTGCAGCGCGTCGTCCATGTAGACCGTGTGCGCGTATTGCTCGCGATCGAGTTCGAGCTTCTTGCCATCGCGCCACAGCCAGCGTGGATAGAAGTCGTGCGCAAACGCTTGGCTGTAGAAGCCAGTGAAGTGATCGAAGCCGAGTGCCAAGGCATCGCTGCTGCTGCCTGGCCCGCCAAGTCCCCACTTGCCGAACGCGCCGGTTTGGTAGCCGGCATTTTTCAGTAGCGACGCGACGGTGACGGCGTCTGCGCCGATCGGGAAGACGCGCTCGGGCTCGCCCGCGGCGTTGCCGTTGCCGCGCACGGGCGTGTGGCCGGTGTGCTGTCCGGTCATCAGGCAGCTGCGCGTCGGTGCGCACACCGTGCTGCCCGAATAGTGCTGCGTGAACCGCATGCCTTCTGTGGCCAAGCGATCCATGTTGGGCGTCTTCAGCTTCAGCTGGCCGTAGCAGCCGAGATCACCCCAGCCCGCATCATCGAGCATGATGTAGATGATGTTCGGTCGCTGCTGAGCGGCCTTTTGACTGCGCTGTGTTCGACTGCGCTGTGTTTGATTGCGCTGTGTTTGACTGTGCTGTGTTTGACTGCGCTGTGTTTGACTGCGCTGTGTTTGACTGTGCTGTGTTTGATTGCGCTGTGTTTGACTGCGCAGTGTGTGGGGACGCAGTGTGTGGCTGGGCGGTGTCGCTTGGCCGCGCAGAGCCCCCGAGCTACACCACCCCGAGCAGAACGTGAGAACCAGAGTCAGGCTGGTGACGAGATGCCGGCGATCGTGCATAGCGGTTGAGGCGGTGGCGTTTAGCTGCTGGCGCGGATTAGGAAGCGATCTGTCATGCCGGCGAGGTAGTCACAGACGGTTCGTTCGATGCCGTCGCGCTCGATGCGACTGCGGGTGTGTTCTGCCAGCCGACTCGGGTCGGCTACCAACGTTGCGAACAGTGCGCCGATGCGTTGTGCGCCGTCTTCCATGACCGCGAGCACGCTGGGGGCGCGATAGAACCGTTCGCGCAAGAACGCCAACAGCTCCTGTGCTTGCACGATCACCGGGTCACTGTGGCAGATGCGTGGTTGCTTGCCGCCGGCAGGTGCCGTGGCGAGCGCTTCGTCGACCGTGGTGACGAGATCGTGAATCAGCAAGGACGTGATCTCGCTGACGATGCGTTGCCGGTTGGTGCTGCCGCAGCTCGCGACGGCATCGCGCCACAAGCCGAGTTCGGCGGCGTCTTCTTCGGCGAACAGATTGGCGCGCAGGCCATCGTCGAGGTCGTGGCTGAGATAGGCGATCTTGTCGCATTGATCGACCAGGTCGGCTTCGAGCGGTACCGGCCGTTTGGCGCCGTCAAGCAGCAGGTCGTCGCTGATCGGAAAGCCATCCGGGATGCGGCCTTTCAACAAACTCGTGCGAACGGCGAAGGTCAGGTTTAGGCCGAGTCCATGGCCGTATGGATCTTCAAGGTAGTCGACGGTGCGTGCGCCTTGCGCGTTGTGGCGGAAGCCGCCGTGGTCGCGCATGACGGCGTTCAGCGCTTCTTCACCGACGTGGCCGAACGGTGGGTGGCCGAGGTCGTGCGCCAAGGCGATCGCTTCGGCCAGGTCGTCGTTGCAGCGCAGCGCCCGCGCCACACAGCGACTCATCTGCGCGACCTCGAGCGAGTGGGTCATGCGGCTGCGGAAGTGGTCGCCTTCGAACGCCGCCAGGACCTGGGTCTTGTGCTGCATGCGGCGGAACGACGATGCGTGCAGAATGCGGTCGCGGTCCCGCTGGAACGGCGTGCGCAGCGCGTCATCGGCCTCCGGCAGACGCCGCGGCCCAGCTTGGCAGCTTGGCGTCGCCCATGGGCTCAGCCAGTGCAGTTCGCGGTCTTCGTGGTCTTCGCGGCGTAACCAGACCATGGGACGCTTCTTGGGACCTTGCGGGGTTCGCCCCCGCGGGCGTGTCTAACGGGCGTTCTTGCTCATCACGCAATCGCGACGAGTTGAAGATGCTAGGATACGAGCTAGCCGAACTCGGTCAAGGAACCGATGTTCGGTGCCTGGAACATCTTGTCGCGTTCGCCGCATTCGCCCTTAGTTGCGCGACGCATGTTTGTCGATCCAGGAATGTTCGGACAAACTCTGCGTTAGACGCCGCGTCGAACGTAGCTATGTCACGACCGGATTGCAGTTAGCGTCCGGCATGGAGCCTCCCCAACGATGCACGCACTCACAGCTTCCCTGTTGTCTCTGTTCCTGATAGCCCCGCTCGCGAGCGGTTGGCTGGGTGTCTACCTCTCGCAGGATTCGAAAGAGGCAGTCGTCTCCGAAGTGATTCCGGGCACGCCAGCTGCAAAGGCTGGGCTCGAGAGCGGCGATATTATGCTGGCAGTGGGCGACACCCTGACGCCGACCCGTGAGACGTTCATGGTGGCGATCCAAAGTCAGAAGTCGGGCACGCGCGTCAACATCAAGCTGCGTCGCGATAACCGTGAGCGCGTGGTCGTGGTGCGACTCGGTGACCGACCGGAGAACATCGGTGCCGGCGCCGGCACAGCCGTCGAACCAGCGCAGCCGCGCCTACCGAAGCCGACACCTGTTGCCAAGCCAACGCGCTCGGCCCCCGCAGTCGAGACGGCGCCGCGTGGCCAAGACGCCGTGGTCCGCACGCAGAAGGGCTATCTCGGCATCAGCGTCCGCGAAGGCGATGGCGGTTTGGTTGTCGATCGCATCCTCGAAGGCGGTCCCAGCGCCAAGTCCGGCCTCGAGCAGGGCGACGTGCTGAAGTCGATTGGCGACCAGCGCATCCGTTCGTTGGATGACCTTGATGGCGCGCTGAAGAAGATCCACCCTGGTCAGAAGGTCTC
>JBNMNW010000170.1:0-12309 GCA_051278165.1 Planctomycetota bacterium | reverse complement strand
GGGGGGGGGGCGGCCGCGGGGGGCGCCCGCGACCCTGCGCGGTCAGAGCAACCGTCGTGCAAACGGCAACGACGAAGGCGACGAGAGGAAGTTTCTTGGTCATATGCAGGTCCAGCACGAGTGAGGCCTCACTCTTGGCGTGCGGTTACGCAGGCGCGCGGGCGAACACACAGACTAGTCGCCTAGGAAACCAAGATCTTGCCATCAGGTCGGAAACAGGAGCGTCGCCGACAGTTGGCCGTCGGCCGTCACCTTGGCTGGCATCAAGTAATGCGCCGTGCTTGTGGCGAACCCCAAGCGAAAGCGCAGCGCGCCCTCGCCAACTCCTTCTACCGGCAGCAACACAGTGATTCCACCGTCTTGCACCGTGGTCGCTTCGTGCCTGGCGCAGGCGAGTAGCGAGACGCCCTCATCGACAACATCGATGACCACCTCCGCCCCCTCGTCGTGCTCAGGGGTGTCGATGCGAAGGCTGACGTCACTGTGTTCGCGCAACTCGGTCGGCGCCGTGACCGTCGCGAACGGCCCCAACGGCTGCTGATGAGGTTCGGGAATGCCGGCCATCGGCAAACGCTGCAGCGTGACTTCGGGCGCGCCCAAATCGCAGACGAAGACGGCATCGGCACCGATATCCGCAATGACCAAACGTTCGCCATGGATGGCAAGCGACACCGGTTCGAGCAAGCCGTGCTCAGAACCAACGAAGCGCTCGCAGACGTCATTAGTCGCATTCACAACAAACACCTGGGCCAGGTAAGCGTCCGCGACGAAGACGCGATCCCCGTGCACAGCAACCGCAACTGGGCGGCGGAACTCGGTGCAAACGGTGCGCCGCTGCACGTGCGCAAGGTCGACGACAGACAACGTATGGCTGCGCGCCTCGACCACCCACAACGACTGTTCATCGTCGGCAAGTCCAACCGGTTCGCCAAAGCAGGCCCCTTGGTCCGCATAGCTATCGCCGCCGTAATCAGCGACGTCACCGCCGAGCCAGGCCATTGCCGAACCGGTCATCGGATCGATCTGCCACAGCTGATCTGTCCCTGCTTGGCAGACGAACAAGCCACCATCACGGCTGACAATACCGGCCGGCGAACTGAGCGCCTGGTCGCGGCCATAGCTACCGCCCAACTCATCGTTGCCGAGGTAGCCGGTGCCACACCACGTCGTGACCCCACCGGTCTCCCGTTCGATCGCGCGCACCGTGTGGTGGTGCGAATCCGCGACGACAAGGTATTCGTCGTGCACCGCCAGAGACGTGGGCGACGAGAACGCGGCGACATCTGGCGGGCCGTCCTCCTCGAGCGCCGCACCGGATCCCACGACGATGTCGACGTTGCCGTCCGGATCGAGGCCGAACACTTGGCGGCAACTGGCACTGGCAACCCAGATACGTTCACCATCCGACGCGACGGCCGTCGGCGACCATGCAGAACTAGCCGGCATCGCGGCGGGCACGAAAGGCAATTTTGGGATGCGCTTATCGCAGCTCGCTTCACTGAGCAAAGCCTCCACCGCAGCACGCAGCGCGCTTCGTCGCGGCACGCCGTCGGCCTGCACGCGAACGATGGACTTCGCATCCAGCAATCGCATCGTCGGCATTCGCGGCAGCGATTCCGTCTCAGAAATGGCGACCGTCACCGGCACGGGTAGCGACCGCACAAACCGGCGCACACGTTCGTCATCGCGTTCTTCCTCGCAGGTCGGAACGTGCACGGCAACGATGGCAACCGCTTGCTCGGGAACGCCCACCGCCATCGCCAACTCAAACAGCGCCACGCGGCTGTGCAAGCACCCTAAACGCCAATAGAGCAAGACGACGACATGGTCGCGAAGCCCGGTTTCCAGACACAACGGCGGCCGATCAAGCCAGCGCCATGTCGGTGGGAATGAGAAGGTTTCCGTCATGATGGTTCCGATTCCGTCGAGTCACTCAGCGCAGCATTCCGCCATGCATCTAGGTCGCCACGGACGGCGCGAACCTCATCACAAATCGACGCCATGGCCGCCTCGTAATCGTCATCGACCGGCCACTGACGTTCGCGAACAAACCAGCTATGCGCACGTCGCAAGCAAGCGTGCTCAAGACACGGGCCGAGCACATGCACGAGCCGGCGCAACATCACGTCGGCAAAGGTCACTGCCGACAGCTCGCGCAGCGCGTGCACCAGTTCGCCGATGATAAACGGACGGTGCGGACACAGCGGCTCGGCCAACTGCATGTCCCCGACAAGCAACGAACGAATCTGACGGACGCGACTGCCGTGACGCCACCACAGCGGGTCGTCGACTTCGCGCGGGCCATCGCCACCGGGAAGGTGCTTGGTGCGCGTTGGCGATGGCCCCACTGTCGCAAACACCTTGGTGATTGTGCGTTCGGCGAACGATCGATGCGTGGTCAATTTGCCGCCAACAACGGTGTGCATCTCGCCACTGGGAACCTGTTCGGACACGATGAACGCCTCGCGATGCAACGCCCCGGACGGTCCCTTGGCACGCGGCAGCGCCCGCCAGCCGGCATAGGCGAACTTCACATCACGCGGGCCCGGCTTCTGTGCCAAGACCGTGCCAAGCGCCTCGCACAAGTAATCGAGGTCGGCAACCGGCGGCGCGGTTTCGTCACCGGCGAGTTCGTCATCGATATCGGTCGTACCGCAGAGCGTGCCGCCATCGTGAGGAATCACGAACTGGATGCGCTCATCGGGCAAGAAGGCGGCGAGCGCCAACTCCCCCGCGCGCGGCGGCAACACGATATGGCTACCGCGACTCAAGCGAACAAGGTCCTCGGCTTCGAGGCCGCAGCGACGACGCACCGCATCAACCGCCGGTCCGGCCGCATTGAGAATGACCTTGCCGTGGATCACCACCTCAGCACCAGAGACGCGATCGAGCACCTGCAAGCCGCGATCGTGCACGGCGAGAACTTCGGCGTGGTTCGCCAGCTTGCAACCGGCCTCGACAGCGGCCACTACGTTGGCGAGCGTCAACCGGGCGTCCTGGGTGCGCGCATCGTAGAACTCAAGCGCCGACTTCAGGCCAGCTGTGCGCAAGCCAGGGAACGCCTTAGCAGCATCCTTCGCGGACATCCGGCGCGCGCGCGGCAGCGTGCTGCGACCCGCCAGGCGGGAATACATCCACGTGCCGAGCCGCATCTTCCAGCGCGGCACACCACTATCTGGATAAAACGGCATCAGCATCGGCAGCGCGCGAACCAGGTGCGGGGCGAGCCGCAGCAGACGTTCGCGCTCGTGCAACGCTTCCTTGACCAAGGCAAAGTGGCCGTTGCGCAGATAGCGCAGACCGCCGTGCACCAAGCGACTGCTCCGAGAGCTCGTACCCGCCGCAATGTCGCGCGCCTCGAGCAGCAGCGTCGACAAGCCACGCATCGCTGCTTCGCGCGCCAACGCCGCGCCCTGGATGCCCGCGCCGATTACGACGACGTCAAAGACCTGGCCATCAAGTTGTCGGGGATCGGTTCGCACCTGGAATTGATTGTTGCGTGCAGACGGACACTGTCAAAGGCTGAGGCTACGCTTCATGCATGCAGTTCGAGTTAGGCAGGCCATGGTTTGACAGCGCCCTGGAGCGGCTGGAGGTGCGCCGAGGCAACCGCTTGCTCGCAATCGACCCATCGGTGCAAGAAGTTGCGGCGCTGCGATCCGTGGTCGGCAGTAGTGGCGAACTCACGCTAGTCATGCAGGATCGGCAGCTAGCGGAGCAACTGGCCGAAAACCAGTGGCCGCTAGTAACCGTGCTCGCTCACGAAACAACGGGTGGCGAGATCTTCGGCACCCACGACTCGATGCTGATCGCCCCGCGCACGGGCCCGCTGCTGCCAGTCGAAGCCTACGCAAAACTAGCCAGCAAGAACCTGCGACCCGGCGGCCGATTCGTCGTCGATTTGCCGGCCGACGACATGGTTCCGGACATCCGCGCGGCGTGGCACGAACTCAGCTGGGACGAAGAACGGCTGCAGCCACTGCAGGGCGTGAGTGATGTCGACCTGACCGAAGCGATGCGAGCCGAGGGCCTGCGGAGCGTCGAATCGGCGCTTGGCTCCCACTTACTGCACGCGCCGGCGCCGGCCGAGCTCGCCGCAGGCTTCGCCGAGGTGCTGGGCCTCAATGACGATGAGATCACCGAACTCGGGCACGCAATCGTGCGACTGCGTCAAGGCGATGGACCGATCGACGCGCTAGTGCACCGCACGCAAGTCAGCGGCCAGCGCTGAGCAGTAGCGCAACAGCCGGTAGGAACCATGATTGCGCGACCGTCGCGAGCGGCTCGCGGTCGCGACCAACTCAAGGAACTGAGCCACGCTAAGTTCCTCTGCCCCAATTCGACCATGAATGCGTTCGCCGACAAGGCACACGACAGAACCGTGATCTCGTCGTTCCGGTGGATGTGACGGAGCAGTAGGATCTGGTCGAACGTGAGCGCATCGAAGAGCAAAGAACCGCAGCGTCCCGGTGAGGGCATCGAAAGCCGATTGATCGTCGAGCATTCGTTGAAGATCGCCCAGGCACTCGAAGTGAAGGCAATGATCGTGCAAGCCGAAGACGGTCGTGACGTCCGCCTCCTCCAAAGTCGGCGGAGCGAAGAACGGCTGATCTGGCTGGTGAATGCTGGCCGGCCGCACTGTTTCGCGGCGACAGAACTCGACGTCATCCTGGAGATCCCGGACGTCACACCGACCCGGATGAGCCCAATCGCGATCGGCCTTTTCCTCGCCGTTCTGCACGGCCATATCGGCATCAAGGAAACCGTGATCTGCCTGTCTGGCGGGGTCGGCAGCAACCGCCTCGACACGCTGATCGTGACCAACCCGCGGCGCGACTTTCCGTGGCTTGCGGACCGTCGACTCGCAGCCTCGTTCCCGCAGGTTGTCAGTCAAGAGCTCGCCCGCGTGCTGGACATCGCGGTGCGTTTCGCGAACGAGGGCCGGGAGGGCAGGCCGATCGGCACGATCTTCGTGATCGGCGATGAAGAAGAGCTCGCGCCACACCTCAAGCAGCTGATTCTGAATCCGTGCTCGGGGCATTCGCAGCGCAAGCGCAGCCTGCACAACACGGAGCTGATCGAGACCCTCCGCGAGTTCTCGGCGCTCGACGGCGCGTTGATCGTCGACCGGAAGGGTGTGCTCCAGTCAGCCGGAACCTACCTCGACGCACCATCGCGCAGTGCCCGCCTGCCCGCCGGGCTCGGTGCGCGGCACATGGCAGCGGCCGCAATCTCACTCGCGACCTCCGCCGTTGCGATTGCCCTATCGGAGTCTTCAGGGACCGTCAGTGTGTTCCATAACGGCAAGGCAATCTTAACGCTCGAGCGGCCGTAACCACTCGACGAGCTGTAGCCCTGCGGCATGGGTCCGCCTGGCTAGAAGCCATCAACTTACCACTCGCCGGTGTTCTTCATCGATGCCCATGGCTCAACCGGGGCCAGCGACTTGCCCTTCTGAAGGAGCTCGATCGAGATATTGTCGGGCGACCGCACGAAGGCCATATGACCATCACGGGGCGGGCGCAAAATGGTGACGCCACTGTCTTGGAGGCTCTGGCAGGTCTCGTAGATGTTCTCAACCTCGTAGGCGAGATGGCCAAAGTTTCGACCGCCGGTGTAGGCCTCGGGATCCCAGTTGTAGGTGAGTTCGACCTGCGCCAGTTCATTGCCCGGTGCGGCAAGAAAGACGAGCGTGAAGCGGCCTGCTTCGACGTCGCATCGATTCAGCTCTTCGAGGCCGAGCTGCTTGCAATAGAACTCGAGTGAGGCGTCGAGGTCCGTGACGCGGACCATCGTGTGGAGAAAACGCATGGGGAGGTTGCCTTCGGCTTGGGGAGAAGGCCGGAGCATATTTCGCATCGACTCGACTTGTCACCGTCTTGGCGAAAGGAATGCGCATCTCTTATCGCGCTGCATCACCAGCCCAGCACATCCAGGTCCATTTCCGGGCGCCGCAAGCAAGATGAGACGCAACGGTTTGCAGGATCACTCCGTCAAGCACGGGATCGGTGCGAACGGGTCGCAGCGTGCCAACATGGTGCTCGCCAGTGGTTCCCCCACCGCCGGCAGCCGAGCGAGATCGGAAACCCGTGCATCTACGATGGCACTGCTCACGAACGACAACACATGTTTACATGGCTACGCCGTCGACGGATTCTTCGCGACCATCGCCAACTCGAGAGCCTGCACCGCAAGCTGCTCGAGGAAGCGCGCGATCTGCAACGAACAGGCGACATCCAAGGCTTCGCAGCCAAGACGGACGAAGCTGCGGCAGTCGAGCGCAAAATTGACGAGTCGCAAGCTCGCCAGCAGACCGAGAAGGTCACCTAGGAGTCTGCGTCACGGGAGGCGAATCGACCAGGTGCGTGACGTTCGCACCGGGTTGGTTCGCCGAAACGCAGTCGAATCGGTGGCTTCGGCGAGGATTTGGCGGGCCGACATGGTGTGAAGCGTGCGTGCATGGCGGTTTGCTCTCCCGTGACGCAGACTCCTTGGCCAAGCGGCCGACTGGCTGCTGCCACCGCGGATATCGTGCTCCAGCGGCTTGGGCGCGGTTGCAGTGCTGTGCCTTATGAGTGCTGTTCCTCACTCGCCAAGCAAGTCGCGAGCACGCTGCAGAACGTAGGCGATCAACTCATCGTCAACCCGGCGCGCAACTGTGCATGCGAAGTATGGCACGCTCACATCCGGCAGTTCGCCGATCCGCCGCAGGCCATAGTGCTGCCGCAGCGTTGTGGCGAGCACGGTCGGTGCCAGCAGTAGACCGCGACCTTCGCGCGCGAGCGTCTTTGCCAGGCCCGAATCCTCGACCTCTGCAACGGGTTCCACCTGCAGGTTGGCTTCGCGGCAAAAGTCGTCAAACAATCGACGCAGCAAACTGCCTTCTAGTGGCAGCACGAACGGTTGGTCCGCGAGCGATTGCGGGAAACGGCGGCGCAGCTTCGTGTAGGTCTCACCCGCGCCGAAGACGCCGATCGCGGCCTCGCCAAGCGGATGCTGGAAGACCTTGAGTCGTGAGATCGCCGGCGGTGGCTCGTCGAGCAACACCAAATCGAGCTGGTGCAAAGCCAAGTCCGCGAGCAATCGCTCGGCAGGACCTTCGCGCACGATCGAACGAACCGTCTTGCCGGAGTCGAAGACCGGCGCCAGCAAGCGAGCCGCCAACTCCTTTGGAACGGAGTCAGCGATGCCAACGCGCACCCGGATGGTGCGGCCACCAGGCTGCCCCCGAACTGTCGCCACCAGCTCGCTACCCAGCGTGAAGATCTGCTCCGCATACTCGCGGACCTGGTTGCCGACTTCGGTCAGCACGAGCCGGCGTCCCTGCTTAACGAACAGCGGCTCACCGAGCTGCTGTTCGAGCTGCTTCAGCTGCACACTGATGGACGGAGAACTCGTGTGAAGCAGCTGACTCGCCCTTGCGATGCTGCCTTCGCGAGCCACGACGTAGAAATACCGCAGGTGGTGAAAGTTTAGCCAGTCCATCAATCGTTAGATATTTCCTAAGTGTAGCGGTTGAAACTGATCATGGAGATAACGACTTTCGCGGGCGATAGGGGAACCATGAAAGCAACCAAACGATCTCGTCAGCGATCTGAGCTTGTAAGCCAGCAGCGGCTAGAAGCCAGCCCGCCGTCGCTACCAGTGCGAGTCCTGTTTTTTGGCCGCGATCGCAGCTCGGCGGTCACGCGGTTCGTGATTGCGCGCATCAACCGCACCCTGCATCGCTTCCACGATCGAATCGCGAACGTGGTGGTCAGGATTCAGGACGTCAACGGCCATCGCGGTGGCTGTGACCAGAAGTGCTCGTTCGAGCTCAGCCTGGTGAATGGCCAACGCCTCTACATCTCCGACCTGGCAGAGACACCGCGCCGCGGCATCTCGCGCCTGCTACATCGCACCCGCCGATTGCTGCAGGAACGACGCAACCACCGACACCGGTAGTCGCACTTGCAACCCACTGCCGGCAGTCGGCAGTCGATCCCGTTCTTAGATCCCGTTCTCTGACCCTACCAAGACAATGAATACCGCCTCGATCCCGACCACGTTGTCCGTTCTGTTTCTGGTTGCGAATGCGCCACTACCGGCTCACGAAGTCGAGCACGCGAGACTCGCCCACCATCTCGATCCACCGGCGCGAGTTCTGGTGCATTTGGCGAGCGCGCAGGCCTTCGCGGCCGACGGCGATATCGAACGTGCTCTCGACCAAGTCGAGAGCGGTCTGACCTTGCCGCGCGGGGCTGGCGCATTGTCCTACGACAAGGCGCGGCTCGAACTCTGGGCAATCCAGTGGCGAGAGCGCGAAGTTTTGCGTTGCATCCAAGCGCTAGAAATCGACCAGGCTCGCGACCTGTTGATGCGCATGAGCGAGCCGTTGGTAAGCCCGTTCTCGCAGCATCGCCTCGCAATGCTGGAGACGAAGCTCGACAAAGCAGAAGCGCAAACTCGGCGCAGCACGTCTAGCAAAGTGGATCGCGACCTGCTGCGCGTGCAGCGACGCGTCGATGCCGGCATGCGGCTGCTCAATCGTGCCGATAAGGAACTCGGCAAGGCACTGGCCAAGAGCAACCTCACCGTCTACTCGGCTCGGCGTGCGCATGCAGCCCTTCGCCACAGCCAAGAAGTCGAACGAAGTGCCGCACGCTGGCTGCGGCAAGAGCATCCCGATCGTGCCCAGGAGCAGTTGCTAGCGCTGCAGCTCCGCGCCGGCGATCGCTCGCTACGCGCCATGCTGCAGATTGCCGAATCGCGCACCATGCAGGGTGACTTCCGCGAAGCCCTGACATGGGTCGGTCTCGTGCTGCAAACGACGCCTTCGAACCAGCAAGCGCAAGAATTACGCCGCACGATCCAGGTCGCCTCTGCGGCGTCCGCGGGGTGGCTCGGCGGCATCGGCCCGGCAGTGATCCCGCGGTCGCGATAGATGCAATCTGTCGCGGCGATGCGGCTCCTGAAACCACCAGGCAACTGGCAAACCAACGGCCAAAATGACAATCGCCGCAAGGGGGGCCTTGTGCCGAGCCATAGCGAGGTCGAACTCACCGCCGACATGCTCGCTCAAACATGCCCATTGGTCCGCATCTCTGCCGCGACGGCCCTGCTGGCGGCAAGTGCCTGCGGCCAGTTTCTGAACCGCGCCGTCTGGCTGGGCAGTGAGGAGGAGGGCGTGCGCCGCAACTTCACTCAGGGAAGGGAGTATTTTCTAGACCGGATGTCCTACGTGGACAGTCCGCCCTGGTGGGACCGCGGACTACAGCGCTTCGGCGACGAGGTGCAGTTCCGTATCGGCTCAGTCACGTCGCGTGAGTTCACCATTGAGAGCCACCTCAACCAAGCCGTTGAACTGAGCGATGACGTCACGTTCCGCTACCACTATCTGCAGGGCGAGAACCGCGATACTCGGTTCGTGCGGAACGCTGTCGGACTCGAATACGCCCTCGACGATCGTACCGCGGTGTTCGTGCAGGGCACGCCGTTCGCCGACAAGGGCATGATCGACATCTCCGTCGGCGCGTGGCTGTGGCGGCAAGACGACCAAGCCCTACGCGTCATGTTGACGCTGGTCGATGCACCGAGTGAGAAGAGTCAAGTCGTCGAGTTCGAGCAGGCCCCAATCGGCCTGCATCTTGCCGGCACCTTTGGCGAACGCGATTCGCACCGACTGGCGTTCGAGCTCGCGGCGCAGCTACCGTTCGAGGCCCGGCAACTCGACAACCAGGACGCCTTCGAGATGCAGCGATACATCGGCACGATCGACGCCCACCTGCGTCTCGGTGCGCGCGATTGGTTGGTCACATCCCTCGAGTCTGAATACACGGACAAGCGACTGCAGGCGATCGGAGTCGGCTCCGCCCTGAACGAGAACTTCGACCGCAGCTTCCACCAGGCACGCGTCGAGTGGTGGCGCGACGGCCCGACGCCGTGGTCGGTCGGCGTCGCCCATACCTTCCACAGCGAACACGGACGCCGTCCTAACGATCCAGCCAACGACCTGCGCACCCAGCGCCGCGAATGGATGGCGATCGCCCGCATCCAGTTGCCGTGCGGCGACCAGCTCTCGTTCGAACCACAGCTACTGGCCGGCAACGTGCGCCAGTCCTTCCGCGACGGCGTGGTCGATGACCGAGCCGATGGCTTCGAAGGCAAGATCGCCTGGAACTTGCGCTGGGACTTCTCACCGAATGTGACCCTGGCCGTGATCGTGTCGACGCAGCTCGACGAACTAGCGTTCGGCGGCGGTGGCGCTCAGTTCGTCGCCAGATTTTGAGCGACCTGCGGGCGGCTACCTGGCCGATGCGTTGCTTCGACACCTGCGACTGCACGTCGCCGAATCCAGCTCCCGCAGTCACACTCGCGAATGAGTTGTTTTTGTGCCTGGCACCGAACGTGTTCTTAAGCCTGCAGCACTGCCTCAAGCGTCGCGGCAGTCAGGATGACGCGCGCGATCTGCTCAAGTTGTTTGGCGCTCGCACCTCGCACGTGCTGCACCGTGGCTTCGCTCAGCGGACCGAAGCGTTGTTCGAGTTGGGCCAGCAGAACTTGCGCGACGCCTTGCGCGGCACCTTGCGCGGCACCTTCTTGCAGGCCTTGTTCGCGACCGCGCTGGATCAGTTGTTCGGCAGTGGTCATGTAATCAGACTCCATCGCAGGTTCGATTTGGCGGAAGGCAAGGCGTAGTCGCTCGGGCTCATCATTGCTGACGGCTGCGGTGTATGAGACTAACAGATGCGCGATCGATCGCCCGCCGGGTGTAGCAAGCAGCCGTCGATATAGTGCCCGCCACGCGAGTAGCAACGCCGCCGTGTCGGGGGTTAGGCGCATGCATTGCAGGTGAAGTAGCGGCAACAGCGCGCGCCGATCCGTTGACAAGCGATCGCTAGCGAAGCGGCGCCGTCGGTGCTTGCTCGCGGGTGCTGCGGGCAGCTACTGCTACTGCAGTCCGGCGCGCTGCAAGCGATCGGCAACGGCTTCCCAGGCTGGATCGCCGGCAGGGATTCGCTCGACGTAGATGATCTGGCAACCAGCTGCGTCACACGCGTGCAAGGCTGCATAGAGTCCTCGGGCGAAGCCAGATGGATCGCGATCTAGAGCGAACTGTAGATCTGCATGGCAGGACTTCGCGACCGGGCCGCAACTGATCACAGCGATCGGGCCCTCGGCTGCATTCGGAACGACGAGCTCGCCGCTGGCATCCCGCTCGATGCCGAGTAGGCGTGCCTGCGGAGCGTAGTGGCGTTCGATCCGACCGGGAGAACGACGCGCTTCTTCAGCGCTCTCTTCAATCTCTGGATCGGAGATCTGGCCAACGACCGCTTCGAGAGCCGCACGCGAGATACCGCCGGGTCGCAGCAGCACGACGCGGTCCCCGTCGGGCCCGGAGTCTACGGCGACGACGGTGGACTCGATGCCTACTTCGCTCGGCCCGGCATCCACAATGGCGTCGATGCGATCGCGGAGCTGTTCCAAAACGTGCTCCGCGGTGGTCGGGGAAACTCGCGTGAACAGGTTGGCGCTCGGCGCCGCCAGTGGCACGCCTGCCGCGCGGATAACGGCTCGGGCAACTGGATGTGATGGCATGCGAACACCAACGGTGTCGAGGCCGCCGGTAACGATGTCGGGCACGGCGTCGGTGCGAGGCAGCACGAGCGTCAGCGGGCCGGGCCAGAATGCATCCGCGAGTCGGGTCGCAAGCTCCGGCATTCGGAGCACAAGGCCAGCGATTTCATGGCTCTCCGCAATGTGAACGATCAGTGGGTTGAACGAAGGACGTTCTTTAGCTGCGAAGATGCGCGCGACGGCTTCGGGGTCGAGGGCGTTGGCGGCAAGTCCGTAGACCGTTTCAGTTGGTAGCGCCACCAGGCCACCTTCACGCAGAATCTGGCCGAGGTGCGCGAGGTCAGCATCTGCCGGCAGCCCATGGGAATCCGGAGGAATCTTCACGACCAGCGGTCTGGCCGCTGGCTCTGCATGGTCTTGGCGCGGATGGCTGCTCACTTTTCGAGTGTAGTCCCCAAACTCGCTCAATCCGCCATGGTTCTACTGCCGCGACCGCAACGGCAAGCGAAGGGCAAGTGCTGAGGTGGACTCTGCGCAGAACGCCGCGAGATTGGCCACTGTCACCGAGCATCGCGCGACGCTGGGATCGCCAACTATCTGACCGGCGATGCGAAGCGCTGACGTATGAAGGCGAACCAGATGAGCAATCCGCAAAGGCCACCACCAAGGTGTGCGGCATGGCCAATGTTGCCGGCGCGAACGCGCGTTTGCTGAATCAAGCCCAGCACATCAAAGCCTGCTAAGGCAGCGACT
>JBNMNW010000169.1:0-12406 GCA_051278165.1 Planctomycetota bacterium | reverse complement strand
CATCGGGCGCGAGGCACACGGCAACGCCGCGAGCACCGCTCAAGGCCGTCGACTCTCAAGGCCGTCGACTCATGCGCCTAAGGCCTGACGCGACGGCCCAGCGGACATGCAAACGGGCCGCCCTGGGGGCGGCCCGTTTTAACGTCGCGAACGACGTGCTTCCTGACAAGTCTACCGGCTGTCACCAGGCTAACTCGCAGCCTTACGGCCGCCGACCTTACTGGCTCGGCGCGAGGCGGTAGATGATGCTCATGCTGCGCAACGACGGTGACAGAGCAGGGCTCACGTCGACGTTGTTGGTCATCACCAGGCGCGGGTTCAGGAAGCGCGGGTAGAGGCCCGTCGCCGGGTTCCGAATGTCCGTCACCTCATCTTCGGTGACGTAAGCCGTCAGGCCCGTAGCCACGACGCGAGGAGCGGCAGCGACGTTGGCGGTCGAGTAGCGGTAGGCCTCACACGAGTATTTCGCGTTCAGCAAGTTGCCACGGCCCGGATCGTTGTTGGCAGGATCCGGCAGACCGTCGTTCGGGTTGGCGCCAAAGATCGGGTTGTAGAGCTCTGACGAGTTTTCGATCGTCTCGGCAGCGCGCAACTCGACCAACACACCCGTGCCAGCAGGTTGACGCGTTTGCGGCGGATCAAGCTGCACCAAGACGTCCGTCATGCTAAGCGCGGTGTTGGCACCCAAC
Organism: Planctomycetota bacterium; assembly: GCA_051278165.1. GTDB lineage: Bacteria > Planctomycetota > UBA1135 > UBA1135 > UBA2386. The sequence continues at coordinate 11,717 of JBNMNW010000169.1, read as the reverse complement.
CAGTTCGGGAATCCGGCTTCCTCGTTGATTGTTTGGTTCGGGCCGACAATTGAGGCGCGCTGCGGCTGCAGCGTGTCGAAGAAGCCGAAGGTCGCCGTCGACACCTTGCGCACGAAGTCGACGCGCGACCAGTGCAGCATGCCGTCACCAGCCGGAGCCCGGAACAGCGCCGTAATCGGATCGCCCATACCGGCATCCTTGACGACGCTTTGCTGAGCGCTCAGCGTGTTGGCTGGGTCGATGCGGATCTCCGATTGCGTGACCAGGTCGAAACCACCGGACGCATGCACGCGGACGCGCGGCCACGATGGGTAGGCAGTGCCACACGTACTGGTAACGGTGTCGTAGTAGCCACCGGGGTTGGGGACCGGCAGGGTGAAGTTGCTCGGCGGGCCGAGCATGGCGACCTGGAAGCCATTGGTCGCCGATGAAACGCCGTTAGCAGCGTCGTCGGGGAACAGCTTCATGTCGACCAGCAACGGCAACGCGATCGGATCGTGGTCACGCTGGTTTCGACCAACGAAGTCACCCGGGTCTTGGACCCAGACACCACTGCCGAACTGAGCGAACTCAGGGTCCACGACACTCGTGATCCATGGCGAGTCGACGTTGGCGGTCGCGTCATCATTCGGGGCGTTAGCGTCCGGGTTCTGCGCACCACCAAGACCGATGACGTTGCCCGTCTCGTCAACCGTCACCAGACGCGAATCGCGCCAGGTGTAGCTACGGTCGAACTTCGGGAACGGCACGTAGGTGAAGTTCGCGCCATCGCGGAACGCCTGGTTCGGGTTGATCGCGTAGATCTTGTCTTCGAAGACCGGGGTCATCGTCGAACCCTCGAGCGGGTTGTCGGCGAACACCGTCGACAGGCTCGAGTTCATGCTGGCGCAGTCAAGCACACAGAATGCCGCTTCTGGATCCATCGGATCGAGAACCAGCAACCAGCGCTCATCAGGGCGCGTGCGGGCGTGGCCCAGCGACATCGTGAAGCGGTCAAACTCGTCGTAGAGCACCGTCTCATCGTTGAAGGGACTCCAATACATCTGCTCGATATCGAGACCGAACTCCGATGGCTGGGTGTAGCTCAACGTGAAGTCGTCTTCGAGGTAGCGCATCTGCATGCGCGAGCCCTGCGGCTTGAGTGGCTCGATAACGCGACCAACCGATTGCGGCACCAAGTTGAAGTACTCGTAAACCTGCGGAACGTTCGGCGGCAAGACCTGGTCGCTCATCTGAGGAGTCCAGTAGAGCAAGCCCGGGTGCGGCGCGTTCGTGATGTCAGCCGGAACGGCACCGAACGGTTGTCCGAAGCGCGGTGCAACGAGCGTGTTGGCGGTCGCAGCCGTGCCAATGAAACCGAATGGGTTGTCAACGATGTCCGCCGGAGCTCCGGAGTCCCAGCACTCGCCGCGGTTGATGCGACTCACCGTTTGCAGGTTGTTGCTGTTAGCCGAGCGGCCAAAGCGAACACCCGTGGCGCCGAACAAGCGGCCATTCTCGAGGCGGAACTGGCCGAACATGTCGACCGATCCCGGCAACGTGCCGTCTTCGTCCTCAGCCGAGAACATGTAGGTGTGCCAGCCGACGGGGTTCGGTTCGGCATTTTGGTCGATCGTGAAATCGACCGACCACGCGTCTTGCGGGTTACCGATGTCGTCGAAGATCTCCAGCGTGTTGCCAGCGAGGTCGGTGACTCCACCAGCCCCCAGGCGAACGTGCACACTGTAGGTCTCGATCTCCGGCTGAGTGCTCAGGCTGCCGAAGTGGGCAAAGCCCATCGGCGGCTGCAAGCGCAGGATCGTGCCGTCGCCCGACAGATCGCTAAGACGGGTCGGAACCACGCGCGTGGTCGCACGCTTCGGATCACTCATCTGATCCGTGAACGACTCGACCGTAGACGCGACGTTGGTCACGAGCATGTTGGCCGTGTTGTCGATTTGGTCGAGGTCCATCGGCTTGGTGAACTCAATCGAGACCGACGCGTTCGGATCGACGTTGAAGCCCGGGATTGCAGGGCTTGGTTCGATGAGAAGGAATTGGTTTCGCCATTGGCGGTCACTGAGCACGTTGCCACCGGTCGAGAACGGCACTTCCTCGACGTAGATGGTGCGCAAGGTGCAGTCTTCACCCAAGGGCTCCGCGTTCAGCTGGAACGACACGCGCCCACCATCCGAGTCGCGGCCAGGGCTCAGCGTCGAAACGCGCAGCTCGGCTGTCGGCCAGAGCTCGCCTTGGCCCGAATCGCCACTAGGCGCATTAGGGGAGGTGCCAACAGCTGGGTCGGTCGCGCTCGACACAATGCGGAGGTTCTCAAGGACCTCGGCGCGCAATGTCACAGTTTCAAACGTGCCATTGAGGAGTTGCACGATGACGTCCTGCACCAGCAAGTCGCCAGCGCGCAGTGGACGCTGCGTCGGAACGCCTAGCGGGCCTAGCGGCACGCCGTCGATCTTAAGCGGACCATCGACGAACGGGTAACGGCCACGAATCGGAACGAAGTTGAGGCGCTTGTTGACTGTAACGGTGCGCGCGGCCGCGTTGATGCCGATGATGCCCATGGCCAACGAGCCAACAATCTTCGGCGTTTCTGGCTCAGACAGGCGGCCGGCAAGGCCGTCCTCAAGGTTGCCAGAACGGAAGTCACGAATGACGGATTCGCGCGCAGCGCTATCGTCACCGTTCAGCTCCTGGACACCGTCGCGGTCGACATAGAACGTCGACAGCACGCTGCCACGAACTGGGATCGCCACGCGAATGTTGGCGGTGACGTTGTCCGCAGACAACGGCAAGCCTGGCGACGTGATGCCACCCGCTGCTTCGCCACCAAGGATGGTCGTGTCGAGAATGATCGAGTCACCCTTTGGCACGACCCGGTACGGAAGAATCCGGAACGCGTCGACCGGATTAACAACGTCAGGGTCGCCCTTAAACTCGAGCAGCTGAATCGCCGACGGGTTTGCCACGAAGAAGTCCGGGGTCACCCCGAGCTGGCCACTGAACTGCAGGCGAATGGCTGCATTGCGCGGCACAATCGGGATCGGACGCGTCTGTGTGTTTTGCCCGCGGTAGGAAGCTGGCAACTGCGACAAGCCAGTCTGAGCGCTGGCCAGAGCATCAATGAAGAACTGTTGCTCGGGGCCCGTGCGGTCATCCCACAGAACGATCAACTGCTCGTGGCCGACATTCTTGTCGAACGGCAGGAACTCGTAGTTTGCCGTCGCAACAGGGTTACCTGCAGCATCGAACAACGACTGTGAATCAATGTTGGCGTTGATCACGATGTCGCTGGCGACCAGCTCCAACTCGCGATTGCTACGCAGCCGACGATCACCAACGTCGGGATCAATCCGACGGAAGGCATACACGTCGACCAAGCGGCCGATTTCAATCCTCAACAAGGACGGTCGGTTGCCGCCTTGACCAACCTCACCAACTGTGGTGCTCCCGTCACATGCCGCCAGGGCGGCCAATGTCATGGCCATCGGCCACATCAGGGATCGGTTATTCGCTTGCTTCATGTCAGGTGCCTTCGTTGCTGTGCCAGCGGCTGGTGCTGGCGTATCTCTGGGTTATATGGGCAGCCCAGAGACAGGTATCGGATATCGGAAGGATTGTGTGTGGGTTTTGATTGGCTACCCCCGATGCCAGCGGCATCGAAGGTTCCGCGGAGGGCGAAAAGCCCCCCCTGTTGTTTAGAACCGGAACGGCAGGCGCAGGAACCGAAGCTCCGGGCGAGGCGTTTCGGGGCTGAGGCTAGGTGGTCCATCTTGCGAAACCGTCTTGAAGGCGGTGTCGAACAGGATGTCCCACTGCACGAAGCTGGCGCCCAAAGCACGGACAGCTTCCTGCACGGCCGAGTCCGTCATGTCGTAGGCAAAGGTGCCTGGCGCTGCTGGGTAGCGAGCGGCGTTGCCGTCCTGCGGGTTCGTGTGGAAGGCAAAGCCGAAGCGAACGTTGGCGACCGGAATGCGACTACCGGAGTTGCCGATGTAGCTGCTGCCCAGACCTTCTTGACCGTTGGTGACGAGCTCGAAGAACTTGGCGATAACGCGGGCTTCAACAGCCGTTGCATCGAGCGCGCCACGTTCCGTCGACAGCACCAACTCGTTGGCGGTGTGGGACATGATGCGGTGGCTACCAACAACCGAACCATCCGCTGAGAGCAGCTCGGCTTCGTATTGGTTGTAGCGATCGTTGGTCGCGCCCAGCGGCGACAGCGCCAGCTGCACGCGGTAGGCCGGACGACCAAGGAACGTCGAGTTGGCGTTCATCGATTGGATCCCGGCTGCAGGCCTGGCTTCCGGATACGTCACCGAAGCGTTGCCTGAGGCCACCACGAAGTTTGCGTAGCCAAGAGCAATGCTGCTGACATCCGCTTCAACACCAGCCCACTCGTAGGCCGGACCTGGCTCGACACCACTACCACTCGGGGTCACGATGCCACGCGGCAGTTCGTCGGGAGTGTTACCAACGTCACGGCGAGCCGTCGCACCGGTATCAATCCACTTCGAACGCAAACGCGACTTGCTGGAGAAGGCCGTCGGCAAGAGCACCGGCGACGGGCGGATGTCACCTTCGTTGTCACCAATCAAGATCGGCGCACCAGCATCGTCAACACCGGAGCCGAAAGCACCGGGAAAGCCGCGCCATGCAAGGATCTGCTGCTTGAGAGCAGACGACGCCAAGACTCCGGACGACAGCACGCGAATGTTGTCGTCGAGCACCGTGTTGGTGCCATCGTTCGTGGTCGCCGGATCACCCGGGGGAGCCATCAGCTGAACGATGCCCATGCCGCCAAAGCCGCCGAGCGGCACGCTGTCGTAATCGTCTCTCCAATTGGTGCTGACCGACATCCCGCTGTTCGGGTATTTGGCCGCGACCAGCGTTGACGTCGTCGTGCCAGTGACGCACACGCCACCATCAGCGGAGATCGAGAAGTCGTAGTCGTTGTTGGCGTAGGTGTTGCCGCGAGCGTTGATCTCGATGCTGTCGGCTGACATCAGCACGACCATGCCACCAGCACCGCCACCACCACCGCCACCGCGGGTTGATGAGCCCGACGCCTCGCCACCACCACCACTGCCACCATCGGCCGTGATCGTGCCTGACTCGCGGATGATGATCGGGCCGAGCGCCTTGACGATCAGTACGCCACCGCCGCCACCGCCACCACCACCAGAACTGTCGTTCTCGAAGTTCGGGTCGTCGACGCCACAGTTGCTGTTGTAGGAGAGGTCACCGCCACCACCACCACCACCACCACCGGTCGGAAGAGCAAGCTCACCGCTGATGCGAAGGTTGGTGTCGAAGCGAACGCCGACGCCCCAGTAGTTGTTGTCGGTGCGAGCATCGACAAAGATCGTCGGACCGGCAACCGCACCTGCGAGGTTACGGGTCACGAATCCAGCGTCACCAATGCAACCTTGACCACCGGTGCCAGTTTGCTGCTGGAAGATCGCGAAGGCGTTGAAAGTGGCGCCCTGCGTCACACTACCGGCCGCGGCAATCTTCTGCTTGAAGTTCGGGTCACCCTGCGTGGCGAGCGAACCGCCACCACCACCGGAACCACGGCCACAGCCGGCCGTGCAGGACATGGTGCCACCGCGGCCACCGAGGCCAGCGACTTGCTGCGGGCCGTTGCCCGTGCCGCCGGCGATGTCGCGAGCAATCGTGCTCGGCGAGCCAGCACCACCATCACCACCGCCACAGACACCAATGCCACCAGCCTTGGCAACATTGGCGTTGCCGGACGTGCCGACTGCTTGGCCGTCACCACCTCGAACAGATAGTTCGCCAGCGACATCAAAGGTGCCGGATACCAACCAAACCATCGGGTTCGTGCCGATGCCGCGAACAACCTTACCGGCCGGAATCGTGACCTCGTTGAAGTTGAAGACGCCGCCCGAAACGTTGTAGGGCGCGCCAACCTTCGGAGTGACGAGCGTGAAGTCTGTGCTCAGCACCGTCATGGGTGCCGTCGGCTCGAATTGAGCACCAGTAACCGTGCCTTCGAAGTTGAAGCCAGCCTTCAGGTAACCGGGGCCAACTTCTGCAGACGGCTCGGAGAAAGCGGCGCTCGTATCGATGGCGGACGACGACAGGAAATTGTCGACGATGCCGTCAAACTGCTGCTCATAGGAGCGCTTCGTCTTGAACGAGCCGAAGACACGCTGGAACGCGACATTGGCAACGTTGGACTCGCCGGAGATGTCTTCCATCGTGCGCTCCATGATGACGCGGATCTCCGCGTTGTTGGGCAGCACACCCAGTGGACGCAACACCAAGGTCGAGCCGCTGACGCCGTTGAACTCCAGTTCAGCATCAGCGGGCACCCAGCGGCTGAGACCAAAGATCGGGTCGTCGTATTCGAGGTATGCGCGACCGCGGCTGTTGCTGTTGCGGATCAGTGGATCCGTCTCGATTGCGACCGGCACGTTGGAGCTCGACGGGTTCAACGGTTGGTCGAACAGCAGGCGGATCTCAACCGGCGGGCCACCAAGCTTGTTGAGCACCACTCCAGTCGTATCCGGCGTCGGCGTGATTTCGAACCCAACGCGACGGGGACCACCAGCAAGCGTGTTGCTGAATAGGGCGCCCGGCGTCGTGCCATCGGCGGTCGAGAATTGGAAGCTGCGCGGCAGAGCCAGCGGCTTGCCGCCAGTGTCACGCAGCACCGTGCCATTGATGCGGTTGCCACCGACGAGTTGCACCTGGTAGGTGCGCCCCGGGCGGAAGCCACCGTTTGTGTATAGGTCGTTGGTCGGCAGCACCGGCACGAACTGCAGGCGGCGACCAACGTCCGCGTCACCCGGGCTTGTGGCCAGTTGGAAGAAGCCAGCAACCGGTTCAGCAACCGTGTTGCCGATCTGGTCAAACACCTGGAAGCTGAATGTCGTCAGGTCAACCGAATCGAGATCGACGGGGTTGCTGAAGTCGATGCTAATCGGATCATTCAGGAACAACTGGGCGTTGTCGCTTGGCTCAGTGCTGAGGACAACAAAGTCGCCTCCCACAAGGAGATTACCGGTCGAGCTGCCGCCGCCTGAGCAAGAGGCAAACACAGCCAGAGCGGCCAGGGAAAACAACCGGGCGGAGGACAATCGAGTCATGGCGATATTTATCAGGCCCACTGTAAAGCGAAACTGCCGACGGATGTCGAGCGAGCCACGCGGTCTAGGGCTGTCTGGCGACGGCCTGCGCACAACTGGTGAGTTGCCAGTTGGTTGAAGGATGACGTCATTCGAATCTGGGAGAGGGTTTCCAAAGGCAATGCCATCTGCAGTCTACCCCACCGAATCCACAGACGACGAGCGGACATCCTTGCGGAGACCAGCTTGCACCAGAGAGTCGATGTCATAGGGATGACGCGCACGGCGTGATGAGACGCTCGGGCACGGGAAGTTGCGGAGGGAGAGGCCGTAGCCCTTGGGAATTAGGATGTTGGACAAGCAACCTGCCCGCGGGTGGGGACACGCGAGAAGGCGGGGGGTCGTTTTGAGAATCTAGAGGACGAATATGGCCAGCAGTCTTGCGGCCGCTGGCCGGCCCTTTTGATCAGACCGGTCTTTGATCAGACAGGTCGGTGTTACTGCTCAGTGTTGTTACTGCTCAGTGTTATTGCTGCTCAGTGTTATTGCTGCTCAGTGTTATTGCTGCTCAGTGTTGTTGCTCGAGCTATTACTGCCAGCGGAACGACAGCGAGAAGGTCTCGATGGAAGGCGAGACCGGCGGGTTAGCCGTGGTGTTGTTGCTGGCGATGAAGCGCCAGTTGACGTAGCGGATGTCCTGCGGGTTGAACGTTTCGTTCGGGCCCGCGAACTGCAGCGTGTAGGCCGGGTCCATCAAATCGTTCGGGTTCTCGACGTAGGTCGTGACCGTGCGGTTGTAGAGATGCGTCCACCAGTTGCGCGATTGCGAGGAGCCCGGAATCGAGCGGGTATCCCACTTACGCATGTGAGCGTCGCCGGCCTTGTAGGGGTCGAGCGCGAAGTTGTCCGCGGTCGGCCGCAACTGTGCACGCATCTGCGGGTCGAAGCCCGGGTTTTCAGCGCTCATGTTCGGGAACAGCGGCGTCGGGCCGTTGATCCAAGCATTCCAGTAGAATGGCGTCGAATCGACGGCACTGGCGCCACGGAACTGCGGCACCAGCGAGGTGCCAGACGGCAACTGCGACAGCGGCGGATCAAACTCGTAAGCGAACGACGGCAGCACTTCTGGCGGCGCGCTTGGCTCGCCATTAACCAGGTAGAATGGACCGAGGCGCGGATCGGCGAAGCCTTCCGGCACACGGTGCGGATTGTAGAGGTCCACAAACCCGTTCGTGATGACCGTCTGGCGCTTCAGCACGTCCATCATGATCCAGTAGAATGTGTTGTCGGCCGCGGACGTGCCACCACCGGTCGGCGTGAAGCCACCCGAGGCTTGGTTCCACGCCGGGTCGCCTGGCGAACGGCACAGTGCAGCACTCGTCTGCGTCGCGGCGCGACCTGCAGAGAGGGCGCGGAACGCCGGCTGCGGCGCGGACTGGACCGTTACGGCCGTCTGCCAACCGTTCGTGCCAAGTGCGATGTAACCACCACCGGCTGGCAACTCCGAAGAGTCGCAGTAGGTCCAGAAGTCGGCGAGCAGCGGCAGTGCCACGTTTCCGATCAGGCCGCCCGTTTGATCATCGACAGCGCTCGGGCTATCAAGCCGACGGTTGCGAGCGTCATTCCAGAAGGAGTTAACGAAGCGCACGGCGCCGGCTTGCCCTAGCGGGTCAACCCAGCGACGACCCTGCCCCATGCTAAATGGCGACAGGATGTATGGAGCATAGACCGAACCACTGATGTCGGAACCAAGGCTATCGCTCGAGCGGCCACCCTGCTCCACCACCGTTTCATCGCGGTAAACGAAGTAGGGTTCTTGGAACTCAGGCAGCGGCAGGAAGCGGTTGACGCCATTGGCCTCGAGCACCACGTTCGACGGATCGATCGTCAGCTTCGAATCGATGTAGGCTGCGGCGCGCGGCGATCGGCTTTCAGCACCGGAACCGGACGGCTTCGGGTTCCAAGCGAAGTTGCCTTCGAATTGGTTACGGAGGCCAGACTGTGGCAGGGACGGCAGCGAGCTGAAGTCACCAACACATGGCACCGGGCGGTATTCCGAGTGGCCAAGCCACAGCGACACGCGGTCAAACTCATCGAACGACAGGTTGGTGCCAATGTAGGGCGCCCAATACATCTGCTCGATGTCGAGGTTGAAGTCGAACGGGTCCGAACGCGACAGGCTCAGATCCACTTCGCGCCACACTGTCTGCAAGCGGCAGCCGTAGGGGTTGAGTGGGTTCTGGATACCGGCGGTCACCAGGTTGTTGGCACTGTTCGAACCAACCTGAGTTTCGTTGGCGCCATCGACCACGAATTGCGGGCACCAACCAAGCGGGTTAGCTGCTGCGGGCGCTTGAGGCTGTTGTTGGATCGGCGATTGATTCAGGTTGTCGGCGACGACGCGAACACGAGTCGTCGGACGCGCCACCAGCTTGCCATCCAAGTAGATGAAACCACCAAACAAGTCTTCGAGCGGGTAAGCCGCTGCGATCGAAGCCAGCGTCGACGGCTGAACCTCGGAAGGCAGGAAGTAGCTTGGGTTGGCGTCTTCGTCGCGCGAAGCAAAGCGACGCACAATCGAGACCGCCAAGTTGTCCGCAAAGACCGGCTCATTGCCGTTCATGCGAGTGTCAACGGTGAACGGAATCACCACGCTGTTGCTGCGGTCAGAGGTCGAGCCTTGCAGGTCAAGCGGGTTGCCAGCCAGGTCGCGAATGCCGCCGTCTGGCGAGTCCGAGATCAAGTGCAAGTAGTAGCTGTAATCAACGCCCGATGGTGCATTGCGCATCGTGTCATCGAGGTAGAAGCCAGTCGTCGGCTGCAGGCGCAGCGACGTCTGTGAGCCATCTTCATCGAAGACACTCGACGTGATCAAGTAAGGCGTGCGGTACTTGGCGAGGTCAAAAGTCGCCGGGTTCATGCCCGCGCCAGTGTTGCCGCCGTATGCCCACGGACGGTTGGCGATGAAGTCTTCGATACTGTCCTCAGTGCTGAGGTCGCGCATCGCAAAGAAGAACGTGTCGGCCCACTTCACCGTGGCCATGTCGACCGGCTTGGTGAAGCGAACGATCGAGCCAGCGAACGGCGAGACGAACTCGTTTTGCTGCGGCCGGTAGCCGTTCAGCTCGAGTGACTGCGGCGTGAAGCTGAGGAAGTTGCGCGGGTCATCGCGACCATTGAGGCCACCTGCGGTGAACTCGGCGAGCACGACGGCGCGCGGCGCGTTTTGCACTAGCCAGATCTCACGAGCGGTCAGCGACGCCGGGTAGCCGGGCTGGTTACTCGGGTCGATGTTTTCCAAGTCGGGGACTCGACGAATGCGCACGCGAACGTGCTGCACGAGCGGGTTGTTGAGGTCATCGCCGGGATCGACAACCACCTCGGCGCTGCCAAACGGCAGGCCTGAGCTGTCTGAGATGAACCGCAGCACATCACCACGATCGATCTCGTGCGAGAGGCCGTTCTTGAAAACGGTCACTTCTTGCGTGAAGGCGTTGATGCTGTCAACACGCTCGAGATACATCGGGATCTCACCGACGATACGCAGCGGCAGCGGGTCGCGCACAAAGCCGCGAGCAATGTCGGCCGAATCATCATCCTGGTTGCCGGAACGGAAGTCGCGAACGAGCGAATTGCGCCGGCTGTTGTTGAGTCCGGTGAGGCCACCGGTCGTCTTGGCGCGCAGACCAGGAATCGCGAGCGGGCCTTCGAGGGCGATCGCAATGCGGATGTTGGCTCCCAGTTGGTCGGGTGAAGCCGGCAAGCCAGCCGCGTTGTTGCTGGTCTGGTATTGCAGGCCTTCCGTGCCAAGCAGGACCGGATCGAGGGTCAACTGGTTATCGCCAACGATGACGCGCACCGGCATCGGGACGAAGCCATTCGGCTGGGTCGGATCGTCAACAATGCGCAGCAACTGCACCGCTTCGGTGTTGCGAAGCGACATCACCTGACCGTTTGCCGAACGCTCAACGAAGAACGTGTCGTCAATGCCGAGCGAAGCAGAGAAGGTCAACCGGACGGCTGCGTTACGCGGCACGACCGAGAAGGGAATGCCAACGTTACCTTCACCGAACAGCATCGGCGAGACAGTGCGCAACTCGTCGTCGAGTGCCTCCAACGCGGCGTTGAAATCATCACCCGTCACGTCGCGCGGAATGAACAGTCGCGGCTGCAGCGTGTCGGGATCTGCTGCTAGGAAGTCGTAGAGGATCTCAGCATCGCTGAGATTCGACTCCGTCGGACGCTGGTCTTGGATGTTGCCGCCAATGACGACGTCCGCCTTGAACAACACAGGGATCGCAGTCCCTCCGGGCGTCACTTGCAAGCCGTAGACATCAACAAGGCGGCCGTATTCAACCAGCGACAACTCGGGCTGCACAGTCCCGCCAGGAGTCGAATTGGCTGTGCCACCACCACCACCACTGCCGCTACATCCGGCAAAGGAGAGCAGTGCGAGTGGAACCACAAACGCGGATGCAAGTGTGCGTCGGATCATCATTGGACGTCGGGGCTTGTGACCTTGGTTTTCTGTCACGTTGGTTTCTGAAAGTCCGGTCTCTGCCATTCCAGCTGTCGCCAATTCTTGGCCTGATTGCTCGGGGCCTGATTGCTCGGGGCCTGATTGCTCAT
>JBNMNW010000168.1:0-12451 GCA_051278165.1 Planctomycetota bacterium | reverse complement strand
GGTGCCTGCCCTGGTTGCACGGGTGAGTCGCCAGCATCATATTTGCTGGTTCTGAGTGGCAGGGCGAATGATCCCGATCAGACAGTTGGGTGACGCTTGCGTAGGTATGCGGTTGGCGACATCGGCCCGATTGCCTCGCAAAGGCTAATTTGGTGCAATTTGCACAGGCATGGGCAACTCGATGTAAGCCGCCGCACCGGCTATGGTGGTGGAGTCATAGCGTCGCACTGGGCGGCGTAACCTTGTCTCTCACTACTTCCTTTCCAAGGAAACCATGCGCAATCTCGCACTGCTCGCAATCGTAGGGCTGGTCTCGGCCACCACGGCGCAGTCCCCTCTCGACATGGGACTCATCGTCAACAACGGGGGCAACCCCGGCGGCGGCCTCTACTTTAACCTGACCGTCAACTCGACCGTCACGATCACCGACGTGAACTTCGGCATCGGTGCCAACACCGCGCTTGGCGCGTCGTGCTCGGTCAACCTCTGGCTCGGCCCGAGCACGTATGTCGGTAACGTGACGGATCCCAGTTTGTGGACCCTGGTTGGTTCCACGGTTCCTTATACCAAGACCACCGCCGGCGGCACCGCCGAGATCATCCCGCCCGGCGGTGCCGCGGTTGTGCCCGTTGGGTCCATCGCTGCCGTGACACTCGCTCCCGGCACCTACGGCTTCGCGCTGGAGTCGGTTGGCTGCAACCACGGCTATGTCTCCGGTATCGGTTGCCTCGGCACCTCGCCTCCGGGCTCCTGCTCGAACGCCACTGGCATTACGACTGAGCTCGAGCTGCGCGGTGGATTCGCGCAGAACGCCTTCCTCGCCGGTGGCGTGTTCTCGCCGCGTATCTACGCTGGCTCGATCGGCTACACCGCCGGTGGTACACCGATCACGTTCGCTTCGCGCGAGAACTACGGCTTCGGTTGCTACAAGGAAAACCAATCGTGGTACGAGTACTACCCGAACCCGGGCAGCAACACGCTTTCGAACACGTCGTTGCTGATGACCTACAACCAGGCCATCAACACGTACACCATGACGACCGGCACCACGCCGATCGACACGGCAGCCCTGCTGGCCCCGCCGCTCCTTCATGGTGCCGATGGTGATATCTTCATCGACACGACCATTTCCCCGATCCTCTACGCGAGCGCGGGTAACCTGCAAGTCGCAACCGAAGTCAACATGAACGCCGATGGCTTCGTCACGCTGCAAGGCTCGACGCCAGCGCTGTGGACCGGAGCGAACATCGTTCCGGACATCTTCGTGAACTCGGTGCCCGCTCTGACGACGCCAGGCCAGGTCCCCGCGTCCGTGGGCACGTTCACGTTTATGGACCCGAGCGCCGGTGGCTCGACCCACTACGACAACACCGGTACCGAGCACCTGTTCACCTGGTTGGACGTTCCCCACACGGGTGGCGCGACCAACTCGTTCCAGATCGCTATCGACCTCGTTGGTAACATCGAGATGCGCTGGGGCACCATGAGCATCGGCGGCGGCGGTGGCAACCCCGAAGTCGTTGGCTACATCCTCGACAATAGCGTCATCGGCGGCAGTGTTCCGTTCCAGACCGCGGTGCCGTTCGACACGGAAGCCGTAGACAGCAACCCGCTGCACCTTGAAGCTGACGTCAACCCGGTCATCGGCACGACCGTGAACCTGACGACTAGCGATCAGGACCCGAACCCGGGCTTGGGCATCTGCTTCCTCACCACAGCTGGCCTAACGCCCGGCTTCGACTTGGCGATCATTGGCGCTCCGGGCTGCTTCGCCAACGTCAACATCAACACCGGTCCAGGTTTCGTGATCGACAGCATCGGTGCCAACGGGTTGACCGTTGCGGTGGTGCTCCCCAACAACGTCGCTCTCGTTGGTCAGAGTCTGTTCTGCCAAAGCGCGTGGTTGAAGCCGACCGCGAACGCGTTCGGTTTGATCTCGTCGAACGGCGTGCGCCTGACCGTCGGCAGCTTCTAATCACTAGCAAGCTGTTCGAATGATCTAACGGCTGTCTGCATCAGTGTGCAGGCAGCCGTTTCTCTTTGAATGCATCGCTACGGTGCCAGGCGCAAAAACAACTTGCTCACGTTGCGACGTAGTCGGCCGCCGAGTCTCTTCTCAACGACTGCCGCATTGGCATCTGTTGCGAGCGCCCAGCTCTGTGGCTGAGCGGACCCGCAGGCCCAGAACTTTCGGCACGCAGGGATCTGCAGCAGCGCAGGCCTGTTGTACTAGCTCAGCGTTCGCGGCGCTCTCGGTCTAGGAATCGCGTCACGTGCGCTTCTCAAGCGATGCCCCGTCACCCTGCCGACTCCGAACCTGATGGCGAGGGATCTTCCTCGATCCAGGCACCGAGAAGTGTGAATGCAACGGCGAGCACGACTGGACCCGCAAACAGACCAACGAGTCCGAATGCGAGTAGGCCACCGACCACGCCGGCGAACACGAGCAGCAACGGCAGTTCCACTCCGCGGCGGATCAAGATGGGCCTCAGCACGTTGTCGAGACTGCCCACCACCAATGCCCAGACCAGCATGGCGATACCCCAGCCGGTACTGTCATGTGCAAACAACCAGACCGCTGCGAGCACGACGACGGGTGCGGCGCCGATCTGCGCGACGCTGGTAACGAACATGATGGCTGCCAACATTCCGGCCGTTGGCACGCCCGCGGCCCACAGGCCGACGCCACCAACCAGTGCCTGAACGAGGGCGGTGACGATCACGCCGAAGGCCACGGCACGAATGCTCTGCGCCGCGATGACCGTGGCGCGTTCTCCGCGCTCGCCGGCTAGTCGACGTGCGAAACGCTGGACCCCGCGCACGAACTGTTCGCCCCGCGCGAACAGCAAACCCGACAGGATCATGGTGAGCCCGAACTCGACCAGCAGCATGCCAACGCTGCCGGCCTCGATGACAAACCAGCGCGCTAGCTTCTCGACATGCGGCCGCAGCTGACCAGCGAGGCCTTCTTGACCCTCAGCCGCGAGCTCCGCCCAGCTCGTGGAGAACCCCACGCCGACGAGCGGAATGTCCGCGATCCACGCCGGAGGTGCTGGCATGCCTTCCTCAAGCGTGTTCTGCAGCCACACCGCGGCTTGCGGAACTCCATGGATCAATTCCGACAGCAGCAACCCAAGTGGCAGTAGCAGCACTAGCAGCACGGCACACAGCATCGCCGCGACCGCCAGCCCGCGCCGTCCGCCGAGTCGGGCCTGCAGCAGGCACATCATCGGCCAGGTCGCGACCACAAGCAGCGTCGCCCAGACTAGCGGGGCCAGAAATGGCTGCAGGATCCAGAAGCTTGACAGGATCAGTCCGCCTACGGAGATCACTGCCAGAACAGTGCGCGTCAGATCTCGTGAGGGCGTCGATTCGGGCATCGCCAGACTCTACCTCAGCCGCGGTGAAAGATATGGCGTGGTCGGGCGAGCTTGGTGGAGAGCGATGCGTGCGGTGCCAGGAACACAAACAATCGGTCCACGTCGAGCCCGTCATTGTTGGCAACTTGCAAGGAGGACCGTCCAGTCGTTCAACGGCTCATCCTGGAACTCGGTTGGCTTCTTTCTGTTGTCATGTATGCGCTACAGGCCACCGCCAACGGAAGCCTGATCGCAGGACGAAACTTCTCGTTGGCGAGCGGCTTGCCGATCGACAACATCGCGCGCTGGGATGGGGCCAGTTGACAGTCTTTGGGAACGGGGCTTAATGCGCCGGTGCATGCCTTGACCATTCTGCCCAACGGTGGCGTTGTTGCCGGTGGTGCAGACAGATCACGCTTGACGAACTCCGCGGGCATGATGAGGGCAGCTTCCGGGCTAGGCCGGCGGCCATGGGGCCTGATCATCGTGGTACCCTATCCGCTCGTCTCGTGCTGCTGGATACGCGCCGCTCAGTCCCATCTACCATGAAGCTACGTTCGCTCGCTCCTCTGTGCACTGCTTGGCTGCTCACGGTAGTGCTGGCAATCGTGTCCGCACCGCTTGCATCGCAGTGCACGAATACGTGGTTGCCGGGAGATGGCGTCGCGGGGTGCGATGGCACTGTCAACGCGTCGCTGGTGTGGGATCCTGACGGCGCCGGACCGATGCCGCCGTTGTGGATCGTGGGGGGTGCCTTCACCGTGATCGGTAACGTCGTTGCCAAGAATCTTGCGGCCTACGATCCTGCTTCCGGCAACTGGTCGGAGTTAGGTGGTGGGCTGCAATCTGGCGTGACTTCGTTGGCCACGTTGCCGAACGGTGAGCTGTTGATCGGCGGTTCGTTTGCATACATCTTTAGCGGCGCCCCCAGCCGCTGCTTGGCGCGATGGGACGGTGCGTCGATGCACTCCTTGGGCTACACCGGATTCGTGCGGGTGGATTGCGTGTGTGTGCAACCCAACGGAGACATCGTTGCTGGAGGAGATCCTGAGAACGGCAACTCCCCAGTTGTCAGGCGTTGGAATGGCACGTCTTGGAGCACGATTGGAGAGATGTGGGGAGCATCTGTTGGCATCTCAGCGCTGAGCTCACTGCTGGCGATGCCGAACGGCGACGTCGTTGCGGCGGGCATCTTCACCAGTGTCGTCTGGGTGCCAGCCAACTGCATTGCGCGCTGGGATGGCAGCGTCTGGTCCGCATTCGCATCCGGCGTGTCGGGTTCGACGTTTTCAGTGAATCCACGCATCAACGCACTGACGCTTCAGCCCAACGGAGACGTGATCGCAGGGGGCAATTTTTTGACCGCCGGCGGCGTCGCAGCACACGGCATCGCGCGTTGGGATGGTAGTAGCTGGTCGAGCGTTGGATCGAATTGGACGGCCACGGTCGGCGCGCTCTTGCCTCTGCCAAACGGCGATCTCATTGCCGGCGGTTTCACCGGCAGCCAAGCGCCAAACGTGGCTCGCTGGAATGGCGCCACCTGGACTGTGTTAGGCAGCGGCATGCGCGAGTTGCCTGTTTGGCAAAACTGGGCACCGATGATACGAACGTTGGCAAGCCTGCCAAACGGCGACCTAGTTGCCGGCGGCAGGTTCCGCGAAGCTGACGGCGTAGCCGCCAGAAACCTCGCGAGCTGGAACGGTAGCAACTGGTCCGGCATGGCGACTGGCACCAACGCAGCCATGCATGCAGTCGCGGAGTTGCCGAATGGCGATCTCGTGGTTGGCGGCGACTTCACCGCGGTCGGAGGTGTTGCTGTGCGTTCGGTCGCGCGCTGGGATGGAACGACCTGGTTGCCGTTGGGGCTCGGCATGCGCAATGATCCGTCCGCCAACTTGCCGGCAACAGTTCGTGCCGTCGCGTTGTTGCCAAACGGAGACTTGGTCGCGGGCGGTGACTTCACGTATGCCGATGGCACGACCGTCAATCACATCGCGCGCTGGGACGGTTTCGCTTGGTCAGCGCTCGGCTCGGGCATGAACGCGCCGGTGATGGCGTTGATCGTATTGCCGAACGGTGACCTGGTCGCAGGTGGCGAGTTCACCAATGCAGGAGGCACGTTCGTATCGAGCATCGCGCGCTGGGATGGCACCAGCTGGTCCGCGCTCGGCGGGGGACTGAGTCGCTCCGCAAGCCTCTACGTGGTTGCGGGCGTCTACGCATTGGCTGTGCTCGCCAACGGTGACATTCTTGCGGGCGGTAACTTCACGCGCGCCGGTCCAGGAGTCGCCGACTTCGCGGCGCGCTGGGACGGGAGTACCTGGCACCCAATGTGCGCAAGCATGACCGGGCCGATGGGGTTGTCGGATCGACCTGGAGTCTATTCGTTCTGCCCTTTACCGAACGGTGATGTAATCGTCGGCGGTTGGTTCACGCAGATCGACGGCATCAGCAGGAATCGCATCGCCCTCTGGAACAACCATTGGACGGCTCTCGGCACCGGCATCTTGGGGAGCGCCAATGGTTATTCTGCGATCGTGCATGCGATCGCGGTGTTGCCGGATGGCGACCTGCTCGCCGGCGGATACTTTCTTGGCGCCGGCACCGGCACGGCGACGCACGTCGCTCGCTTTCACGGCAGCGCCTGGTCACCGGTTGATAGCAACCTCAATGGCGCGGTGTTCGATCTCGTGACGTCAACGGATGGGGGCGTCGTTGCGTGTGGTGCGTTCACCCGCCCGGGCAACCTCTACTACCCAACGACCACAACGGTCGCGGCCGGCCTCGCGCGACTCACCACGACGTGCCCGGCTAACGTCGACACCTATGGCGTTGGTTGCAACGGCGTTGGCGGCCCAAACGTGCTCACCGCCACGACCCGGCCGTGGATCGGTTCGACCTACCTCGCGAGGGCGACCGGCATGCCGCTGCTCGGGCTCGCAATCGACGTGCACGGCTTCGCATCCATGAGCACACCGTTGGCCGCAATCTTGCCGCAGGGTGCGCCAGGCTGCAATCTGCTAGTTCAGCCCGACTCGCTGCATTTAGCCGTGCCGGCGGCCGGCGTAGTCGAAACGGCGATCGCGTTGCCTAACGCAGTTGCGATCATCGGGCTGGTGTTCCAGCAACAGGTCGTAGCGATTGAGTTGGATTCATCAGGCGCGATGACCGCGCTGACCAGCAGCAACGCGCTCCAGTTGACCGTCGGCGCGTTCTGATGCGCAGCGGTGCATCCAGCCGTTGCGAGCCAACGACCAAGACCAACTAGAACGTGCGCTCGGAACTGCCGCGCGACCGAACGCAGCGTGCCGAAGTTCTGTCGTCGCCTTAACTATAGAAAGTCGTATAGGGCGTAGCGAAGTCGTGTTTGTCGGCCATGTTGATGATTGCTAGGGCCATCTTGTCGCCACCGATTTCAGACGGCTCGATCGCATTGGCGTAGTCGGCTGGTGCCGTGAAGATGCGCCGCAGATCAACTACCGGTACCTTGGCTTGCTGGGCGCAGCGGAGGATGGCGTCGTTAAATATTGAGAGCGCGACGTCGGCTAACGTCTTCTTCGGCCGCTCGAAGTTGGAGTCATAGATCGTGCAGACGGCAGTGGGGATCTGTCGCGACTTGACGGCCGTCAGCATGTTCGCGTAGGCGGCTTGGAATTGGCTGTGCACGCGCGCCAGTGCGGCCAGTAGCTCGGCGGAGTTCTCTATCCGCATGTTGAGCAGGTCGGTGTGCCCGAGGGCATCATTGCCTCCGACGCTGACTACCAGGTGGGTGACGTCGGCAGGAAGGCGTGCCAATTGGCCCGCAACATCGGTCGTGACGTCGCCATCATTGGCGAGCAGAAACGCCTTGCCTTGCTCTCCGAGTCGTTGTTGCAATTGCTCAATGACGCTGGGCTTGCCTGGCACATAGCTGCCGTTGTCGAAGATGGAGTCTCCGATGAGTGCGATGTGTTTGGTCGTTGGCATCGTTGGGCCGGTCTGAGTCGGATCGTCTCTGTGCAAGGCCATGGCGCCAAGCGAAGTTGCGGCTGTTGCTGCGGCTAGGAAATTGCGTCGAGTCGAGTCCATGGCCGGTTCTAGGCGCGCGCGAAGTCGCGGTTACTGAATGTCTCGTGCTGTCCTAGCGTGTTTGGCATGATCGTCACGTTGCTGCGGAACACTCGCCAACGGTACGGTATCCATCGGAACGAGCGCGTACTTCGAGGGCAACATTCTGGCCAAGACCAACATCTCGCCAAAGACTGGCGCGACGATCAACGGCAGGTTGTTGGCCTAGACAGCCGTCACTCTGCAGCAGAACACGGTTACCAAGCCCGCTCCGTAGGGCTGTCAGTCGGAGCGACGGTCGCTGCGTAGCAGTCGGCCGAGTCGCTCAGCTAGGACCAGCATCTCGCCATTGGGCGGCTCATCGTTGGTGGCGCGACCAGCTCATTGCGCAAGCCCCCGGGCCGTGCACGGCCTGGCCGACCAGCGAGTGCTGGCGCCTCGGGACGCGTGGCAAACGCCACGCGTCCGATGTTTGGGCAATTCCGCAGCGAGCGCCGCGCGCGGGCATTTGCAGCGCTAGTTCGCCAACCACCATTCGTTGCCGTTCGACAGCGCGAACTCGTTCGTGCCGCTGACGTAGCAAGCTGCTTGCCAGTTGACCGGACCAAATCCCTGCAAAGCCGGATTGTTAGGGATCGCAAACGAGAAGTCGTAGGAACCCGGCTGCATCAGTGCGCCGCCGTTGATCGCCACGGAGCCTGCGATGTTGTTGATCAGCATGTCACCGAGTGGCGTCGTGACGTTTACGCGGCCGATTCCGACGGCAAGGATGCCGAGCACGTTGCTGTCGAAGTTCTCGATGGTCAGTTTGGCAGTTTGGCCAACGAACGGCAGGTCGGTCGTGCGCAGGATCGGCGCGGCCGCAACCGACGACGGCGAGCCGTTGCCGTATGCCAGGCCAACGCATGGCGAAACCGTCAGGAGCACACGGCCAAGTGCGCCGCCGACTTCCGTCGAGTAGGCCCCGGTGCCGCCCGTGGCCACGATGTTGGTCTGCGTCAAGAAGCGCGTGATCGTCGTCGGTTGGCCGAGCACCGTTGCAGGCTGACCGCCAGTGACGTTGGCGTATGAGGAGCGCATGGTGGAGCCGTCGCCACATGCGCCGAGCACACCAACGAACTCATTCGTGTCGAAGCTGACCGCACATGGGATGTCGACGCCGCTCGCGGTGCCAGTGGAGAAGAACTCCATGCCGCCAGTGGCGGATGCTGAATACAGCGGGGGTGCTGCAGCCAGGCGGTAGATGGCGACGTTCTGCAGGCCGTGTCCCGACTCGTCAGGCACTTGCGCCGCGATGATCGAGAAGCGTGTTGGCGCCTGGAACCAGAGGCCGCGCGTGAGGCCGCCGGAGCTAAACGTGCTGCCGAAGTCGGGCACCGGAATGAGGCCGATGAAGATGCTCTGGACGACGGTGTTGATGGACGTACCGAAGTCGACGCTCAACGTGCACGTGTAGGCGCCCGTTCCCGGGTAGACGAAGACCGGGTTCTGAGCGGTGTCGTCGATGACGCCATCGGTATTAAAGTCCCACGACCAAGTCACTGGCGTGCCGCCCGTGGATGTGTCCGTGAACTGGATCACCGTGGGGGCGATCTCGGTGGAGGTGAAGCTGGCAGTTTGTGCGATCAGCGATGTGGACATCGCGAACGCGACGGCAATGGTCGTGCGTTGCATGGTTGACTCCGAGGTGGTGAGCGCGGCCTTGAGCCGCACTGGCGATGGTAGCTCGGAAGTTCCTTGCGGCATGCGCCCTGGCACGTTGCGAGTGTCACACACAAGCAACACTTGTCGGACCGGTGACCTGGCGTCGCCGTTCGGATTGCGTCGTCTGCGAGTTGTTGTCGGCCCGATCGGCTGCGAATGCGGCGCGACGTGTCGTCGAGCTAGCGAAGTTTCTCGAACTGGTCGCCGGCTGACCGTGTCGGTGCGTGGCTCGCGGTTGGCTGCCCCAAGGCATGCGCGCGGCCTGCGAAGATCCTTGCAGCAACGTCAAGCGAAACGGCTGCCGCACGAAGCGCGTTAGGGGAACGCGCAAAGTCGACGGCGGGATCTTGGCGGGACAAAGCAGTGCGTCGGTGGCCCAGCGTTCGGGCGGAATACGGGGGCTCGTAGCTGTGCAACTGCTGGTGAGTTGACGGGATGGCGCGAGGGCCGGCTCGATGACGTTCGGTGGTCCGAGTCGCAGCTTGCATTGCCGACACACCCCCACAGCGAGTTCTTCACCCTCGGAATCGCATTTGTGATTCAGTAGACCCAGACATGGACATCCACCCTGACCTTTTCCGTGCGTTCGGACTGCGAGCGCTGATGATTGCCGGCCTGTTTGCGAGTGGGCTCGTGGCGCAGTGCGAAACGAGTTGGCTGGACGGGGATGCCGCGCCGGGGTTTTCGGGCAACGTGCATTCGATAGTCGAATGGGATGCCGATGGTGCGGGGCCGGCGCAGAGTGTGTTGGTCGCCTGTGGCGACATTGCGGGCTATGGCGTTCCGTCAGATGTGCAGTGGTGGAACGGCCGTTCTTGGGCTTCACTCGGTACCGGTGTTGGTAGTGAGGGAACGGTTGCCACGAGCATGGTTCTGCTGCCGGATGGTGGCCTTGTCGCCGGCGGCAACTTTGGCAGCATCGTTGCCGGCGGGGGCTATGCGTTCGGCATCGCCAAGTGGAACGGTTCTGATTGGCAACGTCTCGGTAGTGGCATCGTCACCGGACAGGTGCGGGCGTTGGCGGTCATGGCCAACGGTGACGTGATTGCAGCAGGCACGTTTGCGAGCGCAGGTGGCGTTCCTTGTAGCAACATCGCTAGGTGGGATGGTGCTTCGTGGTCCGCGCTAGGCACGGGAATGACCGGGTTTGGTGCGCAGGTTGCCGCACTGCAGGTGTTGCCGAGCGGAGACCTGGTCGCGGCAGGTTTCTTTGCGACCGCTGGCGGAGTGTCTTGCGAGAACATCGCTCGTTGGGATGGCGCGGCCTGGCACGCGATGGGTAATGGACTGGTCAATGACGTGACAAAACTGGCAGTGCAGTCGAACGGCGAACTGCTCGCGAATGGCGGCCGTGAAGTCGTTGCCGGCATCACCTATCGGCAATTGTTGATGCGTTGGGACGGCACGTCTTGGTCGAGGCAAAGCTCGAGCCTTGCGCGCATCACCGCACTTGAGGTCAGCCCGATCGGGGTGATCTTTGCGGGTGTGGCGACCTACTTCGACGCGGGCGTGTCGCAATGGAATGGTTCGTCGTGGCAGAGTCTTGGCGCGGGGTTCGATGGCGAGGCCTATGCCTTGTTGCATTCTGCGGCAGGAGACCTGGTCGCGGGCGGTGAGTTCCAGGACTCTGCTGCCGGTGCCGTCTACAACCGGATAGCGCGCTGGGATGGTGCTTCGTGGGCGACCTATGGCCAGGGCCTCACGTCTCGATCATCGCCGATCGTGCATGCGGTCGGCCAACTGGCGAATGGGGATCTGATTGCGGCCGGGCAATTTCAGTCTGCCGGCAATGTTGCGCTGCCGGGTCTTGCTCGTTGGCACGGCGATGCATGGCATGAGATTGGCGATAGTTCAGGGTTGCCGCTGGTCCGCGATTTCTTGGTTCTCGAAGGCGATGAACTACTTGTCGGCGGCGACGGAGTGGGGCCGAACGGCACGGCGCTGGCGCGCTGGGACGGGCAACACTGGACGCCGTTTGCAGCGGGCTTACGTGGCGGCGTGCAGGCGCTCGCAGTCATGCCGGACGGCGCGATTATCGCGGGCGGATGGTTCTCCGTCGCCGCTGGTTCCTTGGTTCGAAACATCGCGCGCTGGGACGGGACTACGTGGACGACTCTGGGAACTGGGTTGGACGGCCCCGCTTTCTCGATGCTGGTGCTGGCTAACGGCGACTTGATTGTCGGCGGCGGATTCGAGCAGGCTGGTGGTGTCACCTGTAACGGGATAGCGCGTTGGGATGGCAGCAACTGGGCGTCCTTGGGGAGCGGCATGAGCAGTCTCTCCCCAGTCAGAGTGGCGACGCTCGCGACACTCGCGGATGGCACGCTCGTTGCCGGCGGTCGCTTCGCAACTGCTGGTGGCGTGCCGTGCAATCACATCGCGCAATGGCATGGAACCTCCTGGTCACCACTCGGATCTGGGCTTGCTTACAGCGTCAACAGTGCGAGTGTTAGCACGTCGGTCGTGCAGCCAAATGGAGACCTTGTTGTTGGGGGCTTCTTCACCTCGGCGGGAGGCGTTCCGGCTGAAAACATCGCGCGCTGGGATGGCGTCGAATGGCACGCACTGGCTGAAGGCGCCAACTCCACCGTTGCGAGTCTGGCGTTGCTCAGCACTGGCGATCTGTTGGCGGGTGGCAGATTCTCACAGGCAGGTGGGGGGCCGTCGAGTCTGGTGGCGCGCTGGTCGACCTCTTGCCCGGCCAAGGTTGCCAGCATTCCCGTCGCATGCGTCGGACCAGCTGGACCGCTAGAGCTGACCGCGGGCGCCATTCCATTTGTTGGCGGTTCGTATGAGTCGACGACCACCGGCTTCGCGGACCACGCCATCGCGTTCAACGTGTTGGGGCCGCCCTCGCTGTTCGTCTGGTTTCCAACGCTGTTGCATTGTCCGCTGCTGGTCATCCCGCAGCACGTCGAAGTGCTGTCTCCGCAGGCCGGAGTGGTCGACTGGCAAGTGCACATGCCGGTGTCGGTCAGCCTTGCAGGAGCCGTCGTTTATCAGCAGTCCGTTCAGCTTGCGTGGCCGCCGTATCAGGGGCGACTGTTCACGAAGTCCAATGGGCTTCGCCTGCAGATCGGTGGATACTAGGTTCTCTTGCATCCGGGATGCAGACGCTTGGCTGCCAAGCAAGTGAGCGACAATCTGGTCGGCGGCGGTCATGAAGAAGCCGTTCGTCGTAACGGAAACCTCTTACACCTTGCTACGTTACGGTATGAAACGAAGCACCATCACCGCACCGCAGGGCGGCAGTATGGTGGGCTGGCTGCGTTCGCCAAACTCGCTGCTACCAACCGGCTCCTAAGGCACCTCCTCAAGGCATGAGTGATTCCTGTCGATGG
>JBNMNW010000167.1:0-12638 GCA_051278165.1 Planctomycetota bacterium | reverse complement strand
CGACCAAGACTGGAGACACAGAATGACTCGCTGGATAGATGCCGGTCCGATCGCGGACCTCAAGTTCGATCCCGGCGCACCGCTGCATGTCGGCGGCAAGTGGCTGGCGGTATTCCAGCTAGATGGCGACTACCACGTCATCGACAACGCTTGCCCACACGCCAGCGCACCGCTGTGCGACGGCACGTTGATGGATGGCAAGATCGTCTGCCATCTGCACCTGTGGGAGTTCGATATCAAGACTGGGGTCTGCGATGTCGGTGGCGAATGGAACGTGCAGAGCTATGCGAACCGCGTCGTCGAGAACCGTCTCGAGATTGAACTGCCGGCGTAGAGCGAGCCACTCAAAGCTAGCCAGATTCGTGCCGAGCGACATGGCGGCATCGCACCCATGTCTCAGCGTGGCGCGCTATCAAGTTGCAGCACCTGCTGACATTGCTCGGTCCATTGCGTGGTCGTCTGAATGGACCTAGCCATCGGCCCTCCGCTCATCAATACCAACTGCAGCATGCCTAAGGTCGCCTTCTCGGTGACTCCAGCAGTCTCGGGCAGCGGCTCGATCGCCGTCATGGTTCGCTGGTTGACCAAGCTGAGCCACTGGCCAAAGGATACGTCCGTTGACGAAGGTGTCGCAAAGACCTTCGCCACGACAGCCTCGAGGTGCCGAGTCATCTTGTCGGCATCAAATCCACCGGCGATCTTCATGTGCATGTCGCGCAACCGTGGCCGATGCAACTTCACCAGTTCGGGGATGCCGCGGCAAAACAGCGCGCGGTAATGCTCTGGGCTGATCGCTGACTGCGCGTGCAGATCGAGCTCGGCGGCAAATCGAGCCCTGTGCTCTCGCCAAGTCGGGCCGCGCTTCAAAGCCTCAAGTCCCCCGTGCAGCAATCGCAAGGCTCGCTCTTCTTGCTCGCCGAGCTCGATTCCAGCTTGCTCGGATAAGCCTGCACGCCGATGGCGCACATACCGCAACAAGGTGATGCCATCCTCGCATGTCAAAATCGGCTGGTTGGCAAGCGCTTGCTGGGCATGCCAGCCAATCAGCCTGACCAGCTGCTTGAGGCCCAATGCACCAGGGCCATTGGCCGCGAAGTTGACTCCGAATTGACAGGCAGGCCTTGCCGATGCTTGTCGAAACAGAGATCGGCCAAGAACCGACCGCGCCACCGCCTGCAGTGTTTCTGCGGGTCGTTCCGGCTCTGTATCAAAAACCCCGAACTGAAACGCCAGAACCACGCCGGCATTTAGGATCCGGGCATTCGGCTGTGGCCGCGCTGGCCACTTCAATCGACCACTCTTGATGTCTCGCGTCACTTCCGCGATCGCCAGTGAGTAGAGCGTTGCCGCATTGTCAGCAACTCTGGCGGGCATTCTGTAAGGCACTCTGTCGGGCTTGGGCGGCACGACTTGGCCGCGCGCAGCCGCCAGCAGGAAAACAACCCCGAGAAATCCACGCATACTTTGCGACGCCCTGCGCATGGCCGCCGAGTCTACGGGATCTCGGCCGACGATGTCGCCGCGAGGCGATGTTGGAGCAACCGGGGCACAGCAACCGGGGCACACTGCTTAGACCTTCCAGCAACCCAGTTTTCCCTGCGCCTTAGCGCTACACCACCACTGTCGCTAACATCCTTGCCCAATGACGGACGGTATTGCAAGTGATCGCCACGACAAGCTGAAGGCGCTACGCGCCGAAGGCATCGACCCATTTCCAGCGCGCGTGGCCAAGGGCCAGCCGATTGCGGAGGTACTGGAGGGCTTCGACGACAAACTCGAATCAACCGTGACGATCGCCGGGCGGCTGTCCCAGGTGCGCGACTTCGGCAAGCTCAGATTCTCGCACCTGACCGATCGCTCGGGCTCGCTGCAAATCGGGTTCGAACGCGACGCGCTGCAAGACTTCTGGCCGGTGCGTAAGAAGGTTGAGAGCAACGACTTGATCAGCGTCACCGGTGTGCTTGGCCACACTAAGAAGGGTGAGCGCACCTTGTGGGCTAAGGACGTCACGCTGGCAGCAAAGGCTTTGCGCCCGGCTCCCGAGAAGTGGCACGGGCTGCAGGATCAGGAGCAGCGCTACCGGATGCGCTACGTCGACCTGTTCGCCAACCCCGGCGTCCGGGAGACGTTCGCGATGCGTTCGAAGATCGTGCGCGAGACGCGTAACTACTTTGATTCGCTCGAATACCTCGAGGTCGAGACGCCGATCCTGCAACCGCTGTTCGGTGGCGCCGCGGCGCGCCCGTTCAAGACGCATCACAACGCGCTCGACATGCCGTTGTTCTTGCGCATCGCGCCGGAACTGTATCTGAAGCGTTTGATCGTCGGCGGCATGGAACGCGTCTACGAGATCGGCCGCGTGTTCCGTAACGAAGGCATCAGCACTCGGCACAATCCCGAGTTCACGATGCTCGAGAGCTACGAAGCGTTCGCGGACTACAAGGACATCATGGCCCGCGTCGAAGGGCTGTTTCAGCATCTCGTCGACAAGGTGCTCGGTGGCGAAGGCAAGGTGACCTTCCGTGAAAAGCAATACGATCTAAAGCCGCCGTTCCAGAAGGCTCGCTACCTCGATCTGTTCGCCGAGCAAAACCCCGGCGTCGATTGGTTCGAGCACGATGCTGTGCTCGCCCGCGCCAAGGAACTGAAGCTCAAGACCGATGGCATCGAACCGGCAAAACTCGCCAACGATGTCTTCGAAGCAACCGTAGAAGACACCTTGATTGGCCCCATCTTCGTGCACGACTACCCAACCGCGATCAGTCCGCTTGCCAAGCGCATGACGGATGACCCGCGCGTGGCCGAACGCTTCGAGATGTTCGTCGCCGGCATGGAACTCGGCAACGCTTTCAGTGAACTCAACGATCCGATCGATCAGGAGCAGCGTTTCGAAGAGCAGGTCGTCGACAAGGATGACGAAACGCCGGGCGAGGTCGATGTGGATTACGTCACCGCACTCGAGTTCGGCATGCCGCCTGCTGGTGGCCTTGGCATCGGCATCGACCGCCTGTGCATGTTGCTGACTGGCTCGACTTCGATTCGCGATGTGGTGCTGTTCCCGCTGCTGCGACGCATTGATCCGAATGTGAACCAAGGTGACGAGGAAGCGGCGCCAGACGGGCAAGCAACGCCCACCGGCAAGCCATCCGCCAAAGCACAACCTCCTGAGGCGGACAAACCGCAGTGATCCGCGCGTTCAGTCCATACCTGGCACTGCGCTACCTAGTAACTCGGCGCATCAACATCCTCGGCGTGCTCGGCGTGGCATTCGCCGTGTGGGCGATGCTGGTCGTGGATGGCGTGTTCACTGGGTTTGTGCGCGACATTCGCGCGAACGTCGAGAGCAGCGCGCCGCCTTTGCTGCTGACCGACCTGCCACACGACTCGAGCTTTGCGGTGCTTCATGAGGCTCTAGCTGACGACCCAGATGTGGTCGCGCTGGCGCCACGATTGCGACAGCACGCGATGTTGCAGCCGATCGTGCAGGATCGATTCGAGCGCGCTAAGCGTGGCAGCAGTCAGCTGGACTTCGATCACACCAAGAATGGGTTTGCGATGCTGATCGGCATCGACCCTTTGCTTGAGACCAAGGTCGTAAACATCCCCGCATGGCTGCAGCGCGGCGCCGACGAGATTGCGCGCTACGGCCGCATTGAGCCACCGTCCAGCGTCTTTGACGAACCGAACCAAGAGCGGCTCGCCGAGATGCTGCTCCCCGATCCCATCGAGTGGGACCGTCGGGGCGAAGCCGGCATGCCGCGCGACCCGGACGTCAACAACCACCGCAGCACCTTGCCGGGCATGCTGATGGGCTGGCGCCGCGTCTTCAATCTGCCCCACATTCAGGATGGTGATCCATTCGAAGTGGTCTGCGCGTCCTTTCCGGGCGGTAACGGATCAGGCGAGCCCCGCACCGCGGTCATGCGCACGACGCAGAAGCCATTCGCCAGCGCCGGCTGGTTTAGTTCCGGCAACCGCATGTTCGATGAGGTCACCGCGCTGGTGCCGATCGAAGCGCTGCGCACGATGCTCGGTCACGACATCGACGACCTAGAAAGCATCCCGCTGGTCACCGACGTTGCGATTCGACCGCGTGATGGTCTCACCGGCAGTGAACTCATCGCCTTGCAGCGACGCTTGGAGAACAAGGCGCAGGCCGAGCTTCCCGAAGGTTCGGAGCCGTGCTCGGTGCTGACCTGGCAAGAGCAGAACTCGGTCTACCTGAAGGCCGTCGAGCAAGAGCACGCGATGATGCAGATCGTGTTGATGATCGTCATGCTGGTGTCGGCATTCGTCATCTATGCAACGTTGCACATGATGGTCGTGCAGAAGATCAAAGACATCGGCATCGTCTCTGCTGTCGGTGGTTCGCCACGAAGCATCGGTGCGGTGTTCTTGATCAACGGCACCGTCGTTGGCGTGCTCGGATCCTTGTTCGGCGTCGTCGCCGGCATCCTGTCAGCGATCTGGATCAACCCAATCAACGACTGGCTGTACGAGAACTATAAGCTCGAACTCTTCCCCAGGGAGACGTTTGACCTGCAAGGCATTCCGTGCCACCTCGAGACGTCGTGGGTCGTCGGCGTCGCCACCGGAGCGATCGTGCTGTCTATCATCGTCGCCTTCATCCCGGCCCGAAAGGCCGCCCGCATGAACCCCGTAACCGCGCTGTCCTTCGAATGAGCACCGTCCTGCGTGCCACTGGCATCACCAAGAATTACGCGATCGGCAAGCGGGAGATCCCGGTGCTGCGCGGAGTTGATCTCAGCATCGAGGCCGGCGAGAAGGTCGCCCTGCTCGGCACATCGGGCGCCGGCAAGTCGACGCTGCTGCATCTTCTCGGTCTGCTTGATCGGCCCACCAGCGGCACGATCGAATACGACGGTCGCGTAGTGCACTCGCTACCGATCGGCGAGCGTGCCCGCCTGCGACACCAGCAGGTGGGATTTGTGTTCCAGTTCTACCATCTGATCCCCGAGCTGACGGCGCTGCAAAACGTGCTGTTGGCACGGATGATGGATGCGTCGGTGCTGCAATACTGGGGCAAGCGCAAAGAAGCCAAGGCCAGCGCTGTCGCGATGCTCGAGCACGTTGGCCTCGGTGAACGCTTGCACCACCGCCCCACCGAACTGTCCGGCGGCGAACGGCAACGCGTCGCGATTGCGCGCGCCCTGATCGCCGAACCCAAGGTTGTGTTGGCCGATGAACCAACCGGCAACCTCGACTCCGCGACCGCCAAGGACGTTGTCGATCTGATGTTCACGATCCAACAAGAGCGGCAACTCGCGTTCTTGCTGGTCACCCATGATGAAGGCTTGGCCCAGCGCTGCGACCGCATCATCCGCATGAAGGATGGCTGCGTGGTTGACCAAGAGATGGTCACAGGTCCCGAGAGTTCTGGCCCTGCATCCTCAGGTCCTGGGGCCAACTGATGTATCGCCTCTTCCTCGCGATCCGCTACCTGCTGACCCGCCCGATCAATCTGTTGGGCATGGGCGGCATTGCGATCGGAGTCTGGGCATTGGTCGTGGTGGTCTCGTTGTTCAGTGGCTTCTTGCAGGTCATCGAAGAGCACGTGCAAGCGTCGAGCTCCGACATTGTTGCCACCGAGTTACCCGCGTGGGCCGAGTGGCCAGCTCTTCGCGACGCTCTGCAGCACGATCCGAACGTTGCCGGCATGGCCCCGCGGCTGCTGCATTACGGCTTGCTGGTCGAACCTGGTAAGCGGCCACCACCGGCACCACTGCCTGGCCGTGGCGCGATGCACGGCGGCGACCAACCGTTCTTGTTTGTGTTTGGCGTGCGGGCCGAGTTGGAAGCAAAGGCCACCAAGTTCGCCAGCTGGATCCGCCATCCGGATATCCCCGATAACCTGCGCGTTCGCAACGTCGACACGCCATTGGCGCCGATCAACAACGTGCCGACGGTGCTGCTCGGCCTCGACCGCATGCAGCGAGAGGGGTTGAAACCCGGCGACTCGTTGCGGCTGATGACCGCCAAAATGAAGCGCGGCAAGAACGGCCGCACGACCCCGGTCGAAGTCGATGTCGAGCTGGTCGTTGGTGGTGCCTACCAAACGAATCACGGCGGCTTTGATGGCAACAATGTGTTTGTGGACCTGTCGACGCTGCAACAAGCCCTGTTCCCAGACGCGCCGAATCATGTGCAAGAGATTGCTGTGCGCGTCAAGGACCCGAACCAGCTCGAGGCGACCGCCAGCCGGCTAAACCGCGAGGTGCAACGCACCCTCGAGAAGGACAACCATGGCTATGGCAGCGTGCAAACTTGGCGCGAGAAGAACGCACTGTTCATCAAGAACGTTGCCCACCAACGCGAGCTGCTAAAGATCGTGCTGACCGTCATCATGATCGTCGCGGCCTTCTTGATGCTGGCGACGCTGTCGATGATGGTCACCGAGAAGACTGCGGACATCGGCATCTTGACGGCAATGGGCGGCACACCGACTGGCGTGACGATGGTGTTCTTATCGTGCGGTCTCGTGATTACCGGTCTCGGGGTCGTCGCTGGATTATCGACAGGCGTTTTGACCGCGGTCTATCTCGAGGAAATCCGCCAAGCTTGGCTGTGGGCCACCGGCCACGACCTGTTTCCACTCAGTGTCTACAACCTGACCCGCGTGCCGTGCCGTATTGAGCCGCTATGGCTGCTGCAAGTCACGGGCATGGCGATGGCTACCGGTCTGGTCGTATCGGCGCTGCCGGCGCTGCGCGCCGCGCGTCACGATCCTTTGATCTCGCTGCGAGGCGTGTAATGCCGATGCATCGGGTAGACTGAATCGGCGCAGTTCGCCACGCAGTGGCTCTACGCAGTGACTCAATGCAGTGACTCTAAGCAACGGCCCCCTTCGCCAACTACCCATCATCCCTGTGCACCGCCCACTAAAGCTCCTAACCTGCATGACCGTCATCATCCTGATGGCGGGTTGCGTAGCGAGCCCGGAACGCGATCGAAAGGGACTACTAGCCGGAACCCAACGCGTGCTGGCGCTAGACTTTGGCCGCAGTGTCACGGGACCACGCGTCGAACGACTCACGCAACTGCCGACCATCTTCGCCGGCGAACTGCGTCGCGCTCAGATCAGCCTCGGTTTGCAAAAGGATCGTCCACTGACAGCCGCGGCAACCAGCGAACTTCGCCGCAGCCAACGCATCCACGAGCAGGGCATGCAACTACTGGGGTCGGAGATGAAGCGCCGCCCGAAGCCGTTCGAGGGCGCGTGGCCATCCAGCTACGACTTCGCCAAGAACACCGCCAACGCCATCGATAGCCTTGGCCGCATGCTTGGTCCGGGCCGACGGCCGCTCGACGACATCAACGACTACACCCACCGCACCGACCACAACGACAAGCGACCCGTGCCGACGCTTTGGCAGCGGCTGAGTCGGCGGCTGCCGTTCTGATCTGCGGTTGTGATCTACCGTGCACGCGGGGCGAACCATCGTGAACTTCCTCCTGCTCGAGCCCACCGAGGTCGCTGGTGACAGCGTCTGCCTGATCCGCGGCCGTCGCGTCGAACACCTGCGAACGGTGCTCAAGGCCGAAGTAGGCAGCGCCCTGCGCGTCGGCGTCATCAACGGCCAGCTCGGCACCGCAACCGTGATCAGCCTCGGCGCAACCGAAGCCAGCATTCGCATCGAACTGCACGAGCAACCGCTGCCGCTCAGCGACACGCTGCTGCTCGCGGTGCCACGCCCGAAGGTGCTGATGCGCATGCTTGCTCACGCCGCCGCCATGGGCTTCGCGCGGATCGTGCTGTTCCGATCCTGGCGCGTCGACAAGACCTGGATGCAGAGCCGGGCCCTGGATCCCGAGGTGCAACGTGAGCAGCTACTGCTCGGCCTTGAGCAAGCTGGCCGCACCCAGCTGCCTGAGTTGCTGCGATTCGATCTATTCAAGCCAATGGTTGAAGACGAACTGCCCCGCCTGGATCTGCCCCAGCCGCGGTTCGTCGCACACCCATATGCCGCGACGCCAACGCACCAACTCGCCGCAACCCAAGCCGCCAACGGCCTCAAGCAGCCGTTCACACTGGCAATTGGTCCCGACGGTGGTTTCCTGCCCTACGAAGTCGACAAGCTGATCGCGGCCGGATTCCACGCCATCTCGTGCGGCCCCCACGCGCTGCGAACCGAGACGGCGCTCGCGGCACTCTGGGGGCAGTTGGACCTATTGCGGCAACGCCATTAGAGTTCATTGGTGATCACGCTGCGGGCCGGACTATCGGGAGCCGGGCCAATGGGGCTCGGCGTCATTCAGAATGTGGGGTTGCACAACGCGTGTGACGTAGTTGCGGTACACGACAACTTGCCCGGCGCGGCCAAGCGACTCGCCGATGGCAGCAGCCTCGGCTACTCCACCGAGAGCTTCGAGAAGCTGCTCGCCTACGGCGTCGACTTTGTCGTTCTTACCGGCCCACTCGAGGACCGCCTGGCCCAAGTCAAACTAGCCTGTGAGCAAAGCGTGCCGTGCCTCGTGCACGCACCGGTCGCACCCGACCTCGCTACCGCGAAAGAGATGACGGCCATCTGCGCCGCTCACGAAGTGCGACTTGGCGTCTACGTGCGCAGCCAAGCGGACCCGGTCGTCGAACAGCTGCGGCGCATGATTGCGGCGGACTGGCTCGGCGGTGTGGTCTGCGTGCAGTCGATCATCGGCGACGACGAATTGCTGCGCACGGGCAGCGTCACGCATAGCGGCGATCCGTTCGTCACCCTGGCGAGCGAGCACGTGCACATCACAACCTGGCTAACCAGTCGGCAAGCGACTTCGGTTACCGCACAGACGATGCGTTCGTTCGCGCCCGACCTCGACGACGGCGGCGTCGCGACGGTTGTGCTGCGCGGCAACATCCCGTGCACCTACATCACGAGTCGGTTGACGCGTGCCAATGCGTTCGCGGTGCATGGCACCGACGGCGGCGTGCGCATCGCCGGCGATCGCATTTGGCTGACCGGTCAGCGACCGTTCCAAGGCCATGTGTTCGACTACGAAACGCCGGGCATCGAACAGGTGCTCTCGCGCCGCGACCTGCAGAACGCGCTCGCAGCACACCGGGCTGGCAGCGAACTGCACGGCCGCTTTGCGCGCTGGCTAGAAGACACGGATGACTACCCGTGTCCGATCGAGCAGGCGATCATCGACTTCGAAACGATCGATGCGATGACACGCGCTGCCCGTGAAGGGCGCACGATCGAATTGTCGTAGCGTCTTGTGGCGATGCGCTCTCAGCGACCACTGTATTGCTTCTCGTAGTATTCCTGATAGGCGCCGCTGCGAACGCGCTCCCACCAGGACTTGTTCTCGAGGTACCAGTCGACCGTTTCCTTCAGGCCGTTCTCGAACGTGTAGGACGGCGTCCAGCCGAGCTGCGCACGCGCCTTGCTCGAATCCATCGCATAGCGTTGGTCGTGGCCGGGGCGGTCGGTGACGTAGGTGATCAGGTCTTCACCCTTGCCGACGAGCTTTAGGATCTCGGTGACGACAAACAGGTTCTCGCGCTCAGCATCGCCGCCGAAGTTGTAGACCTCACCCTTGCCGCCATCTTCCATCGCGCGCCTGATGCCGCGGCAGTGGTCGATGACGTGGATCCAGTCGCGCACGTTCTTGCCATCGCCGTAGATCGGCAGCGACTTGTCTTCGTGTGCGTTGGCAATCATCAACGGGATCAGCTTCTCAGGAAACTGGTACGGGCCGTAGTTGTTCGAGCAGCGCGTGATGACGCAGTCCATGCCGTGCGTGTGCACGGCGGCGCGCACCAGCAGGTCACTGCCAGCCTTGCTCGACGAGTAGGGCGAGTTTGACTGGATGGGCGTCTCTTCGGTGAAGAAGCCCCATGCGCCGAGGGATCCGTAGACCTCGTCGGTGCTGACGTGCACGAAGCGCTTGACGTCGGTATGACGCGCTTGGTCGAGCAGCACTTGCGTGCCAATCACATTGGTCTGCACGAAGGCCGTGGCATCAAGCACCGAACGGTCGACGTGACTCTCGGCGGCGAAGTGCACAACGATGTCGAACTTCTGCGCGGCAAACAACTCGGCCATCGCCTTCACATCGGTGATGTCGCCTTTGACGAACGTGTAGTTCGCGTGGCCGTCGACATCCGACAAGTTCTCGAGGTTGCCGGCGTAGGTCAGCAGGTCCAGGTTGACGATCTGGTGGTCCGATTCCGTGAGCATCATGCGCACGAAGTTTGAACCGATGAAGCCGGCGCCGCCGGTGACGAGGATCTTGCTCACAGTAGGAGTCCGGATAGTGCGGTCGGGATATTACGGTCGGGATATTGCAGCCAGGATATTGCAGCCAGTCAGTGCATCAGTATTGCTTGCCGCGCAGTGGAGCACTGCTGGCACTGTCTGGATCGGCGGCGGCCACTGCGGCAGCTGCTTGCTGGGCAGCTTCATCGAGCGGCACATGGCGAGCGAGCGCATCCAAGTAGTTGGGCAGGTGCTTGCCGCGAACGGCCGCGAGCTTGTCGGTATCGAGCACGGACCAAGCTGGCCTTGCTGCTGGCAGATTGAGGTCGGCCGCGGTCTGCGTGCCAACTTCGATGTTGCCCATGCCAGCTGCTTTGAGTGTGTCGACGGCGAACTGGTGCCACGAACACTGGCCTTCGTTGGCCGCGTGGTAGATGCCACCTGCCGGCTTCAACTTGAAGACGTCGAGCATCGCCTCGGCAAGATCGTGTGTCATCGTCGGCCGACCGACTTGGTCGGTGACGACCTTGAGTGCGCCGCCGGAACGGGCTCGGTTGAGGATCGCGCGCGGGAAGTTCTTGCCGCCCGGCCCAAACACCCAACTGGTGCGGATGACGTAGAAGTCGGCGCGGCCGTGAGCCAGCACTGCTTCTTCGCCGAGGCGCTTGCTAGCGCCGTAGACCGACAATGGCTTGATTGCCGAATCGACTGGATAGGGCGTGCCTGCTAGCGTGCCGTCGAACACGAAGTCGGTGCTGACATAGACCATGCCGGCATCGACGCGCGCGGCGGCCTCGGCAACCCATGCGGTCGCCATGCCATTGATGCGGTAGGCAACTAGCGGTTCGGCTTCACAGCCATCGACGTTGGTGATCGCACCGCAGTGCATCACGAACGCCGGCCGATGCTTTTGCATCACCGCTTCGATGGCCTCGCGGCGGTCGAGCGGCATCTCGGCGACGTCCACGCCGACCGCCGTCAGGCCAAGGGCCTTGGCCTGTGCCATCAGCGTGCGGCCGAGTTGGCCCGCAGCACCGGTGATCAGAAGATCGCAGTGACTCGTCAAGGAACGAGCCTTACTTGTCCATGCGGTTGGCACCGCCGTCACGAACGAGCGTCGCTGAGCGATACAGCGACTCGAAGGTGCCAGCATCGGTCCACCAGCCATCGAGCACTTCGGACGTCAGGTTGCCGCGGCGCACGTATTCATTGTTCACATCGGTGATCTCAAGCTCGCCACGATCGGACGGCTTCAGTTCTCGGCAGATGTTGAACACCTCGGCGTCGTACATGTAGATGCCGATCACCGCGAGATTGGTTTCGGGGGCCTTCGGCTTCTCGACGATCTTCTCGACCTTGCCATTGGCAGCGACCGTCGCAACGCCAAAGCGTTCGGGATCGTGCACTTCCTTCAGCATGATCTTGGCACCACCACCTTGGGCCGCGAAATCATCGGCGGCCTTCTTGATGTTGCCTTCGATGATGTTGTCACCGAGCACGACGCAGATGGACTCGCCGTCGGCGAACTCTTCGGCAAGCTTCAGGGCATCGGCGATGCCGCCTTCACCTTCTTGATAGGCGTAGCCGAGGCGCTTGAGGCCGAAGTCCGAACCGTTGCGCAGCAACTGCAGGAAGTGACCCGCGTAGTTGCCACCAGTCACCACCATGATCTCCGTGATGCCAGCGTTCACCAAGCACTGGATCGGATAGTAGATCATCGGCTTGTCGTACACCGCGAGCAGGTGCTTGTTGGTGATCTTCGTCAGAGGGTAGAGACGGCTACCCAAGCCACCAGCGAGTACGACACCTTTCATTACTAGTTACTCCGATTCGAGCTGCGTGCGATACCACGCGAAAGTTCTCTCCAAACCTTCGGCGAAACCGACGGTTGGAGCGAAGCCGAACCGCTCTTTTGCGCGCGTAACATCAGCTAATGAGTGGCGAACGTCACCGATACGCGACGGCATGCGCTTCGGTTCCGGTATCACCTGATCCGGCAGCTGCTCGTGCGTGAACTTGCACAGCAGCTCGTAGATGTCGAGAACGGTGCGCGAATCGCCATATGCGAGGTTCACGGTATCGCAGCCGGCACTGTCTGCATCGAGACATTGCACGACACCAGTGACGAGATCTTCGACATAGGTGAAGTCGCGACCTTGGCCGCCATCACCTTCAATGCGCACCGGCTTGCCGAGGATCAAACTGCGACAGAATGCGGCGATCACACCCGAGTAAGGGCTATCGGCAGGCTGCCGTGGACCGAACACATTGAAGAAGCGCGTCACGACGACGTTCATGCCGAACACCCGCGCGAACGTGCGGC
Source organism: Planctomycetota bacterium (assembly GCA_051278165.1). GTDB lineage: Bacteria > Planctomycetota > UBA1135 > UBA1135 > UBA2386. The sequence goes on along the minus strand of JBNMNW010000167.1, from coordinate 101 downwards.
AGTAGAGTTCGCCGGCTAGCTTCGCTGCGGAGTAGGGCGACAGCGGGTCTTCGCGAAGCAACTCGTGCTTCTTCTGAGCCTCCTGATTGCCATAGGCGGAA
>JBNMNW010000166.1:0-12677 GCA_051278165.1 Planctomycetota bacterium | reverse complement strand
CGCGGCGGCCACCAGTCGTGGTCTCGCCCAACGCCACTTGGCGATCGTTGATCAAGCCAACCACCGAATAGGTTTCGGCGACCTGACGGAATTGGCCGCGCACGCGATCGTTCTCCCATGCGACCAAATCGACCAGTTCGCCTGCCGTATGTTTGCCACCTTGATGGTGCAGCAGCTTCGGCATGAACGCCGCGTCGGCCGAGTAGGTGATCATCACCGAACCGTCGGTCGACGCGCCGCGGCTGACCATGATGCTGGTGCAGGCATCGAAGTTCTCGTCCGGGACCTGGACGACTTGGGCTGCCAGCGGTGCGGCGAGGACAAGAGAGAGCAGAACGTGCGAGGGCTGAATCATAAGAGGCACTCCGGAGGTGCCGATGCTATCGCTGATCCCACTATATGCCGCTACATCCCGCGCTGTTCGGCCGATCGGGCGTGGCCTTCGAGTCCTTCGAGGCGCGCCAACATCGCCGCGTCGCCTCGCAACAGCGAAGGATCCTGCAACTCCAAGAACGTCAGTGGCCGCAAGAACGTCAGCACCGACAAACCGGCCTGAAAACGCGAGCCGCCGCCGGTCGGCAGCACGTGATTGGGCCCGGCACCATAGTCGCCGAACACTTCTGCAGACTTAGCTCCGACAAACAGGCTGCCGTACGCCGTCAGCTGCTCGCGCAGATCGTCGGGGGCCTGCACGCACAGCTCCAAGTGTTCTGGCGCCAGACGGTTGGTGACCTGCACGGCTTCGGCGAGATCGGCGACCAAGATGGCAGCGCCGTTGCCACGCAGCGATGCCGTTGCGGTCGCAGCGGTCGGCAGAGTTTGCAACTGCAGCGCGAGTTCACGTTCGACGGCATCGATCAGAGCCGCGCTGGTGGTCACCAGGATGGGAACCGCGTCGTCATCGTGCTCAGCTTGACCCAGCAGATCGGCAGCGATGGTTGCGGCGTCGGCGTATGAATCTGCTAACACCAGCAGTTCGCTTGGCCCAGCAAGACTGTCGATGCCGACCTCGCCAACGAGGTGTTTCTTGGCGGCGGTTACCCAGCGATTGCCCGGACCGACGACGACGTCCGCCGGCGTATCAAAGACACCGAATGTCAGCGCAGCGATCGCCTGGGCGCCACCGATGGCGAGCAGACTGCTGGCTCCGGCCAACGCGGCGGCCGCCAACGTCACCTGCGTCGGGTTAGGTGACGCCACCACGATGTTGGCAACGCCGGCGACCTGCGCGGGGATCACCGTCATCAATACAGACGAAGGCAGCGGGTGACGGCCGCCGGGTGCGTAGGCGCCGACACTCGCGACCGGCAACCAACGGTGACCAGCGCGCCCGCCAGGAACCTCAGTGGCCAGCGGCAGCAGGCACGCTCGCTGTGCTTGGGCGAACGCGGTGATGCGCAGAGCGGTGCGCTCGAGCAGTTCTCGTTGCTCGGCAGGTAACTCGCGCAGCGCCGCGTCCAGATCCTCGCGGGGCACACGCACCGTATCACCGGTGAGTCGGTCGCCGAGACGTTCGCTGTGCTCCCTGACGGCCTGTTCGCCCCGGAGACGAACATCTTCCACGATGTCCTGAGCGACACGTTGCGTCTCAAGATCCAACGAACTGCGTTGACGCGCCAACAGTTGCTCGACCGTTGTTTGGCGTAGTAGCGAACTCATCGTTGCTCCTTCGATTCGCACGGACGGCGCGAAACTCGGCGGGCACGGCGCTGCAGTTCGTCATCCACATCGTTGAGGGATACTCCGGCAGCCGCGAGACGGGCCATCGTGAAGAACATCACGTCGGCAGCCTCGGCGACGACATCCGCGTCGGGCTGCGCCAGCTCGGCAGCTTCTTCCCGCAGCTTCGCCGCCAGCAGTTCGGGGGTTGCGAGCAATCGAGACGTCAACGAAGCGCTCGCGGCATCCGGCTTCGTCGCGGTCATGCGCCGCATCAACTGACGGATGCCACCGTCGTCGCCCCAACAGGTGCGCGACTCGAGGTGACAAAAGCCCGTCCCAGACTGCTTCACCGTGAACCGCAACGCGTCTCGATCGCAATCCAGCGCGACGCCCAGCAGTTCCTGCGTTGCACCCGAGGTTTGCCCCTTTACCCAGAGGCCGCGCTTGCGACTCTGGTAGATGCCCCGCCGCTGCGTCATCGCCTCACGCAAGCTCTCGGCGCTCGACCAACACAAACCCAGCGCGACCCCGGCTTCGTCCACCACCACCGTTGGCCAGAGACCATCGGCTCGCTCACTGATGAGCGGCGCCGCAAAGCCATCCGCCAGCGATAGATCACCGGAATAGAGCGCCATGCCCACTTGCGCATCGGCACCGAGACGATCGAGCGCGGCGACTTCTTCGGCGGTTGTGACGCCACCGGCAATCGTGACCCGGGCATCGCCGGCGGCGGCCACCGCTTCTGCTGCACGATCAAGATCGGTGCCGCCAAGACGGCCCTCGCGATCGACGAACGTCACCAGGAATCCGCTGCACAGACCGCGCAGTTCCTTCATGCGGTCGAACACGTTGTGCTCAGTTTGTTGCCGCCAGCCGTGGGTGACGACGTTGCCGTTCTTTTCATCGAGAGCGACGACGACGCGTTCGGGCGGCAACTGCGCCAACAGCTCCGGCTCGGCAGCCGTGCCGATCACGATGCGAGTCGCGCCATCGTCGAGCCAACGGCGCGCAGTGGCGAGATCGCGAATGCCACCACCAACCCGCACCTTGGCGCGACGACACATCGTGCGCATGAGTTCTGCATTGCTGCCTTCGCCACGCGCCGCATCCAAGTCCACCACCGGCACTTCGCCAACCAGGGCAAACGAGTCGAGCAGCGGCATCGGATCGCCGGCGTCGATCGCCAAGCGTTCGCCACCAACCAGCTGCACCGCACAACCATTCTGAAGATCAATCGAAGGGAGAATCACAGCCTTACCTCACAGTTCTTGGTTTGTAGTTCACGTTTGATATCGAGCACGGTCGTGTCGCCGTCGTGCAGCATCGAAGCAACCAATACGGCGCTAGCGCCCGCCTGCAGCGCGTCGAGCAAGTGGCCCACATGAGCAGCGCCGCCGGATGCAATCACGGGCACCTCGACTGCGGCACAGACTTCGCGCAACAATTCGAGGTCGTAGCCAGAGCGCGTGCCGTCGCGATCCCAGCTGGTCAACAATAGCTCCCCGGCACCGAGTGCAACTGCACGCTGAGTCCAGCGCACCACATCGATCCCGGTGGTCTTGGTGCCGCCGTTCGTGACGACCTGCCACTGCGCCGTAGCGGCGTCGGTGACCCGGGCCGCATCGACGGCCAATACCGTGCACTGCGAACCAAACTGCTCACGCAATTCCGCCAGTAACTCGGGGCGCTGCACCGCCGCACTATTGGTCGCCACCTTGTCCGCTCCGGCCGCCAACAGCTGCTCTGCATCCTGCACGGACCGCACGCCGCCGCCGACCGTCAACGGAATCGATAAGTCCTTGCGCACGGCTCGCACCGTCTGCAACGCATGGTTGCGGCCTTCCCTGGTTGCCGAGACATCCAGCAACACCAGTTCGTCCGCACCTTGCTCGGCATAGCGACGAGCGCACGCAACGGGATCACCAGCATCGCGCAGGTCTTGGAAGCGCACGCCCTTGACGACGCGGCCATCCTTGACGTCGAGGCACGCAATGATTCGTGGCACTAACATGGCGCCACCTCATCACTGCGCTGCAGCCAACGCTCGAGCAACGCTTGCCCATACTCGCCAGATATTTCGGGGTGGAACTGGCAAGCCAGCACCGCGCCTCGTTCGAGAGCGCTGACGAATTGGCCGCCATAGTCCGTCATCGCGCCGTTCCAGCCGTCCGGCATCTCGGCGAGACGGTAGCTGTGCACGAAGTATGCGTAGCCCGGTTGCAGCAGCGTGCTACCAATTGGCAGGACGCGATTCCAACCGACCTGCGGCACGCGCAAACCCGGTGCAAAGCGCGTAATCGACTGCTTTACGACTGCCAGCCCCGAGGCCTGCGGGCTCTCATCGCTGTCCGCGCAGAACAACTGCATGCCCAAGCAAATGGCGAGCGTTGGCCGTTCCGCCTGCACCCGGTCGCGCAAGACCTGGCGCAAGCCGAGCTGGTCGAGCCGCGATGCCGCAGCAGCAAATGCGCCAACGCCTGGCAAGACGACTCGTTCGGCCCGCGCGATCTGGGCGGGGTCCGAACACAGTTGCGGCCGCGCGCCGAGACGTTCGAACGCTGCGCATACGGACGCCACGTTGGCGGTACCGGTTGGCACGATGCAGACATCACGCATCACAGCACACCCTTGGTGCTCGGCATGGCGCCATCATCGAGTTTCACCGCCGCACGCAATGCTAGTGCGACTGCCTTAAACGCAGCTTCTGCCTTGTGGTGGTCGTTGTCGCCACGGAGCAGATCGACGTGCAGTGCCATGCGCGCCCGCGTCGCCAGCGACTGCAAGAAGTGCACGAGGTTCTCGGTGGCAACCGAGCCGAGCATTTCACGCCTAAATGGCACTTCGATCACCGCGCATGGCCGGCCGGACAAATCGATGACGGCACGACACAACGCTTCATCGAGCGGCGCATAGGCGTGCGCAAATCGCGTGATGCCCGTGCGCTTGCCGAGGGCCTCATCGATCGCCTGCCCCAAGGTCAAGGCACAGTCCTCGACCGTGTGGTGATCGTCGACGTGCACATCGCCTTGCGCGTGCAGCACAAGGTCGATGCGGGAGTGCAGACACAATGCCGTCAGCATGTGGTCCAAGAACGGCAAGCCGGTCGCGATGTCGGCACGGCCAGAACCGTCCAGCAGCAATTCGACAGTGACTTTGGTTTCCTTGGTTCCGCGACTAACGGAGGCGGTTCGCTTTGCTTGTGATGCAACACTCATAATAGTTCCTGTAAATCTTCGGCACTGGCCAGAACACACGCGGCGTTGGTCGCGTCGACTTCGCCACCAACAGCAATCGGCAACACGCCAGCGAGCCGCGCCGCAACTAGGTCATCCACCGTGTCGCCGAGCATCCAGGCCGACTCCACGCCCAACTGTTGCATCGCCAGACGCACTGGCGCGGGGTCTGGCTTCAAGGCCGCATCCTCACGACAAACGACAACGTCAAACAGGTCACGGATCGCGAACTGCGCCAAGAAAAACTCCGCCTGGTCGCGCGGCCGACCGGTCACGACCGCGAGCCGGAATCGCCCCTGCCAAGTACGTAGGCGCTCAGCCGCGACCAGCAACCGTTCGCTACTGCGAAGCGTTTGGTAGAACGATTCGAATCGTTCGGTCACCTCACTCAGCGAGCGCGTGACGCCACCGGCAAGCAGCAGCGAACGCGTCAACTGCCAGTCGTCGTTGGCATTGCCACGTTGCTTTGCCGCAGTGATATCGTGCTCGTTCACGGCAACCCCGTAGCTTTCGGCAGTCTTGATGATGGCCACTCGATACGACATCGACACGTCCGCTAAGACGCCATCCATGTCGAAGATCAGTGCCTTTGGCGACAACACCGTCGCCAACGCCGCCAACAGTTCGTTGTAGCTATGCGATTCCGCCGGCAGCCCGATGCGCACAGCATCTGCCAACTCCGGCTGATCCGGGAAGCGCCGAACCGCGATGCCGAGCGCCGCCAACGACGCGGTCAGCCACGGCGCGTCGACACCGTGCACCAAAACGAAGTTGCCCTGACACGGTTCGACCGGTTTCGTGCCCAGCTCGCGCAACTGCTGTATGAGGTCCACCCGCTGCTCACGAACCCGCGCGACATGATCACCGACATCGTCGCGACCAGTTCGCAACCGCGCGACCGCTAACGCTGCCGAGGCAACGGAAACGGGCATTGGATTGCCGGAGGCGTGCAGCTGCGCCAACAACTCGGGTCTCGCGATCGCACAACCCACGCGCAGGCCGGCAAGTCCCCAAGCCTTCGAGAGGGTGCGAACGATCACAACGTTCTCCAAGCGCAGCGCGCATAGCATCAGGTCTTCGTCGGCAAACTCTGCATAGGCGGCATCCAATACAATCAGCGCATCGGGCAAGGCCGAGGCTAGCCGTTCGAGGTCTGCTGGCGTCGCGACGGCACCGGTCGGGTTGTTGGGCGACACAACAAACACCAGTGCGGTCGCGTCACCTGCGGCCGCGAGCAACGCCTCGGTCGGGAACGCGCCCGACGGCCAAGGCACAGCCACCAATTCACCGCCGGCCAAATTAACGTAGCGCGGGATCATCTCAAACGTCGGCACCGCGACCAGCGCCTGTCGCTCATTCGGATTCTGACGCGACCGCCTCAGCGCCAACAAGCACAACCGCAACAGCGCATCGTCGCCGCCGGCCGTAACCAACACGCGCTCCATCGGCACGCCGTAGCTTGCCGCCATCTCGCTCTGCAGTTCGCGCAACGCGGGATACCGCGCAAGCTGCTCGATGCTCGGAATGGCCTGCAGCAACGACTCATCGCGCGGCACCCGCCCTTCGTTCTTCGAGAGGTCTAAGTGAATCCCGCCAGCAAACGTTGGCGGCGAATAGCCAATGGCGGCACTCATGGAACAATCTGCTCGCAGGCGGACACGACAATGTCTGAGGCGCCCAAGGCCTTCAGGGTCGGGATGAGAGTCGGCAACCCTTGGCGAGGAACCGCGGCGCGAATGGCGTAGCCGGTGTCACCGTTGAGCGACGACACGGTTGGTTGACGCATACACGGCAGCGCGTCGACGACCGCCTGCATGTCGCTCTTGCTGACGTTGAGCTCGACCATGGCCCGGCGACGCGCTTCGAGCACGGCACGCATACACAGCACCAGATCGTCGATACGTGCCCGCTTCACGGGATCCTCCAGGGCGTTGCGATTCGCGAACAAGCGGGTCGAGCTGCACATCACTTCGCCAATGATAGTCAGTCCGTTCGCAACCAACGTCGCACCGGTAGCAGTGTTGTCGACGATGACGTCGGCGTCCTCCGGCGGGAAGACCTCAGTGGCGCCATACGAACGCACGAAGTGAGCACCCGGCGCGTTGGCGTCGATCCACTGCCGCGACAACTGCATGTATTCACTGGAGACGACCAGTTCGCGATCGACCGGCATCTGTAAGAGCCCATCGATCACCAAGCTGACCGGCGCAGCAGCCACGATGCGCACCGGGTCGAGTTCGGTATCCAACAGCTCGACGAGATCGGCGCCCTTCTCGGCAACCCAATCGGCGCCGGCAAACCCGACGTCGCGCGAACCTTCCTCGAGCATGCTGACAATGTTCTGCGGCTTGAGCAACTTGGTCTCAAAGCCATCGATCGACAACCGCGGCCGATAGGCACGCGCATCCGTGCGGACACGAATGCCCGCCGCTGCTAGTAGTTCAACGACTCCCTCTTGCATGCGACCCTTGGGAAGGGCGAGGTGCACGAGGTCACTTTGATTGGCTTGACGATTCGCCTGACGGCTTGCTTCTGTCGCTGGATTCATGGCTGGCTAGAGGCCGGCCCGCACAGTCGACGAACGCTCGAAAACCGAACACGCCGACCAGGAGGGTCGGCGTGAGGTGAGGCTATCTACTTACGTGCGCCCGCTCATCCAACCCAAACCGGGTGGTGATGATGCAGATGATGCAGTTGTGATAGCGAATTGGTCATGAGGACGGCGGGAACATAGTCCACCGCCAGGAACTGTCAAGGGCGCGACATCGTCGAAAACCACGGGTCGGCAGGAAGCGGCGTCGTGCGCTGGCGCCCGGCTGGGGCTAGGCTTCTGTAGCTCGCCACTCGGAACCCAAACGTTTTGAACGGCTTCCGCGCGATACCATATTGATGTTCGAACTGCGCACGGCCTGCACCCTGGTCCTGTTTGCTGGCGCGGTGGCCCTGCTGCCGCCGCCGCTAGAAGGACTGCGCGAGTTCGGCAGTTGGTGCCTGCGGCCGGCGCGCTTGCCGTTCGCATGGCAGGCGATGCAAGACGCTACCGACAAAGGGGATGCGCGTGAAGCATTCGCACGTGGCCAGCAGATCATGCAGCTAGTGCCGAGCTGGAGCGACGGCCACTCAGCAATGGTGTTCCGCTACGTGCTGACGCACGACGACAGCGAAGACGCCAACCACGTAGCGGCAGCCGCAGAGAAACGCCTCTACGCCGGGCTGGCGCGCCTCGAAGCGGCCCGTCAATACGCCGGACGACGCGAATACGGGCTGCTGTTCGCCGCGGCCAACCTGGCGGACATCGCCTGCGGACACTTTCCCGGCCTGGCCGAGCGACTGCAGCAGCGACGGGCCGGCGGCGCAGCAGCGATCGCCAACCATTACTTCGAGCTGGCGGAACGGCTGTTCCCGTCGGCGGCCGTCCACGAACAGAAGTTGTGGTATGCCCCCACCCTGGCCGCCGCGATGCTGACATGCGGCGCACGGACGGCGGCTGTCGATATACTTGTCCGCGCAATCGCACAAGCACCTGATATACGAGACCAAGGGTTGGCTAGCGATTGGGCTGATCGACTGCGAGAAGTGGTCGCTAGGCTGCGTGGTGACCGCACCGTGAACCTCGACAAGGTCTTTGCTGACCTACGGTTCGAAATGCTGCAGCCGTTCCTTCTGGACTGATCCCTGAGCAGATGCCCGGCTTCGACGAACTCACCCAGCTAATCACCGACTACCCGTATATCGGGGTGGCGGCGATCTTCCTGCTGTGTGGTCTCGGCCTGCCACTGCCCGAAGAGATCGTGCTGCTGGCGGCGGGCTTCGTCTGCGCCAAATACCCAGATCACGCCCAACTGCTGCCAATGATGGGCTGGTGCTCCGCCGCCATCCTGGTTGGCGACATGATCCCGTTCTTGCTAGGGCGGATCTTCGGGGTGCGGCTGCTGCGCCTGAGATGGCTCAGATACTTCATCACCAAACAGCGCCTGGCGACGTTTGACCGCTGGTTCCGCCGCCGTGGCGACATGGTCATCGTGATCTCGCGCTTCCTCGCCGGCCTGCGCATGGTCGCGTTCTTCACCGCAGGAGCGATGAAGATGCGCTGGAGCCGATTCCTGTTCCTCGACGGCCTGGGCATCGTGCTGATGGTGCCGTTGCTGACCTGGCTGGGGTATAGCAGTGCTGGCTTCATCGAAGAGATGATCGCGTGGGTCGAGAAGATCGAGCGCGGCCTGCTCTGGGGCACGGTCGGCGGCGCGCTGCTGCTCGCCGCCGGCCTGTGGCTGTGGCGAAGGCGCCGCCAGCAGAAGCAGCGCAGCGAGATGACCGAGGAGTTCGTGCAGCCTAAGAAGCCGGTCAACGAGTTCGGCGAGGAAGAGGTCACGGCGACCACGACGGTTGCGGCCGGCGAAGAATCGCCCTCAGATCCGCCTTCAGGTTCCCCCGCAGGTTCCCCCGCAGCCCCGCCCGCAGCATCCCCCGCAGCATCCCCCGCAGCGTCCCCCGAAAGTGACCCCGAGCCGGAGACCGCGGCTGGGCACGAGCTCGACGAGTTCGATCTCGAGCCGCTGTCCGATGCTGGCGAGCCGGAAAACGAACCGAAAACAGAGCCCGACAACGACGGTCTTACCGGAGAAACCGACGGCTCCGTAAAACCGTAGTCGCGCAAGCCATCAGAGCGCTTGTTTCGGACCGTCCCTGCCCGCTATCGTGCTGGCCCACATTTGCGCCGGCTCACCGCCCTGGTGTCATTGCTATGTACTTAGTCTGGAACCTCATCTCTCTCGCCATCGCGGCTGCAGGCCTCGCCTACGCCATCAACGCCTTCAAACAGATCATGGCCAAGGATCCTGGCGATGATCTGATGCAGAAGATCGCCAAGCTCGTCCAAGACGGTGCCAAGGCGTTTCTTTTTGCCGAATACAAGTGGCTCGCGGTGTTCGTCGCCGTCGCCTTTGTGTTGTTGATGCTCGGCAACGACGATCCGGCCAGCGGCCAGTTCCTCGGCTACAAAACGGCGATTGCGTTCTTGCTCGGTTGTGGTTCGTCCGGCATTGCTGGCTACTTCGGCATGCACTGCGCCACTCGCGCAGCTGTGCGCACGACGCAAGCTGCCAAGACCAGCCTCGGTGGCGCACTCGACGTCGCGTTCAAGTCGGGCACGGTCATGGGCATGACGGTTGTCAGCATGGGCCTCATTGGCATCACCCTGCTGTTCCTGATCTACGGCGCTCCCGATGCCGACAAGGAAGCCGTCAACTACATCAACTACATCCTCGGCTTCAGCTTTGGTGCTAGCTCGATCGCGCTGTTCGCGCGCGTCGGCGGTGGCATCTTCACGAAGGCCGCGGACGTCGGTGGTGACCTGGTCGGCAAGATCGAAGCAGGCATCCCCGAAGATGACCCCCGCAACCCAGCCACCATCGCAGACAACGTCGGCGATAACGTCGGCGACGTTGCCGGCATGGGTGCCGACCTGTTCGAAAGCTACGTCGGTGCAATCATCGCGACGGCCATCATCGGCTTCTCGCTGGTGCCAGGCGGCCTAGAAGGCGATGCGCACGTCGCAGCGCTGACCAACCTGCTGATGTACCCGGTCGTGCTCGCCGCAGTCGGTGTCGTCGCCAGCTTCATTGGCACGTTCCGCGTCAAGGCTGACGACGAGAGCAAGCTCTCCGAAGCCCTGTTCGGTGGCCTGATCGCTGCCTCGATCGCTTTGCTCATCGGTGGCGCCGCCCTCACGATGATCATGAAGCCGAGCCCAGCGATGACGCCCGGCTCGCTCGAGACGGCGACGCACTGGAACGTCTACTTCTCGATGTGCATCGGCCTGATCGGCGGCATCGTCATCGGCAAGATCACCGAGTACTACACCTCGGAGAAGAAGGCCCCGGCGCAGACAATCGCGCAACAGTCCGAAACGGGCGCCGCGACCAACATCATTCACGGTCTCGCGACCGGCATGGCTTCGACCTGGGGCCCGACCCTGGTGCTCGCGATCTCCATCTACGCCTGCAACGAGATGGCTGGCATGTATGGCATCTGTGTTGCCGCCGTCGGCATGCTGAGCACGCTCGGCATATCGCTTGGTGTTGACGCTTACGGCCCGGTTGCCGACAACGCTGGCGGTCTCGCCGAGATGTCGCACCAGCCGCCGGAAGTGCGCGAGCGCACCGACCAACTGGACGCCACGGGCAACACCACGGCTGCCATCGGTAAGGGCTTCGCCATCGGTTCGGCCGCGCTGACCGCGCTGGCTCTGTTCTCGGCCTACAAGGTCGCAGCCGGTGTCTCGCTCAGCCTCGATGACGCGAAGGTCGTCATGGGCCTGCTGATCGGCGCGATGCTGCCGTTCGTGTTCAGTTCGATGGCCATGAAGGCCGTCGGCAAGGCTGCCAACGCGATGGTCGAAGAAGTTCGCCGTCAGTTCCGCGAGATCCCGGGCATCCTGGAAGGCACCGGCGAGCCGGACTACATGCGCTGCATCGACATCTCGACCAAGGGTTCGCTGCGTGAGATGGTCGCTCCTGGCTGCCTCGCCATCGCCGCCCCGATCGTGCTCGGCATGCTCGTCGGCCGCGAAGCCGTTGGTGGCATGCTCGCCGGCGCGACTGCCGCTGGCGTCATGATGGCGCTCTTCATGGCCAACGCAGGCGGTGCCTGGGACAATGCCAAGAAGTACATCGAGGCCGGCGCGTTGGGCGGCAAGGGCAGCCCAGCCCACAATGCTGCGATTCAAGGTGACACGGTCGGCGACCCCTTCAAGGACACCGCTGGCCCGTCGATCAACATCCTGATGAAGCTGATGACGATCGCCGCGCTGATTGCGCTGCCGCTCTTCAAGACCGCAACCGTCGTCTAGTTGTCTCCGCACTGGCCGCACGGCCAGTGCCAACCCCTGATGGCGTGGGCGTTTCGCCCCGCCATCCGCTCCCAAGCGCGCCGCTACACGGCATTGCGGGGAGCCACTCGCCGGGGAATCCGAGCAGCAGGCGACTGCTCAACCGGGGGCGAAACCGTCGCCCCGACACCAAATCCCCACACCGGCAATTGCAGACTCCTTCGAAGGAACGGGTCGCCGGGGGTTACTACCTCGCTCCGTCCAGGTATCCTCCAGTCGCACGGTCGTGCATCACTCACCTGTATCCGAGACCCACTTAGTTGTCCTCCAACGCCCCCGAACGTTCGCAAAGCACCGTCCCGCAGCCAGGCTCACCGCCTGATAAGGCGACGAGCGATTTGGCCCTGTTCCTTGCTGAGCGCCTCGACCAAAGGCAGGCCGACGACATCAAGATCCTTGATGTCTCGGGCCCGCTTGTGATCGCGGACTACTTCATCATCGCAACCGTTCAGAGCACGCGCCAAGCGCAGTCGCTCGCGAAGGAAGTGGAGATGGAGCACAAGCACATGCGCGGTCGCCGCCGCCGCAATGGCCCCGCCGATGCCCCGGAAAGCAACTGGGTGCTGGTCGACTTTGGCGATATCGTCGTGCACCTGTTCTTGCCGGAAGCGCGCGAATACTACGGGCTCGAAAACCTGTGGGCCGACGTGCCGCAACTGCCCTTCACCGCGACGGCGCCACGCCCGAGCGCCGACGAAGATGGTGCGGAAGTTCGCCAGCCGACGCTCGATGGCTTCGGTGCATTCTTGCCGTCGGCGATTGAGCCGGAAGCGGCAAGCGACGAGTCGGATAGCGATGCTGACAGCAGTGACGCGGAAGCCAAGTCCGAGTGACCGGCTGCCGCTTAGCGCTGTGTTGCTGAGCTGACGCTGTGTTGCTGAGCTGACGCTGTG
>JBNMNW010000165.1:0-12766 GCA_051278165.1 Planctomycetota bacterium | reverse complement strand
GCGCTTCGCGGTAGCTTTGCGCAACGGAGTCGACGAGGGCCGCTTGCCGGCAGCTTTGCCGACCGACGTTGTCGACACACGGGTCATCCCAGGACTCTTCGATGGACCCTTCTTCGCGGGCCCCTTCTTCGCGGGCCCCTTCCTAGCTGCTCCGGTGCTGGCTGTGCCCTTGCTGGCGGGTCTACTGCTGGCGGGTCCCTTGCTGGCGACCACCTTCTTGCTAGCCACCTTCCTGGTGACGACTTTGCCGGTTCCGGCCTTCTTGGTTGCCGGACCGGAGCGAGCAAAACGCTGCCCCGGTTTGCGGTCTTCGTGACGTTTGGCCATTTATCGTGTCCCCGGGTCGCAAGCGACGAAGTCGATTGCACCATCGGGCTCTACTGCAACCATCGAAACGCAGGCGGGAACGACGACGGTGTCGCACTTCTTGAGAACCAACGAACTCTCGTTCGCGCCGTTCGCCCACTGCAAGCGCCCACCACCATTCAGCACGGTGAGCGTCAAATAGCGACCATAGGTCGCTAACTCAATTCGTCGCGCCAGCTCATAGCGGCGCACAACGAAGTGTTCGGTCGCGATCAACAACTCACCGCCGTCCGGCAGTGAGGTCGATCGCTGTATAGGTGGCCGCTCATTGGCGACCAGATTGACGACGTCGCGCGCCTCGGCGGCGTGAGTCGCTCGACCGCGCCCCCAATCATAAAAGCGGTAGGTCTGATCGCTGTTCTGCTGCACTTCGAACGCGACCACGCCAGGACCGATGCTGTGCGGAGTGCCCGGCGGAATGTGCACGAGATCGCCAACCTTGGGGGCGAACGAGTAGAGCATCGGCTCGACCGCCGGGGTCTCCCACTTGGCGAGAAAGTCGTCGCGATCCACGCCCGGCACCACGCCGTGCACGATTCGCGCGTCATCGCCGACGGCCAAGATCAAGCAGCACTCGTTCTTGCCCATATCGCCCTTGGCTTGGCGATCATCCGGATGCACCTGCAGTGACAACCCCTGATGGGCGTCCAAGAACTTGAGCAGCAACGGGAACGTGCCGTTGTGCCCGAGCCGCACGCCGCGACCGACGATCGCTTCCGGATCCTTACGCAGCAGATCGGCGAGCGTCATCTCGGTGCCGCGCAACTTGCTCGAACCGTCGGGACGATCGAACAGCTCCCACGATTCCCCGATGGCCAGAGGCTGGTCGCCAATGGCCAGAGGCTGGTCGCCAATGGGCAGAGGCTGGTCGCCAATGGGGACTGGCTGGCCGGATTGCTGCTCAGTCGTGCCGAACACTTCCGCGCCGTCGACAACGATGCCAAGCTCATCTTGCAACGCAGACCCGCCCCAAATTTTGGGCAGAAGGCGGCGTTCCAGCAAGAAGGGATCGAGCACGTTATTGGTGGTATTCAGCTTGCAGGGCGTTTCCAAGCGATGGGAGTGTAGCCGCACAGTCTCGCGTGCTCACGTGGCAAAACGTCGCATCACGAGGGAAACGACGCCATGATGTCCGCGTGAACAAGCCGAGCCGCTTCCCGCATTCGCTGGTTCTGATCTTCGCCATGGTCATCGTGAGTCAGTTGCTGACTCTCGTGCTGCCAAAAGGCAAGTTTAAGGAAGAGCCTATCCCGACCGCCGGCACGGCCTACACCGAGGTCGCAGACGAGCAACCACTGCGCGAACGCCTCGCCGCAGCCCGCGAACGCAGCGGCCAGGCCGCCGATGAACTCGGGCTGACGTTTGGCGTGTCCGGCGCGACGATGCTCGGTTGGGAGGGCGGGACCACCCACATCGAGACGGCGATCGGCGACCTGCTTAGCCGCTGGGCTGACGATGCTACCGTGCCTACAGCGGCGGAGATCACTGCCTGGAAGACCACCCTGCATGCTTCCGGCACCAAGCAACTGGTCGTCCCGGGGACCTACGCGGTCGATGAAACCGCCGAAAACCTGCCGTGGCACTCCTCGCTGACCAAAATCGCGACCGGCATGAGCAAGGGCGGCGAGATCATCTTCTTCGTGTTCATGGTCGGCGGGGTAATCGGCATCCTGCGGGCCACCGGATCGATCGACGCACTGATCGGGCGGGCCATCGCCGCCTTCGCGAACCGGCCAATGCTGCTGATCGCGGGCATGACGCTGCTGTTCGCGATCGGCTCCTCGACGATTGGCATGGCCGAAGAATACATGCCGTTTATTCCGCTGCTGGTGACACTCAGCCTGGCGTTGAAGATGGATGCCGTGGTCGCGCTCGGCATCGTCTACATCGGCGCCGGCGTTGGCTACGGATGCGCGGCGCTCAATCCGTTCACGGTCTTGGTTGCCCAAGAAGTCGCTGGGGTCGAGCCGGTATCAGGCGCGGAATTCCGCGTCGTCTTCATGCTCGCAGCAGTCGCGATCGGCGTGCTACACATCATCCGCTACGCACGCCGCATCCAGAAGGATCCGTCGCGCAGCCTGGTTTGTGACGTCGACTACTCAAAGGGCTACGAAGCACCGACCGACGTGCGGTTGACTGGCAACCGGATGGCGGTGCTGGCACTGTTCGTCGCCGCCATCGCCTTGATCGTCTTCGGAGTTGGCGTGTATCACTGGTGGTTTGACTACCTGATGGCCGTGTTCCTAGGCCTCGGCATCCTGGCCGCAATCGTCGGGCGAATCAGCCCCAACATCGCAGCCAACAAGTTCTGCGAAGGTGCCGCCGAGATGACCACGACGGCGTTGCTCATCGGCGTCGCGCGCACGATCGAGGTTGTGCTCGATGAAGGCATGGTCATTCACACGATCATCAACGGCATCGCCGAGACCATCAGTGGCGCCGGACCCTACCTGGCTTCGCTCGGCATGGTGGGCGTGCAAAGTGTCGCCAACTTCCTGATTCCATCGGGTTCGGGGCAGGCATACGTGACCATGCCGATCATGGCGCCACTGTCCGACATTTGCGGTGTATCGCGCCAAACAGCGGTGCTCGCCTACCAGATCGGCGACGGCTTCATGAACATGATCGTGCCGACCAACGCGTTGCTGATGGGCATGCTGGCACTCGCCCGCATCCCGTTCGGTCGCTGGATGCGATTCATCCTACCGCTGATCTTCCAGCTCTACTTACTGGCTGCGGCAGCCATGTATGTCGCGTGGGTGATCGAATACTGATCCGGCGGCGCATCAAGTCCCGCTAGCAGCCAACGCGCCGCTGCCATAGGCGCGTAGCGCTCGGCATAGATCGCGCGAACCGCTTCCGGATCGCTCACCGACGCTTCCGACGGGTCGGCAATGACGACATCTTGCAACCCCGCCGGCAAGGCGACATGTCGCGTGAACGGGCGCCAAACAGGGGTTCCAACGGCTAGGCATTCATGCAGCCGGAAGCACAATTCGCCGACGCCTGGCAAATCGAGGCCGAGGCGCACCGACTGCAACGCGCACAGCACCTCGTGGAACGGGATCTGCGTCAACACCGCTCCCGTCAACTCGGGCCAACGCTCCGCCAGCACCTGGATCGCGGCCTCGCGTTTGCGGCCGTAACGTTCATGGGCCAGCGTGCCGCAGAACACCCAATCCCACGTCTTTGTCGAGCGCTCCGTCACGAGCCACTGCGACTGCGGGCGGGTGTATTCCACCCATAGCATCGCGAGGTTGTAGAGGAACGGGAACGGGCGCCAGGCGCCGTCGTCCGTAGCAAGCACTTCCCGCGCAAACAGATGCGCATTCGGCAGCGCCTCGAAAGCCGGTTCGCGATAGCAACCGTGATCCGACATGTCGATCACCGCGACGCGCGACGCAGCTTGGGCACGGTCGCACAAGAACTGCAAGCGGTGCGGATAGATCAGCACGCCGGCGTTGTCCTGCATGGGGTCGGTCACCGCCACGCCCGCCGGACCAATACCAGTATCGAAGCATTGCAGGTAGTCGCCGAACACATCAACGATCACCAACAGATCCGACTCGCCCGTTGCCTTCTGCGACCCGCCGAACATGTGCTCGATCAGTTCGTGACGCATGTGCTGCAGCTGCGCACTGCCCGGTCGCAGCGAATGCGCGCCGACATACCGAACCTCATGGCCGAGTTCGAGCAGACCGATGGCCGTCCCTAATCCCTGGCCACTTGGATCGATCACTTCAACTCGCACGCTGATGCTATCGACACTTCGCGATCGCGCACTTGCGCCTCATCACCGAGAGAACCCCTAAGTCAGCAACACATATTCGCAACCAACAAGGCCGCATTAAGCCGTAGGCCGCGGGGGTAGGATGCAACTCGCTATGCCGGCCTCGCACTCACCAAAACGCTGGATCACTTCGATCCTAGTTGCCATAACGACCGTGGCCGCAGCGGTCTATTGGTGGCCGCCACCGCCGCTTCCGAGCTACCAAGGAGTCGACTTTGGTCTCGATGGCACCGCGGCAAGTGTGTTCGCGCCCGACAAACTGCTGGCGTTTGAGTTCGAGGTGCGTGCAGAAGATCTGCAAAACATGCGCGACCACGCGCGTGAAGAACTGGCCGTGCCGGCGAGGCTGCGGGTCGGCACACAGAGCGTTGGCATGGTCGGCCTGCGCTACAAGGGATCGACCGGCACGCTCAACAGCGTCCTGGATGAGCGACAAACCAAGAGCTACATGCCGAAGCTCTCGATGAAGATCGAGTTCGACAAGTTCGAGGCAGAGAAGCGTTTTTGCCAACTGCGCCGCCTGAACTTCCACTCGATGATCTACGACGGCTCGCTGATGCGCGACCGGCTGTGCTACCAAGCGTTCCGAGAAGCAGGTGTGATCGCGCCAAGATGTTCGCACGCGATGATCATCATCAACGGCGAATACTCGGGTGTCTTCGCGATGGTCGAGCAGATCGACAAGGTCTTCGTGCAAGACCGCTTTGAAGAGACCGCGAACGGCATCCTCTACAAAGAAGTTTGGCCAACGCGCAACGACCAGCGGCCCTACCTCAAAGAGCAGCGCTGGAATCCAGGCAACCGACCCCACAAAGTCATGATGGAGTTCGCGCGTGACCTGAGCACGGCTACTGACGACGAGCTGCCCGCGGTCGTAGCTAAGCGCACCGACCTCGATGCCCTACTGCGCTACTTCATCATCGACGAGGCGTTGAAGAACTGGGATGGCGTGCGCGGCTGGACCAGCAAGACCGCTGACGGCGCGCCATGGAACCACAACTACTACTGGTTCTTGTCGCCCCAAGATCAATTGACGCTGATTCCATGGGACCTCGACTCGACCCTGACGCATCCAGGCCCGCGCGACAACCTTCGCCCCTGGCATGACCTCAGCGACATCGAGACCACCGGCCACGCCACCAACACCCAGTGGTTCGCTTGGGCGCCAAACCACGACCCACTCATTCGAGCCGTCGCCCTACACGCCCGCGGCCGCTACCAGAAAGTCGCCAGCGAACTCCTCAACGGCCCCCTCAACCTCGACCACCAACTGCAATCGATCGCCACCTGGCACGACCAAATCCGCGCCACCGTCGCCCACGACCCACACCTCGGCAGCCTCTGGCGCTGGGAACGCCAACTAGACGACCTACGCACCAACCTCCAAGCCATCCAATCCCACTAGTCGGTACGGTGCCTGGACAAGAAACAACAACTTCGCGCACTAGCGGTGACAACAAAATGAGCGACCGCGACGCCCTAGTTCACCTCCTGCGACGCATCAGGACATGCGTTCGTAGAGCTAGCGAACTTCCGCAGATTTCCGTGTCACCGTGCGAGGACTAGAATGTTGTTTCTTGTCCAGGCACCGTACCAACAGGCACCGTACCGACTAGTCGGATTGGGTGTTTTGGCGGGCTTTGGCTACTAGGGAACGGGCTTGCTTTAGGGCGGAGGCGTCGGCGCCGTCGCCGGTGGCCATCGCTGCCAGTTCCTTCTCTACTTCGCTGCGCTTGAGTTGGCGCACGATGGAGCGGGTGCGCTCGTCGCCGGCGGTGCCGCCGACCTCCTTGTTGACCAAGAAGTGGTGCTGGGCGAATGCGGCTACGGGGGCTAGGTGCGTGACGATGACGACTTGATGATGGCGTGCTACTTCGTGCAGCTTCTTGCCAACGGCCGGGCCTAGGCGGCTGCCGATCTCGGCGTCGATTTCGTCTAGCACGAGCAGTGGCACGCGATCTTGGTCGGCGAGGGTCTTCTTGACGGCGAGCACGACGCGCGCCAATTCGCCACCTGATGCCGTTGCCCGCAGCGAATGGAACGGCTCGCCGGGATTGATGCGCACTTCGATATCGACGGGCACGGGGCCGTGCTCGGTGGCCTCTTCGAGCAACGTGTCGATGGCGAACTTCTCGTCCATCGCGACGCGAACTTCGGTGCGAGGCATGCCGAGATCGTGCAGCTCTGCCATGACGGCCGAGGCAAACGCGACGCCGGCCTTCTTGCGCGCCCGCACGAGCTTGCGACCAATCGTGGCAACCTTGTCGATCGCCTTCTTCAGTTCAGCAGTCAACACTTCGGGATCGGTATCGGCGGCTTCGGCGGTCTCCAGCTCCGTTGCCGTATCGATGAAGTTCTGACGCAGATCGGCCTCCGTTGGGCCAAAGCGCTTCAACGCGGTATGGATCTCATCAAGCCGTTCTTCGACCGAAGCGAGTCGACCTGGATCCAACTCGAGCCTGGCCTGACCTGACTGCAACTTGCGACAAACATCTCCGACGAGGTCCTCGACCTGCGCCATCTGCTCGGACGCTTCTTCGAGACGAACGTCAATCGCCGCAGCCTGCTGCACCGATCGCGCCGCGCGCGCCAACTCATCGCAGACATTGGCCTCGCCTTCCTGCAACACCGTCAGCGCGCTATCAAGCTGACCGCGCATCGCATCCAGGTTGCTCAGCACCATGTGCTCTTGATCGAGCGACGTCAGCTCGCCATCCGCAAGCGCCAATTCCTTCATCGCCGCATGCTGGAAGCGCAGGAACTCCAAGCGCTGCTTGCGCTCGCGCTCGCCATCAGCCTGGTGGCTAAGACGCGTGCGTAGCGAACGTGCGTCTTGCAGTGCCGCGGCAAACTCCAGACGAAGCGGCGCCGTGCCAGCGAATGCATCGAGAGTCTCGCACTGAATCTCGGGCCGCATCAACGCGCGCGACTCGCCTTGGCCATGAATCTCCAACAGCATGCCGCCGAGTTCACGCAACGCCGACAGCGTTGCCGGCCGGCCACCTAGCCGCACCCGCGTGCGGCCTTGCCGGTCGACGATGCGCGTCACCAACAGCAAGTCGTCGTCGACAGCCCCACCACACGCATCCTTCACGAACTTGCTGATCGCCGCACTGCGCACGCCGGATTCGAGCCGGAACTCGCCATCGACCTGCAGCTCGGTTTCGCCGTGGCGCACCAACGACCCAGCGACCTTTTCACCGCGCAGAACCTTGAGCGCGGTGATCAACAACGACTTGCCGCCGCCCGTCTCCCCGGAGATTGCGGTCAGCCCGTCGGCCATGCGCAGTTCGGCGCTTTCGATCAGAGCAAGATTGCGGATGTGCAGTGTGTGCAGCATGAGTTTGAGACCGGATGCAGCATGCCGCGCCAGGCCACACCGCGCCACCGACTCTATGAGGTCGGCGCACGCAACCCAGTCGCAATACCGGGGGCAAACGCAGGAAAGACTGGCTGACGGCCGAACGATTTCTACCGCCCGCCCTAGTCTTCTAGAGTGACTGAGAACCCAAATCCGAACGACACCTCCGGCGATGATCAGGTGCAGCACATCCTCAACGAGTGCCTGGCCATGGAAATGGGCGAATGGAGCCAAGCGGTCGAGAGCGCCTGCGGTGAGCATCCCGAACACGCGGGCGAACTGCGCCTCCGATTCGAGGTGCTGAAGTCGGCTGGCCTGGTCGACGACGCAAACGAAGCCGCGGATCGCCCCGATGCGACACATGGCGAAGACACGTTCGGCGGGTTTCAACTGCTGCGCGTGCTCGGCCAGGGCGGCATGGGCGTCGTGCACCTCGCCCGCCAACTCAGCACCGGCCGAGAAGTCGCCCTCAAGCTCATTCGGCCGGAGTTCCTCGGCCAAGAACGCGCCCGCAAGCGCTTCCAACGCGAGATTGAAGCAGTCTCGCAACTCGACGACCCCGGTATCTGCACCGTCTATGAAGCGGGCGAAGTCGCGGGCACTCCCTACGTAGCTATGCGCTACGTGAAGGGCTGCACGCTGGCGCAGGCGCCGGAATCGCTGTTTTCCAGCGACGGCACCAGCAACGCAACCGGTTCGCAGGCCAGCAACAAGAAGCGCACCGAGAACATGCTGACGATGTTCGAGAAGATCGCCCGTGCCCTGCATGCAGCACACGAGTCCGGCTTCCTGCATCGCGACGTGAAGCCGGGCAACATCATGATCGACGAGCAAGGCGAACCAGTCATGCTCGACTTCGGCTTGGCGCGGCCGGAGGACGACACTGGCGAAGGGCTCACCGCTTCTGCCGACCAACTCGGCACGCCGGCCTACATGTCGCCCGAACAGGTGCAAGGCAAGGCTTCCTCGCTCGACCGCCGCACCGACGTCTACTCGCTCGGCGTCACGATGTATGAGTGCCTCGCCCGCAAGCATCCGTTCGCAGCGCCGACGCGGGAAGTGCTCTACCAAAACATCCTCGCCGGTCAGGCAGCCACGCTCGGCCGAGCTGTGCCGCGCGACGTCAGCGTAATCGTGCAGACCGCGATGTCGCTATCGCCAGATCACCGCTACGACTCAGCAAACGCGTTCGCCGACGACTTGCGGCGCGCGCGTTTGCTCGAACCGATCGAAGCGCGACGGCCAAATAGCCTCGAACGCACGATGCGCTGGTGCCAACGCCAACCCCTGGTCGCGGGTTTGATCGCCGCGTTGCTCGCCATCGCGAGCGTGTCCGCCTGGCTCGCAATCGATGCAAACAACAGCCGCATCGCTGCCGAGCAACAACGCATCGCGGCCAACAACAGCCGCATCGCTGCCGAGCAACAAGCCGATACCCGAGGGCGCGTCAGCCGCTTCCTCGTCGACCTCTTTGAAGTCCCCAACGGTAACACCTATCGCGGCCAGACCATCACCGCGCGCGAAGTCTTGGACCAGGGCTTCCGTGAGATTCAGAACGGCCTGACCGAAGAGCCGGCCATTCGCGCCCAACTGATGACCACGATGGGCGAGGTTTACAGTCGGCTGGGCATGCTGGCGCGCGCAGTCACGCTGTTCGAACAAGCCCGAGAACTTCACGACCAGACAGACGCCTCGCCAGCAGATGCTGCCAATCTAGAAGCCAACCTCGGCGCCATCGCGTCGAACACACAAGACTACTCAACGGCCAGCAAGCACTACGAACGAGCCCTCGACATCCTCACTTCGGCCGGTCAAGGCGAGAGCATCGCAGTGGCCCAAATCCTGGAATTGCACGCCAACGTCTACCGCTACGAAGGACAGTTCGACGCGGCCAAGGAACTACTGGATCGCGCCCATCAGATTCGAGAACGACTCGGCATCTCTGACACGGATCGCATCCACTACCACGAACTGCTCAGCACCCTGGCGCTGTTCCGCGGCGACAAGGAGATCGCCAAGTTGGAGATCGAACACGCCATCGAACTCAACGAAGCGTCCATCACCTCGAGCTACCCCGAAACCCGCTTGCAGTCGTCTCTCGGCACCGTGCTGCTTGAACTTGGCCAAATCGAAGCAGCCAAGACGGCCATCGACAAGACCATGAGCCTGCTGCGCGAGTCATTTGGCGACGATCACCCGCGAATGGGCATAACCTTCAGTCGACTCGGACAACTTGCGACTGCGTCCAAGGCCTTCGAAGATGCGGCCAGGTACCACAGCGAAGCCCATCGACTGGCTTGCAAGTTCCACGGCCCCGACAGCGCGGCAGCCGCAACGCAACTGTGCATGCTCGGCAGTTTGGAGATCGAGACTGGCAACCTCAAGAAGGCCAAGGAACTTCTCGAGGACGCGTTAGCGAAACGCCGCAAGGTGTTCGGGAACAAGGGTGCCCCAGTCGGGCGGTGCTTGCTCTTCCTCGGTGAAGTCGAAGGAATTCAGCGGCACCACGAAGCAGCGATCGAACGCTTCCGTGAAGCCCACACCGTGCTAAGCGAAGCACTGGGTGACTCACACCCTGAATTACAGGTCCCGATCCAATACATGATCATGCACCTTCGTGCAATCAACTCAGACGAGGTCAAAGAGTGGGAATCGAAGCGCAAATAGGGACTAGTGCTTACCCCGAGTGCTAGACTGCTCTCGTGCAGGATCAGAACTCAATGCACCTCATTGCCGCCGCCCAGGGCGGTAACCCCGATGCCATGGAACAGCTGCTGGGTCGCCACCTCGGCGACTTGCGCGTCTTTGTGCGCGCCAAGAGCAGCAATGCGATCCGCCAGCAGGAGTCGTGTTCGGACCTAGTGCAAACAGTGTGTCGCGAAGTGCTCGGCGGCATCGATGGCTATGAGTGGCGCGGCGAAGGCAGCTTCCGCCACTGGCTATTTAGCGTCGCGCTCAACAAGATCCGCAATCGCGCCGACTTCTACGCTGCCGAACGCCGCAACCCCAATCGCGAAGAACGCAACGTCGACCAGCTTCGCGATGCCTACCAAACGATGTGCGGCCCGAGCCAACAGGCCATCGCTAGCGAAGCGGTTGCCAAGTTCGAAGCGTCAATCGATCAACTGACGCCCGATCACCGCGAAGTGATTCTGCTGTCGCGCATGATCGGCATGAGCCACAGCGAGATCGCCGAGCAGCTGGACATCGATCCGGTGACCGTTCGCACGCGCTTGGGTCGCGCTCTGTCGAAACTCGCCAAGGTCATGACTCGCACCTGACGGAAGAAGAGTTTCCGAAGCCAAGGAACGCAGTCGCCGCGGGGCGTTGGTGCACGAATCGGAAAGGCGGTCGCCCAAGCTGCCGATATCGGGTGTTCCCGATTGGCAACTAGCCATGACGAGCACCAAGTCCCGCGTCCATTCCAAGTACAAGAAGAAGAAGTATCGCGCCGGCAACTGGTCGGACTACGACCGATCGCTGGTCGAGCGCGGCAACCTCTCGATCTGGTTGTCGCCGGTCGCGATCGCGCGATGGAATGCCAAGCCCTCGCGGCGTCGCGGAGGGCAGCGCAAATACTCGGACCTGGCGATCGAGACGGCGCTGACTTTGCGGCTACTGTTGCAGTTGCCACTGCGCCAAGCCGAGGGCTTCCTACGTTCGCGATTCGACTTGATGTGTCTCGCGCTCGATGTCCCGGATCACACGACGCTCTCGCGGCGTGGCAAGAAGCTGAAGGTGCCGCTACGGGTGCCGAAGAAGCTCGGGAGGATCGATCTAGCCATCGACAGCAGCGGCCTCGCGATCTTCGGCGAAGGCGAGTGGGCTGCGGCCAAGCACGGCGGCAAGGGCATTCGCGGCTGGAGGAAGCTGCATCTCGGGAGCGACGGCGATGGCTTGATCGTTGGGCAGCGACTGACTGATGCGAATGCTGATGACAGCAACGTCGGCGTCGATCTTGTAGGTGACGTACCAGGCAAGGTCCGTAGGGTCACCGGCGACGGTGCCTACGATAGTCGCGCGTTATACGACGTAACTTTGAGTCGAGGTACGAAGGTCGTCGTGCCGCCAGTCAAGACTGCCCAAACCGGAGGTCGTGGATGTCGAACGAAGGATCGCGCTGTTCGGCGCATTCGCAAAGTTGGTCGTCGCCAGTGGAAGAAGGAGTCTGGCTACCATCAGCAGGCTCGCGCCGAGAACACGTTCATGCGCTACAAGAGGATCCTTGGCGATCGCCTGCATGCGCGTGACGCGGATGCGCAGTCGGTCGAGGCTCGACTTGCTTGCAGCATACTCAACCGAATGACCGAACTTGGAATGTCTGCGTCGTACGCGGTTAGGATGTGAATCGCGGCGTTTGCGCGAGCGGTCTGTTGAAGATCGGCTTCGTGCACCAACGCCCCGCGGCGTAGACTCGCGATCGCGCACGTGTGCAGTACGCAGAAACGGCCCCCGTCGCGAATGACGGGAGCCGCTTCATGCGGCGGTTGCGAACAACCGCCGCGGATCGGTTCGAGAACCGATCCCGACTGACTCATCCCGTGGGATTAGTTGCCAAGGGTGCCTTCGAGGCCGTTCGACGTAACGATGTTCGCCGCGTTGCTCAGCGTCAGGCTGATCGATTGGCCCGACAGCAACTGGCCGGCCAGGGCTGGGTTGGCCGGGATCGCGAGCGTAACGGTCGCCGAGCCAGCCAAAGCGGGGGCGGAGAGCGAGCCCAGGATCGTCGACAGGTTGATGTCACAGCCAGGAGCGTTCAGACCGATGGCGAGCATCGGGATGGCCGGGCCACGGTTGCCGAGGAACGTGATCGCGATGGGCGAGACCGCATCGATGCCGGTCGTCGTCAGATCCCAGTTGCCGCCGATTACCGGGCGGGTCGTGCCAGTGAGCTCGAGGCTCGAGGAGAACGGGCCGACGCCGGTCGTGAGCACGAGCGGGCCAGTGTTGATCAGGTCCGAGTAGTCCGTGCCACCCAGGTCAATCGCACCGAAACCGGGCGAGACGCCGACCATGCCATCGAGGAGCGAACAGGTGCCGTAGCGGACTTCGATGACACCAGTGTCGAACAGAGCGATCTGGCAGGTGTTCGCACCGGCAGCGGTGCCGAACTCAGGCACGCCGGTGAACGTGACGTGGAACTCACCGGGGGCAACCAGCTCGAGGTTGATCGTGCCGCCAGCCGCCGGGTTCAAGTCGTCCCACAAGAACGCCAGGCGGCTGTAGGGGTCGGCGAGCATCTCGGCGGT
>JBNMNW010000164.1:0-12776 GCA_051278165.1 Planctomycetota bacterium | reverse complement strand
GCTCCAGAGAGCCAGTGGAGTCAAGCCCGAGCGGTTTGTCGATCAGACTGCTCGTTGCCAGCAGGACTAGGCAGCATAAGGACCACGCACCAGTAGGGCCAAAGCAGGTGCGCAGGCGCGGTCGCAGGGTCATAAACAACCCGGACCAGCGGAGTAAGCTGGCCCCATGCTCCGGTTTAGATCGGGTCCGGTAAATCGGATCCGGTTTAGATCAGAACCATTCCGGAACCATCTCCGGATCGAGTCCCATCGACTGCAGGATCAACTGCTGCACATACTCAGGGTCGATTGCGAACTCCTTCAGAGTCTCGTAGCACGAGCCGGCCTTGATGGAGAGCACGGCCAGCGCCATGTGCTCCGGCAGAACCAGCTTGCTGCCCAATTGGTGCGAGGCATCCTTGGCGCGGGCGAAGGCCGTCTTGCAGTGGCGGTTCCACGGCCCATCTGGCTCGTCCGGTTCGCGCGGCAGGCTCTTCACGTAACCCGAGAACATGTCCGGGTCGACGTTCAGGTCCAGGAAGATGTGGTGTAGGCAGGTGCTCATGTCCACGGTTAGCCCGTAGATCAGATGGCCGGTCGCAACCGACTCATCGTTGAGTTCCTTAGCCAGTTCCTCAGCCTTCACTGTGGCCAACAGGGTCTTGTCGTTGAAGTCCTCGAACATTGTGCGCGGAGGAGACTAGCCATCCCGGGGGGCTTCCGCCACGGGCTTTGCGGCGAGAACGGCGTATCATATGACTTGTGACCACTGCCCCCCGCACGATCCTGCATGCCGACATGGACGCGTTCTACGCGGCTGTCGAGCAGCGTGATCGACCTGAACTGCGCGGGAAACCGGTCATCATCGGGGGATACGGCCCTCGGCAGGTGGTCTGCGCGGCGAGCTACGAGGCCCGGAAATTTGGGGTGCACTCGGCGATGCCCGGCCGTCGGGCCCACCAGCTGTGCCCAGAAGGAATCTTCTTGTCGCCACGAATGGACGTGTATGCGGAGGTCTCGGGGCAGATTCACGAGGTCTTCGAGCAGTTCACTGACCAGGTCGAGCCGCTGTCGCTCGACGAGGCGTTCTTGGATGTGACCGGCAGCCGGGCGCTGTTTGGCGATGGGCGGACGATTGCCGAGCGGATCCGGCTGGAGGTTCGCGAACGCACCGAGCTATGCGTGTCGGTGGGCGTCGCGACGTCAAAGTATGTGGCCAAGGTCGCCAGCGATGTCGACAAGCCGAACGGCTTGGTGGTGGTCGAGCCGGGAACCGAACGCGAGTTCCTCGCTGACTTGCCGTTGTCGCGGCTGTGGGGTGTTGGGCCGGCGACATGCGCGACGCTGGAGCGTTCCGGGCTGCATTCGATCAAGGATGTGCAGTCCCGTTCGCGCGAGCAGTTGGTGGAGGCCTTTGGCGGCAATCTCGGCGAGCACTTGTTTGTGTTGGCGAACGGACTCGACGACCGGCCGGTGATCAGCGAACGCGCGGCCAAGTCGGTTGGCCACGAGATGACGTTCGCCGAAGACCTGTGCGAGGTCGATGACGTCAAAGGCATCTTGCTGCAGCTCGCAGAGATGGTGGGGCGAAGACTTCGTCGTGCCGAGCAACGCGCGACGGTGATTCGTTTGAAGCTGCGGCACCCGCCGTTCGAAACGAAGTCACGACAGAAGAAGGTCGAGGCGACGGCGGATGACCTTGAGCTCTACCGCGTCGCGACGGCGCTGTTGGAGAGCGTGTGGGATATGCGGAAGCCGGTGCGGTTGCTCGGCGTGACTGGCGCGGATCTTGTCAGTGCCGATGCACCTGCCGCGCTCGCCAAGCCGAAGCAGCAGTCGTTGTTTGTTGCCGAAGAAGCAGCGGTGCAACCGTCGGCCAACAAGGCGCAGCGCGACAAGTTGCTGCAGGCAATGGATGCGATTCGCGATCGCCATGGCGAGGACGCGGTTCGTCATGCGGGCAAGCGGCGCAAGACGAGTCCTTGGGGACCAGAAGATCGGGGACCAGAAGATCGGGGGCCAGAAGATCGGGTCTAGCGGGCGTTCGCTACCTCAGCACCAACTCCACTTCCTCAGTCGTAGCCTGCATCTGGACTGCCCGAGACTCGCCTATCTTGTAGCTCCAGGCATTGATCGTGTAGTCCCCTGCTGGCGGCGGAACGAACGGCAAGCGAATCCGGCCATCGGCATTGGCACGGTGCCGGTTACGGAGTCGAGTAGTTCCAGCACGACACCGTCACGTGGTGCCGGCGGCAGCGTGATCGTCGCGTTCTCATCGAGTTGCCGTTCGAAGGTGCCCACGCCGCGAACCCCGAGGTGTCCGCGCACGGTAAACGGACCGTGCTTTGTCCATGCGTCGAGGCCTTCGTACTGCACCCTGATCTCGGCATCGATCGCTCGCCCATTGAGATCGACAACGCCGCCAACGAAGCCGCGTGCCGAGCGCGTCGAAATGCGTTTGCCATCCTCACGAGCTGGACCGACAGCCCACACCGAGTAGGCGAGTCGCGGCCACAGCTCGAGCCGGAAACGACCGGAGGCATTGGTGGTCGTCGTCACGACGTCGCGCGGCACGAGCCCGGTGCCAGCGACATGCGTCCATACCGCGGTCACCGTTGCGTTCGCGACTGGCTTGCCGTCGGGATCGAGGAACCGGCCCGGAACTACCCGGCGGTTCTGAGCAATCAGAGTCGTTGCTAGTAGCAGCACAATCGAAAGCAGGCGCATGCGCATCAGCATAGGCCTAGCGTTCGCATGCTAGGGACGGATATTCAGGCGTTGAGATGCTGCTGTAGGAAGGCCGCGCTGCGGCTCCAGAGGTCGTTCCAGTCTTCGCCGCGCATGAAGTGTTCTGACTCGGGATACTCGTGCAGTTCGGCGCCGTAGTCGCGCGCAAATTGGCGGCCGGGCTCGGGTGGCACGGCGGTGTCGCGGCCGGCGAGTCCTAGCAGAACTGGCGGCTGACCGGGAGTGATCGCGGCCGGATCTAGCAGGGCTGGCGCGGCGAGCACGGCGGCAATGACCGCGAACGGACACGGTTGCGCCAAAGCACCGAGCGCCGCGAATCCGCCCATTGAGATACCTATGAGTCCGATGCGCGAGCTGCCACGAAGCTTGCACTTCGCGGCGAGGCTCGGCAATTCGTCGATCCATTCACGCGCGATGCCGTGAATCGCCGCGAGCCGCTCTTCGTCGGGCAGCGTCGCGATCTGTGCAAGTCGGCCATCGTCGCGATAACCGTGACCAGGCGCATCGGGCATCATGACTTCGATGCCGTCAGAGACGAACGCCTTGCCGTCTTCACAATGCACCGACGCGTGAGACGAATAGCCGTGCAGCAGGATGATGCTTGCGTGCAGCTCACCCTGGCACGGCAGGATGTGGATCGCCTCGTCTGGAATCATCGCGGTGCTAGATCGCCGCGAGCACTTGTTCCGGATGCTCCGCAGGCTTCACCGTGTCATAGACGTGGCTCACCAAGCCATCCGGACTTATCACCACTGTAATGCGCTTCGCATGTGTGGCGCTGTCATCGTCGGCCGCACCAAGGGCGATGCCGAGCTGCTTGTCGGTGTCGCACAGCAGCGCAAAGGGGTAGTCGAACTTTTCACGGAACGCGTGGTTGTCTGCAACGGTGTCAAACGACACACCGCAGATGACGGCGTTTTTCGCATCAAACTTGGGCTTCAAATCACGGAAGCCCTGGCCTTCAAGCGTTCAACCAGGCGTGTCGGCTTTGGGATAGAACCACAAGACCAGCGTCTTGCCGGCGAAGTCCTTGAGGGTGCGAGTCTTGCCTTCGTCATCGCTGACGGAGAAATCAGGAGCGGGGGATCCGGGTTTGAGCATGGGTAAACAATAGGTCACTGCACCGCTTCGAGCCAACCCATGCCAAAACGTTCGTCAGGTTCTAGGTAGTGGCCTTCGCTCCATTCGTTGAGCGATGCAACTAGCACCAGCGGATCGTCGAGTGACACTGGCGAACGGAACGTGCGCGCGCGGCGCAGTGCGTCGGCGAACAGGTCCGGGTGTTCGCCGATAATCACCGGTGACCACGGATACTTGTCTGGCCGCTTGGTGCCAAAGTCCGCGCCGCGTGGGCTAGCGTCCCATCCGGGCGCGACCGCTGGCATGTAGGGCAAGCCCGAGGCATCGCCAAACGACTGCCATTGGCTCGCGCGCAGCTCGGCGTATTCGCGGTAGTCCTGTTCGAACGGGCCCTTCCAATCCGGCAGCAGCACGTAGTGCGTGACACTGTCGAAGCCGATCTCGCGGACGAACGGCAAGATGTCGGCATTCGGTTCAATTGCGGCGAGGTGCACGTCCTTGTGGCCGTGGTCGCGTAGCCAACGGCGCGCGGCGGAGATTGCGGCGCGGGCGCCGGCGATGCCGAGTTCTTTGATGAAGAATGTTGAGTCGTAGATCGACAGGTAGCTGCGACCTTCGACAGTCACGTAGTTGGTGCGATGGAAGTAGTTCGTGGCGAGCATGGCGACGAACTGCACGAAGTCATCCTGGTCGCTTGGCACGGTTCGCGAGGGATCGATCACTGGGGTGTCGGTGCGCCTCACCGGCAGCACGCGGCGGGGCATGCGGTTGGCCCACATGCAGGCGAACGGGACCGAGTCACCTTGTGGCGAAGCGAGGAAACCTTGATCGAGCCCCGCTTCGAACACGCGCTTGCCGCGGCACCAAAACACGCCGAACACAAACGCGTCGACGCCATGTTCGTGCGCGAGTGCGATGCGCTTGCCGAACGCGACCGGATCGCGGTCGTCATATTCACCAAGCATCGGCACCTTTGGCTGCGCGTGCCCGTCAAACCGCGGCGTGCAGCTGCGCACCAGCTCCCATTCGGTGAAGCCCGGGTGGAACGACTCGTCCCGTTCGGCAATCGGGTGCCAACCGGTGTAGACGTAGGCCGCGGTGCGCATGCAGATCATGCTGGCACAGCCGGTGTGGATGTCGAGTGGTTGTTGTTTGAACCGGGTACAGTACGCAGGTTTTGGGGTGTCGGAAAAGGTCTGGTGGGGCTGGTGGAAAACTTGTTGGGGCTGTCCCGGGAGAGGTCTGTGGCGACAATATGCCAACCGTGGAACCACGCGACTTGTTCGAGATCCTGATGCGTGAGCACATCGATTCGGTGCGCGCATTCCTGCTCAGTTCGGTGCGTGACTCCGTTGCGGTCGAGGACTTGGTGCAGGAGACGTTCTTGACGGCATGGAAGATTTTGGGGCGTTACGACCGCCAATTGCCGTTTGGGCCGTGGGTGCGCGGCATTGCCGCCAAGCTGGTGCTCAATCACCGCCGTAAGCTGGGCCGCAACCGTGTGCATTTCTGCGATGAAGAGCTGCTGACCCGGATCGATGAAGGCGTGACGGCGGTGCAGAAGCTGCCTGGCGACACCTTCGATGAGAAGGTGGATGCGCTGCGCAGTTGCCTCGAACGGTTGACGGGGCCGCAGCGCGATTCGATTCGCCTTCACTATGAGAACGGCCTGCACTGCAAGGAGATCGCCGAGCGTCTTGGCATTGGCTTTGAGGCGGTGAAGAAGCATCTGCAGCGCGGTCGCACACAACTGTATCGATGCCTGCATGCGAAGATCGGGGCGGTCGGAGCAGGGGTAGGCAGTGCTGATAGTCAAATGGGAGAAGCGCAATGAGCAACGACGAACGCAGCAGCCCAGATGACAGCAGCCCTAGCCCCAGCAGCAGTAAGTGGCACGAACTCGACGACACCGTTGCCGACGGTCCGTGCCCGGCCGAGGTGCCCGATGAGGCGCGCGAGTGGCTTGCCGAACAGCGCACGATGCACGGCTTGCTACGCGCCCTGAACACCGCCGATGCGAGCGCTCGCGAATCCCGCGTCGAGTCCGTTCTGGCGCGCATTGACGACCACGATTCTCGTGCGCATCGCCGCCACTGGTTCGCCGTCGCCGCTGCCGCGTTGGTGCTGGCGACTGCCGGCATGTGGTTCGCGTCGCCACCGTCGTTGCCGACTGCTGAGGCTGCGATGGCGCGGGTCGCCGACCAACTCTCGCTCAACGTCGACCGCAAGTTCCACGTCAAGCTGAGCACCGCGGGCCGGATGCGTCAGGAACGGGTCTTCCACGAGTTCGATCTGACGGTGCGGCCAGGCATGCGGTTCTTGATTCAAGGCCGGTTTGCGTTCGCGGGTCTGCGCATCGGCGATGGTAGTATCGGCTGCGACGGCGAGACCGTATGGATCCAGCCAAGCAGTCACCGCCACCGTCGCTCGGGGCCGCTGGCCGATCGGGAACGGCTGCTCGAAGGGCTCGGCGACATCCTCGACACCGGCTATCTCGACCTGCACTCGTTGGTCGGCAAGTTGCCGGGCAATTATGACCTGCGAGTTGTCGATCGTTCGGAAGATGCGCAAGGCCGGCAGCTGTTGCATATCAAGGCGCATCGGCGGGCCCGCAGCGGCGCGTTTCGAGTGCGTTCGGCAGAGCTGACCGTCGACGAATTGACCGGCATCGTTACACACCTCGATGCGCAGGTTCGCCTGACAACCGGCGGCATGCGCCGCGTGTTGGTTGACTACCTTGGCCAGCCAGCCGCTGGCGAAGTCGATTACTCGCGGCCGTGGTAAGGACCCGTTTGGGCGGCCGTCGCCGACCGGCAATGGCATTCGTAGCCCGTCCGAGTATGTAGGTATTCGCCGCTCAGCTAAGACAGCCCGTGACCCGCGGCCGCGCGTTCCTACAATTCCGGCCCGCGTTGAGCGGACCGCATGACGTCTTCGCCTAACACTTCCGACCAGACCCTGCTGCGCGGAATGCTGCAGGAGACGCCGACCGATCCCGCCGCGGCGGCGCGCGAATTGTCGCAAGAGCGATCGCGATTGCAGGCCCAAAGTGAGTTCGCGGTCGAATTGCTCGGCCAAGAGCAGCGCTGGCTAGAAGGCTTTCACAAGACCGGTTCGCCAGAACTGCGCACAGACCTGCTCGGCGTGCGGCGCGATTGGCTCGCCTTGCGGATTCGGCATCTGGCGGCGGCCGACGTTGAGGCATCGGTGCTGCTCGACCTGGCTGAGGCGCAGGCCTTGGCGCAGGTTGCCAGGGAGAAGGATCTCGAACGCCAGTGCGAAGAGGCGATCGATCGCGGCATCGACAAGCTGAATGAGCACTCGCTCGTAGGCTCGGATGTCGCCGAACGGTTCGCGTTGCTGACGACGGCGATCGAAGAGCTGACCATCAAGCAACAGATGGCGTTGATGCGCTGCACTGGCGATCTGTTGCTGCGCATGGGGGCCAAGACTGGTTCGCGCCGTTGTCGCCGCTTAGGCAAGCGTCTGCTGCGCGCTGGCGACGATCGCGAGCTCGCGGGCCGACTCGAACGTCGTCTAGGGCGCCGTGGCGTCACCATCCTCGAGACCACCAACTTCGTCTTGTTGCTCGTCGTCCTGGTCACGTTGGTGATCGAGGAGGTGGTGGACCTGACCCCAGTGCAGCTGAACGTCTTCCACTGGATCGATGCGATTGCGTGCTTGTTCTTCATCGCGGACTTCGTGTTCGAGCTGGTCTTGCACCCGTCACGCTGGTCGTGGTTCAGGCGAAACGCGTTGACCGACCTCGTGCCGGCGATCCCGTCGGTGCTGTTCTTTGGCGCCGGGGCCGACAACCTGCTGGTGTTGCGCATGCTGCGCCTGTTGCGCGTGACCTGGGCGGCGCGCTACGTGCAAGCGCTGCGACCACTGTTGCGGGCGGCGCGTTTGCTGCTGTTCTTAGTGCGAGGCCTCGATGGTTTGGCCGCGCGCTTCGCCCAGGTTCTCAACCGCGAGTTCGTGTTCGTGCCCGCCGCCGCCGAAATCAATCGCACGGTGGCCGAAGACGATCTGCGCGATGTGCTCTTTGAGGCCTTGCGTCGTGAGCACGAGTTGGTCGAACTGCTGCCGCGAGATGATCGCCGCGCCATGTTGCATGAACGTGTTGGCGCGGTGCGCGAGGCGATGGGCGCCTTGCAGCCCGCCGAGTTTGCCAATCCCGCCAATCAGTCCGGTGCTCGGGATGTTGCAATTGGCGATGCGATTGAGTTCTTGTGGTCGCTGCGCACGCAAGACATCGGCCGCTACATGAAAAAGTCCGATGTGCAGGCGCTGGACCGCGTCGTGCGCGTGATGTCGGTGGTGCCGGTGCGCTGGTTGCCGTTCGTCAGTCGGTTGGCGGTGCATCCGTTGCCGGAGACTCCCGAAGAACGCATCGTCGAACTCGGTCGTCGCGTCGCGGATTGGCTCGAATCGTGGCATGGCCGCATGCTGTTCTTCGCGGACCTGCACGGCATCGTGACAGGTCCCCAGATTCTCGATCGGGTGGCATCGGCCATCGTCAAGGCGACGCAGCGTCCCGCGGTTCGGTTGCTGTTGTTCGGCGGCGTGTTCTTGGGACTCAACGAGTTGCTCTGGGATACCACGGTTGGCAAAATGCTAAACGGATTCCTGGAGAAGATCGTCGGGATGCCGCTAGTGGTGCTTGGTAGTTTCTGCCTGGTCTTCTTGATCTTGGGCCACTGGCTCAAGCGCCTAGCTGGCCAAGCCTCCGATAGCTACCGGCTGACCAGCGAGTCACACTTCATCTCGCAGTTGGAGCGGGTGCAGTCGCGCTACGAGCAGCAGGATATCGACTTCTTGACCACGCGAGTCTTCGGTGACCCGACCAACCGCCGCCACGCCCGCGCGATGTTGGAGGAACAGATTCGAAGTGTGCGAACTGGCGTTCCGATCCGCTCTGACGATGTGCCCGTGCACGTGTCGCTTGAGTGCAACCACACCGCCCTCCTGTATCTGCACTTCCTCGATGGCGCGCCGCTGCACATCAGCGATGTCAAGACCACCGAGCAGTTGCTTGCCAACCAATCGCTCGAGAACCTGCGCCGTGAGTTCCTGCAGGTCAGCAAGCGCGACCGCAAGCGGTTGCGCAAACTGAAGCTCGACGACGGCACGCTGTTAAGTGGCCCCTACCTATGGTTCCGCTTCATTACTGAGAGCGTGGCCGTCGAATCCGCCAAGCGCATTTCCGGCTACAACAACTTTTGTGTGCCGCTGGCGCAGCGTAGCTACGCCGACGCTGGCGCACTCGAGAACATGGATCGATGGCTGCAGCGCCGCCGGGATCCGCGCGGTGGCCGTTCGCCAAAGGAGTCCAACAAGGATGAGTTCGTCACCGAATACCCGACGACTGAATTCACCGCGCTAGACTTTTTGGGAGGCGATCGCGAACGGGATCGCCACATAGCCGCGGTGTTTGGCGAAGACGTGCTTGATGTCGTGCGGTTCGACCGGCGTACCATGGTGCGCGAGATCTTTGGTACGCGCCCCGTCAACCATCTGAAGAAGCACGAACGCAGCTTCAACCCACTGCGGTTCTACGAGAAGCGGTTGTCGCACGGTCGCGTGTTGCTCGCGCCGCTGCTATTGCTCTGGCGCTTCTTCCGCACGATCGGTTGGGTCATCAGCAAGGTGCGGCACATCGTACGCGAGGTGCTCGATCCGGATGTTGCCATGCAGCGCCGCGAGATTGGCGAGGCTCCGTTCGCCGTTGCCTTGCGTAAAATCCACCGAATGAAGGCGCCCGGTCTGCTCGAAGCGATTCGCATGCGTC
Source organism: Planctomycetota bacterium (assembly GCA_051278165.1). GTDB lineage: Bacteria > Planctomycetota > UBA1135 > UBA1135 > UBA2386. The sequence continues at coordinate 3,178 of JBNMNW010000164.1, read as the reverse complement.
TGCGCATCGATCCGGGCTACTCGGGCGCACCGATCGGGTGGACGCCTGACTCGGATGAGCTGGGCGAGCCAGAGATCGAACGCGACCTGCGCTTCCTGCATCTGCGCGAACGCGAGGCCGTTCAGATGCGCGATGCCGCCGAACAGGTGCGTCGCGAGGTTGCGGCGCTGCACGCCATTGTCGATTGGTTGCCGACGCTTCACTTGCAGAGTCAGGGCGAACCAGATCGCGAACGTCGCCGGGCTGGCGAGTTGGCCGTGACGTGTGCGTGGATCTCCAACAAGGACAAGTTGCGGACCTTGATGGCGGCGGAGCGCTGGCGCATCGAAGTTGTGCCAGCGTTGCTCGAACTCGAAGAACGAAGGTCGTTCAGCAGGCGCGCGTTTGCCGTGATCACCGGCGTCTTCGTCAAGCACCCCGTGGATCTCTGGCTCGAACGTCACGGCAAGGACTTGCCCAAGAAGGCGCGTGCGGCCCTTCGTTTTGGCTTCGCCAAGAACTACCGCGATACGCGCGACGTGATCAACGCATGGCATCGCCTGCCCGCCGACCAAACGCCGGCTAGCTGCGCGATCGCAACCTTGCAGCGCGTCTACCGACATGGGCCAGCGGTTCGCCGCGACATCCTGGCGTTGCGTGCCGTGCAGTCGCTCGCCGTGCTCGATGTGCGCAACTACCGCGACCTCGTGTTTCGCATTGGCGACTACGAGAGTGATGGCGAAGACCCCAGTTTGGGGCGGGCACTGCCGTGAGCCGGCGCGACCGGCGGGCGTTGTTGTGGTTGTGCTGTGCCGCGATCTGCTGGCGTTGGCTCGTCGGTTTGCGCGCGCCGCTGCCCGGCGTCGATGCGTGTCGTGATCTGTGGCTCGCCGAGCAGCTAGCTGCCGGCCAGTTTGGGGCACTCGTTGGCCGTGTCTGGGAACCGCTCTACGGGCTGTTGCTAGCGCCGGCGTTGGCATTCGGCGCGGCTCCGTTTGCGGCCGCCCAGGTTGCCGCGTGCCTGCTGGGCGGACTGGCGCTGGTGCCGGTTGCGATGGCTGCTGAACGGTTGCGCGAAGGCGCCGGCATTCCTGCGGCGGCGATCGCGATGGTTGCGGCAGGCCCGGTCGTGGCAGCGGGTGCCGGATCGGCGACTTCGATGTTCGTGTTGTTGTCAGCGTGCAGTTTGTGGGCGTATGCCGCCAGGCGCTTTACGTTGAGTGTCGTGTTGCTGCTGGTTGTTGTGGCTGGCGGCACCGATCAGGTCGCCTCGCTCTCGCGGCCCTTCGTCGAGCAACTGCGACTCGGATTGGGCGCGGCCGTTGTGATGTTACCGCTGCTGTTACTACCGCCGTGCTCACGCCGCTTCGCTGCTCCCGTGCTTCTCCTGCTCGCGCTGCTGCTCGTCGCGGCCAGTGTTGATGCCTGGTCGACGTTGTTGCCGATGCATTCCGCAGTGCTTGCCGTACTGGCCGGGCTGGGCCTCGCGCGTTTGCCGATGCGTCTGCGCGAACTGTTGCTGGCCTTGTTGGTCGCCGTCGAATGCCACGCAGCTTGGACCCTGTGCGAGCCCGAGGCAGCTGTCGTCGAGCGCATCTTGCCGCGCTACTTGCTGCGTCGAGTGCACGACGAAGGGCAGGTTGTGTTGAGCACGATGCCGCGGATTCGATGGGCCGCTGGCCAGGATCCGTCTGGCGTGGCGCAGCCGTTGTCGCAATTGAGCCGGGAGTTGTCGGGGCCGCGCGCGCCGCGGCATGTCGGCAGCATCATCATGACCGAAGCGGAAGGCAAAGATGCCTCGATGCGGGCGTTGCTGGCCTCGAGTTTCGAACGTGCTGAATTGCCGCCCAATCTGCAAGACTTGCTCGACGCCCGCAAATTGAGCGTGCTGCGGCGACGACGCTAGCGGTCTGAGCAAGAGGTTCGGCTCCCAAGTCCTGCTTGAACCCATCAGGGCCGCAACCTGGATTCTACGGCGCCGCGGCGCTTATTGCGTGCGGTCGCGACTTGCGACAATGACTCCGGAGACGATCAAAGCACCGCCGACCCACTGCATCGTTTCGAGCTTGTCGTCTTGGAAGGCCCAGCCGGCAATTGCTGCAAACAACGGCTGCAACGCAAACAGCAGTGCCAAGTGCGCTGGCGCAATGCGGTGCTGTACCTTGGCCTGAATACCGATCGCCATGCCGGTCGCGAGCACGCCGAGGTAGCCGAGCACCAATAGCATCGAGGTGTCCAAGACAACTGTCGCGCCTTCGGCACTGACGCCGCTGATCAATAGCGTGCCGATGGCCGCCAACACGCCAGTAAAGGCGAGCTGCCAAAACGTGAACGGCGCGACGGCCAGCCGGCTGCCGTAGTGCGACAGCAGCAGGATGTGGCAGGCGAAGCCAATTGCCGAGCCGACTTGCAGCAAGATGCCGCGCACGGTGTTGTGCTTGACGACTTCCTGAAGTGCGGCGTCACTGCCGGGATCTGGATCGCCACTGAGGCAGAGCACGACGATGCCAACCAGTCCGAGCGCCAGGCCGACGATCGCGAGCTTGCCGATTCGTGAGCCAAAGCAAAAGTGGCCGCCGACGGCGACCAGTAGCACGATCAGCCCGGTGACGAAGCCGCCCATGGAGGCGGTCGTCTCGCGCACACCATACATCTGCAGGAAGTAGGGAATCGCCAGCACCATGCCCGCGAGCACGCCAGGACCAAACGTGCCTCGCCGTTGTGCGCGTGTTGAGCGCAGGAAGAACGGCAGGATGCATAGAGCGCCGAGAAAGAATCGCGACGCCACCAGGGCAAACGGGGTGACCGATTCCAGTCCGATCTTCGCGACCACGAAACTGCCAGCCCAGATCGCGATCAGGGTGGCCATCAAGGCGTGGGGGACGAAGGACTTGCCGGGCGCTGGCATGTGCGCGAGCACCATAGTCGGCGAAGCACCGCCGGGCACAGGGGATTGTCTAAGCCACGTCTGCCAGCGCCTGCTCGCTCCCGTCGCAGTTAGCCCGTAACCAGCGACCATGCTGTCACGCTTCTTGCGCCTGCAGGACATGGCTAGCGTGCAGGACATGGCTAGCGGCAGGACACGGCCAGCGTGCTGCATCCAGGGACCTTCGTACTGCGGCTGGCATCTAGCGGCCTGCGTGCTGGGCCTGCGTACTGTACCCGGTTCAAACCACAGATCCGCGCAAGCGCGGATCTG
>JBNMNW010000163.1:0-12803 GCA_051278165.1 Planctomycetota bacterium | reverse complement strand
ACGCGACGATCTCCGAGTTTGGCAGGCTCGTGTTTCCGAACGGACGCACTGGCTCAGTCACGCTGACCGAAGAACTCGCGATCCTGCACATGACGAGTTCGGGCTGGGGCCCACAAGGCCCGGCTCGCGATCGCTTCTTCGCGTTCGATAAGCAGACTGGCGAATGTGTCTGGGTATCGACGCCGGGCGGACCGCCGAAGGACATCTCGTATTCGATGCCAGTGGTTTCCTGGCAGAACGGTCGTCAGGTCGCCTACGCCGGATTGGCGGGCGGCCACATGACCTGCGTCGATGCTCGAACTGGTGAGGCACTGTGGCGGTTCCCGATGTGCACCGGCGGCATGAGTGCTAGCGCCGTTCTCTACAAGGACACGCTGATTGCCATGCACGGCAAGGAGAACCTCGACACGTCGACCGCCGGTCGCATGATCGCGATCAAGCTCGGCGCCGAGCCCAAGCCAGGTGAAAAGCAGCTCGTGCTGGGCAAGGACCACGAAGTCTGGCGCAACGATCTGACGGCGTTCACGAGTTCGCCCATTCTGGTTGGCAATCGTGTCTACGCCACCGTCGCAACCGGCGAACTGGCATGCGTCGACGCCGACACCGGTCGGGTGCTGTGGGAGAACAAGCTCGCGCCGGACCAGATCCACGCCTCCCCCGCGTACGGCGACGGACGCTTGTGGGTGCCGATGAACAACGGCGAGTTCTTCATCATCAAGCCTTCGGACGAAGGCATGGAAGTGCTCGCGAAGACCCAGCTGGACGGCAACTGCCTCGGCGCCCCCGCGATCTGCAACGGCCGCGTTTACGTGCACACGACGGACGCGCTGTATTGCTTTGCGGGCACCGGCGGCAAGGTTTCGCAGCGCCCGGGACGCGAACCCGTTCGCGAGACCGGTGACGCAGTCGCCCTGCAAGTGATCCCTGCGGATACACTCGTGCAGCTGGGCGAGCAGGTGCCTTACCGCGTGCGCAGCAAGGATGGCCGCGGCGCTACCGTGCGCGACCTCGCGGCCACTGACATCAAGTGGAGTGGCAAGCTTCCCAACGGAGTCACGATCGAGAACGGCATGCTCACCGTGGCCGCCGACGCATCACCAGGGGCAACCGTGTTGATCGCAACCGCCGACGGCCTCAAAGGCACCGCCCGCCTGCGCATCGTTCCTACTGCGCCATACACCGACAACTTCGAAGACGTCACGCTGACGCCGCACCAGAAGGAAACTGGCGTCATGTCGGCGCCGCCACGCCCCTACTGGATCGGCGCCAACAAGAAGTGGGAAGTGCGCGCACTCGACGGGCACCAAGTGCTCGCTCACACGCTCGACATGCCGTTGTTCCAGCGCACCATCTCGATGATCGGCGACCCGCGCCAATCGAACTACACGATGACAGTCGACGTGCGCACCGACGGCAACCGACGCACGATGTCGGCCGGCGGCATGATCAACCAGCGTTACCTGATCATCCTCAAGGGCAACCACCAGGCGCTCGAGATCACGTCCAACGAAGAACTGATCAAGGAGCGCGTGCCGTTCCGCTGGAAGGCCGGCAAGTGGTATCGCCTCAAGAGCCGCATCGACACCAACCCCGACGGCTCTGGGGTCGTTCGCGCCAAGGCGTGGCAACGCGACCTACCCGAACCCGACGCTTGGACGATTGAAGTCAACGTGCCGAACGTCAACCGCAACGGCTCCCCTGGTCTCTACGGGTTCACGCCGCAGAGTCGCTTCCGGGTCTACCTGGACAACATCACGGTGACCCCGAATGAATAACCCGTTTGTTCCCACAGACTCTGCCACGACCGCTTCCACAGCATCTACCGCACCCTCTTCCGCACCCGCAACCCGATCCTCGAAGGCTATGACGCTGCAATCGCTCCACCGCCCCGCACTGCTTGCGACAGCTTGCTGCGCGCTACTCACCGCAAATGCCGCTGCGCAAGACTGGCCAATGTGGGGCCGCGACTACACGCGCAACATGGTCGCGTTGGTTAAGAACCTGCCAATCGACATTGTCCCCGGCGAGTACAAGGACAACTCCGAAGAGATCGACATCAAAACGAGCAAGAACGTCAAGTGGATCGCCAAGCTCGGCTCGCAGAGCTACGGCAACCCGACGGTTGCCAATGGCCGCGTCTATGTCGGCACCAACAATGACGTGCCGCGCGACGACCGCTTCAAGGGCGACCGCAGCTGTATCTACTGCCTCGATGAGAAGACCGGCGAACTGATCTGGCAACTCAACGTGCCCAAGCTCGGCACCGGCAAGGTCAGCGACTGGGAGTTCCTCGGCATCTGTTCGTCACCGGCGATCGAAGGCGACCGCGCCTACTTGATGACCAACCGTTGTGAAGTCATGTGCGTCGACGTGCTGGGCATGAAGAACGGCAACGATGGCTTCCAAGACGAGGCGAAGTATTACGCCGACAATGGTAAGCCGCCGGTGACCGTCAAGGACACCGACGCCGACATCATCTGGAAACTCAACATGATCGACGAGTGCGGCGTGTTCCCGCACAACATCACCAGCTGCTCGGTGATGATCGTCGGCGACCAGATCTGGACGTCGACGAGCAACGGTGTCGACTACGGCCACGTCGAGACGCCGGCGCCGAACGCACCGGCGATGATCGTCGTCGACAAGTTGACCGGCAAGCTGATCGGCGAAGAGGCTTCCGGCCTCAGCCAAAGCATCTTCCACAGCAACTGGTCATCGCCCGCCTACCTCAAGACGGACAAGACCGAGCTGGCGATCTTCGGTGGTCCGGACGGCGTGCTCTACGCGTTCGATCCCAAGCCCGTCAAAGACGAGGACGGGTTCTTGGTGCTCAAGCAAACCTGGAAGTTCGACTGCAACCCGAAGAACTACCGGTTCAATCCCGACGGCACGCCAATCAAGTACGCGACTAGCAAGGGACCGAGTGAAGTGCTCGGCACGCCAATCGTGCACCAGGGCCGCGCCTACGCGGTGATCGGCCAGGACCCGGAACACGGCGAAGGCATCGGCAACCTCGTGTGCATCGACGCGCAGGGCAAGCAAGTGTGGGCATACGGCAAGATCAACCGATCGATGACGACGATGGCAGTTGTTGGCGATCTGCTGTTCGCGGCCGACTACTCCGGCTACCTCTACTGCCTCGACAAGGACACCGGCGCGGAGCACTGGAAGTACGACACTAGCGCCCACATCTGGGGTTCGGTGTTGGTTGCCGACGGCCGCGTCTACGTCGGCATTGAAGATGGCTTCTTGGTCAGCGCACCTGCGACCAAGGAGTTCGATGCCAAGAACGTCAAGGAAATCGACTTCGGCATCCCGATCTACTCGTCGCCGATCGCCGCCAATGGCGTGCTCTACATCGCGACCCACACGCACCTGTTCGCGATCGCGAAGACGGATAAGACCAAATAATGAACAACGCTGCGGAGGCGGGCACGCCCTCAACGGACAGGTCTACAGCTGGCATGTCGTCCATCGGTAAGTTCGCGTGGGCGATGATCGCCCTGCTTGCGATCCTGCACTACGACTTCTGGAACTGGAGCGATCGCAGCCTGATGTTCGGCTTCATGCCGAGCGGGCTGTTCTACCAGGCAATGATTTCGATCGGCGCCGCAGTCGCGTGGGCATTGATCGTCAAGTTCGCTTGGCCAACGCACATCGAAGAGTGGGCCGACGCCTCGACCGCAAGCACCGCAGCAGACGACTCAGCAGATGAGCAGGTAGGCAACGAATGATCAGCTACCTATTGCAGGCGCCGCCGAAGAGCACGACTCCGCTCTACGTGGTTGGCATCTACCTCGTACTGTTGCTCGCCTTCAGCATCAGCAACAGTCGTCGGCCACGCGGCTCGGCAGGCGAGTTCTTCGTCGCCAGTCGCTCGATCGGGCCGTTTCTGCTGCTGATGAGTGTGTTCGGCACGACCATGACCGCGTTCGCGTTGGTCGGCTCGACCGGCAAAGCGTACGACAACGGCATCGGCGTCTACGGCCTGATGGCGTCGGCGTCTGGCATCGTGCACTCGTTGGTGTTCTTCCTCGTCGGCATCAAGCTGTGGGCAATTGGTAAGCGCTACAATTACGTCACGCAGATCCAGTTCTTCCGCAACCGCTTCGACTCGAACGCTCTCGGGTATCTGCTGTTCCCGGTCCTGGTTGGCCTGGTCATCCCCTACCTACTGATCGGCATCCTCGGCGCCGGCTCGGTGCTCTTTGGCGTCTCTGGTGTGCCCACATGGCTAACCGGTGCCGTGATCTGTTCGGTGGTGCTGGCCTACATCCTGACGGGTGGCGTGCGTGCAGCTGCACTTGCCAACGCCGTGCAAACGATCGTCTTCATGGCCGTCGGCTTGCTCGCATTTGCGCTGATCTCCGATTCACTCGGCGGCCTCGAAGCTGCTAGCCAAGCCGTCGTCGACAACGCCCCGCAGCTGCTCGCCCGCGAAGGGGAGATCGGCCACCTGCAGTTTCTTAGCTACTGCTTCGTGCCGCTATCCGTCGGCATGTTCCCCCACCTATTCCAGCACTGGTTGACCGCACGCAGCGCCAAGACGTTCCGCATGACGGTCATCGCGCACCCGATCTTCATCATGATCGTATGGGTGCCGTGCGTGCTGATCGGGGTCTGGGCAGCAGGTGCTGGCATCGAAGCGCCCGACGGCAACTCCAACGCCGTGCTCGCCAAGATGGTCGGCATGCTGCTGAAGAACCCATGGGTCTCCGGACTGCTGCTAGCCGGCATCCTGGCGGCCATCATGTCGTCGCTCGATTCGCAGTTCGTCTGCCTCGGCACGATGTTCACCCACGACATCGTCGTGCAAGCACTCGGCGAAGAGAAGGTCTCAGAGATCCAACGGGTGCGCCTCGGCCGTGGCTTCATCATCGCGATCGTCGCACTGACCTACGTGCTATCGCTGTTCCCGCCACCCAACATCTTCGACCTCGCGGTCTGGTGCTTCAGTGGCTTCGCCAGCTTGTTCCCACTCGTCGTCGCCGCCGTCTACTGGCGGCGCGCGACCCGAGCCGGCGCCATCGCCTCGGTGGTAGTCGCCGGCATCACCTGGTGCGTGCTGTTCTACGACGGCCTGCTCGCGCCGACCTTGGCAGGCGAACGCATCGAAGGTGACTATCTCATCTGGGGCATGATGCCGGTCGCGTTCATGATTGCCGCCTCGACCGTCACCCTCGTCGTCGTCAGCCTGGTCACCAAACCGCTGCCGGCAACCACCGTCGACCGCTACTTCGGAATTGGCCAGAAGGCCACCTGATCCGCTTCTCTCCCGACATGACCACCGCTCCCGAATCGGACCGCCCCGACCTCGACACGCACTTCTGTGAGATGGTGCGTTGGCACTTCTCCGAAGAGACCGGAACCCCGTATTGGCTAGACTGGGCCAAGACGGTCGACTGGGATCCCAAGAACGACGTCACGTCGCTCGCCGACCTGGTGCGCTTCCCGCACTTCGATGGCGATCTGCTGCGCACCGAGCCGCACGAACGATTCGTGCCACGCGCCTACCTAGGTCGTCCCTACACGATCTTCGAAACTGGCGGCACGACCGGCATGCCGAAGCAGCGCGTTGGCTGGGATGACTACAAGATCGACTACGAACAGTTCTCGGCATCGCTGAGTGACACGTCGTTCCCGCCCGGTGGCCACTGGTTGATGGTTGGCCCGACCGGACCGCGTCGCCTGCGCCTCGCCATCGAGCACCTCGCCAACTTCCGCGGTTCGTCGTGCTACTTCGTCGACCTCGATCCACGCTGGGTCAAGAAGCTGATCAAGACGAAGCAGTTCGACCAAGCCAAGGCCTACATGACGCACGTCGTCGATCAGGCCGAATGCATTCTCAAGCACCGCAAGGTGACCGCTCTGTTCACGACCCCGAAGCTGCTCGAAGAACTCGGCGACCGCATGTCGCTGGTCGAAGCGGGCATCAAGGGTGTGTTCTGCGGTGGCACGACGATGACGCCGCAAAGCACGAGGTTCATCTGCGAAGAGATCCTCGAAGACGAAATCGAATTCGTGCCGACCTATGGCAACACGCTGATGGGCCTCGCGGCGCACCGCCGCACCTTGCGCGAAGACAACTACTCGATCACCTACTACGCGCCACAACCGCGCGCGCTGCTGCGGGTCGTCGATCCCGATGCGACCGACAAGCTTGTCGACTATGAGCAATGGGGCCGCGTCGAGCTGACCACACTGACCAAGGAGTTCTTCATGCCGCGATTCCTTGAGCGAGACGAAGCGTTGCGACGCGCACCGTGTGACGCCTATCCGTGGGACGGCGTCGCCGAGGTGCGACCGTTCGGCGCGCAGGCAGCAACGATCGTGGAGGGAGTCTATTGAGTGCTCCGCATAGCTCAGCGCCGCACAGCTCAGCGCCGCACAGCTCAGCGCCGCACATCCCAGTGCTGCGGGCCGGCGTCGAATACACCAGCCTCGACCAGACTGAGATCTCCGGCATCGGCAGCGACAAGATCTTGGCGCGCATCAGCCAGTGCAACGCAGGCATGATCAAGCGCGACTTGCGCCGCCAACACGCGGCCGCCAAGAAGCTGCGTGAGCTAAGCAGTGAGCAACTGCTGGAGATCTGTAAGAAGGCCGGGCAACTGTTCCTGCATGGCGAGCTACCGCTCAACAGTGAAGGCGACACGCAGACCGCCGATCAATACATCGCCACGCTGAGCCAGACCAGTGGGCTCCCCCATGTGCTCGTGCGCCGCAACATGCAGAAGATCTTCACGGTCTTCGATGGCATGGCTGGCATCCTCAACGGCCTGATGCGCGGCATGAGTCCCAAGGTCGTCGAAACAGGCTTTGGCGAACACGACGGCATCCCGGTGCACTACTCGCCGACGACCAACGCCCTTGGCGTGGTGTTGCCCAGCAACTCGCCAGGCGTCAACTCCATCTGGATGCCGTCGCTTGCGCTCGGCATCCCGGTCGTGCTCAAGCCTGGCCGTGAAGAACCGTGGACGCCGCTGCGAATCATGCGAGCGTTCATCGCAGCCGGCTGCCCGGCGGAAGCCTTCAGCTTCTACCCGACTGATCACGAAGGCTCGGCCGTCATCCTCGAACGCTGCGGCCGCACACTGCTGTTCGGCGACGTCACCGTCACCGACGCCTACGCCCACGACATTCGGGTGCAGATCCACGGCCCTGGCCGCAGCAAGGTGCTGATCGGCGCCGACCAAATCGACAACTGGCGCGACCATCTGCACGTGCTGGTCGACTCGGTTGCAGCCAATGGCGGCCGAAGCTGCATCAACGCTTCGTCTATTCTAGTGCCATCGCACGGTGACGAAATCGCCGCCGCGCTAGCCCAAGAACTCGCCGGCCACAAGCCGTGCGCGCCGGCAGACGACGCGGCAACGCTCTCGGCGTTCGCCAACCGCAAGTTCGCCGAGTTCATCGATGCCAAGATCGACGCCGACGTGCAGGCTGGTGGCGCCCAAGACGTCAGCAGCAAACATCGCGGCACCAAGCGCGCACAAGAACTCGCGGGCGCGCCGTATCTATTGCCGACGATCGTGCGCTGCGACAGCATCGAACACCCGCTGGCCAAGACCGAGTTCCTGTTCCCGTTCTCATCGGTCGTCGAAGTGCCGCAAGCGCAAATGGCCGAAGTCATGGGACCAAGCCTGGTCGTCACCGCGATCACCCGCGACCAACAACTCGTCGACGACCTGACCCGTTCGCACAACGTCGACCGCCTCAACCTTGGTCCCGTAGCAACATCGCATGTCGAGTGGGACCAACCACACGAAGGCAACCTGTTCGAGTTCCTCTACGAACGACGCGCCATCCAACGTGCCAAGGCCTGGTGATGGACCCGCAGCCGATCCAGGTAGGCACCAACTTGATCTCTGGGCAGGGTTCGCTCGAGCAAGTTGCCGGGATCGCCGATCAACGCGTCTTGCTGGTCACCGACCCCGGCATCGTTGCGGCCGGACACGTCGAGCGATTGGAGGCGATGTTCGCAGCCAAGGGCACAACCTGCCACCGCTTTGATGCCGTGCGCGAGAACCCCGACGAAGACAACGTCGAGGCCTGCGTCGCCGCCTACAAGCAAGCGTTCGGAGACGATGGCGCGGAATGGATCGTCGCGCTCGGCGGCGGCAGCAGCATCGATGTCGCCAAGGGGTGTTCGATCCTGGCCAACGGCGGCGGTCGCATGCGCGACTATCTCGGCCGCAAGACCAAGCCGCATCCGCAACCACCAGTGATTGCGATCCCAACCACGGCTGGCACTGGCAGCGAAGTGCAGTCGTTCGCTCTGATCACCAACAACGACACCGGACGCAAGATGGCGTGCGGCGGTGAGGTGCCGCGCTTTGCGATCCTCGACCCGGACCTAACGCGCAGCCAACCTCGTCTCGTTGCGGTCTGCGCCGGCCTCGACACACTCGCCCACGCGGTCGAGACCGCCGTGACAACTGCGCGCACCGACGCGTCGGTGATGTATTCGCGGGAAGCGTTCCGTTTGGTCGAACGCAACTTCGAAATCACCCTAACCAAGCCCGACGACCTCGCCGCGCGCAGTGCCATGCTGCGTGCCTCCGCGGCAGCCGGCATCGCCATCGAGAACAGCATGCTCGGCGCCGCTCACTCGATGGCCAACCCACTCACCAGACAGTTCGGCATCGTGCACGGCCAAGCGGTTGGCCAGATGCTGCCGTTGGTGGTGCTATTCAACGCCCGGGACAAGCAAGCCGCGCTGGGCTACGCCGAACTTGCGTATGACGCCGGCTTGGTCGAGCGCAGCGTGCCGACCATGGACGCGGTCAAACGACTCGTCGTGCGCTTGCGCGAACTGGTCGCGATTGGCGGCTTCGAACGTGCTCCCGACAACATCCCCGAGTCGGCGATCGAAGCCCTTTCAGCCGAAGCGGCCGAGCAGTGGACCGCACAGTTCAATCCCCGCCCCGTCGACGTTGCGGCGTTCCGTTCGCTGTTTGCGCAAATCACGTCATGAAGACCGCGCGCCTACTCCTAGCTCTGTCACTGCTGGTCGGACTGACGAACGCGCAATCGCTGCGGCTCGACGCAAGCGGCGCATTCTTCACCGAACGTGCCGCTGGCACCGACTCAGAGGCTGCCGCCACGACATCCAAAGGCGTCATCAGCAACGATTCCTTCACCAGCTACGCCGGCGATCGCAAGAGCCCGCGCGTACTTGAGAACCTGGCTTTCGACTACCTGCTCGCGCGCGAATGCGAGGCCAAGGGCGTCGCGCGCACGGCAACCATGCTGGCGCGTTCGATGGCGATGCGTTTCTCGCTCGAATCACAACAGAGCCCGACTGGCGCAGCAATCGGCGGATCATTGGCGCGCTACGCAACGGACCAACTTCGCGACCTTCGCATCCGCGAACTGGTCGGCGCGCGCCGCAGTATCGACGAAGAATCGCTGCTCGCCCGCTTCCACCACCGCTACGGCCAAGACGGCGTGCGCGTTCGGGTGCGGCACATCCTCAGCACGGACGAACGGTCAAAGCCACTAACCGCGCAGCAGCATGCGCAGGCGCTGCGAGCGCGACTACAAAACGGAGCGTCGTTTGACGAGCTACTCAAGCTCTCACACGACCGCTTGACCAGGCGCTTGCTGCGTGACCCGCGTCGCAGGGCAGATGCCGGCGTGCTGGCTGGCTACAACTACAACCGCTATGGCGACGCCTTCACGGCGATGGTTCGCTCACTAGAAATTGGCGCCATTTCACAGCCGGTCACCAGCGAGACCGGCAGCCACCTGGTACAGGTTCTTGCTCGCAAGGTCACGTTACTGCGGTCGGTAGCGCCTTCCCTACGGCTCGAACTTGGCGGCGGCAAAGCCCGCAGCTCCGAGATCCTAACACTGCGACGCGAACTGCTGAGAAAGTACGCATTCCAAGCCAACTACCAGTTTGCTGCGGCAACCAAGGTCCGGGTCGTTGCCCGCGCCAACATCGCACCGGCGATCGCAACGCCAACCGAATGGCCGCACTACCGCGGCAACCCGCAACTGCAGGGCGAGGCACCGGGCCGTATCGGCAGCAAGCCAACACTCGCGTGGACGTACGCAACCAAGGACGAGATCCTCTCGTCGCCAGCGATCGCCGACGGTCTGGTGTTCATCGGCTCCACCGACAACTCGGTCTACGCCATCGACCAGGTCACTGGTGTCAAGCGCTGGTCGTATGCAACGCAAGACATGGTCGAAGCGCCGGCATTGGTGCTCGACGGCCGCGTCTACATCGGTTCATCGGATGGCTTCCTCTACGCACTCGACGCCAAGACTGGCAAGCTCGCTTGGAAGTTCGAGACCCAAGACAAGATCCTCGGCGGTGCCAACTGGTTCACGGCCAAGAACGGCGAGACGCGCATCGTCGTCGGTAGTTACGACGCCAACGTCTACTGCCTCGACGACTCCGGCAACAAGATGTGGGCATACGAGACCGACAACTATGTGAACGGCACACCCGCCATCTACAACGGCGAGATCGTGTTCGGTGGCTGCGATGCCGGCCTGCACCTCGTCAACGTCGAGACCGGGGTGCGCGTCAACAAGGTTGAGCTAGGGTCGGGATGCCAAGTAGCCGGATCGGTCGCACTATATAAGGGCAAGGCGTACTTCGGCCATTACGGCAACGAGTTCCTCAGCGTCGACCTAACAAGCGGCGCAATCGACTGGCGCTACGCCAGCAAGCGCGATGGCTTCGTATCGTCTCCCGCACTCAACGATACGTACGTCGTGTTTGGCGGCCGCGACAAGAACCTTCACTGCGTGCTTCGCAAGGACGGCACGCCACAGTGGAAGTTCCAGACGCGGCGCAAGGTCGATGCCTCGCCAGTAATCACCGGCGACAAGGTGGTGTTCGGATCCGGTGACGGCCGCCTCTACTTGCTGTCGCTCAAGGACGGCAAGGAACTCTGGAACTACGACGTTGGCAAGGCGATCTACTCGTCGCCGGCAGTTGTCAATGGCTTGATCGTCGTCGGCACCGGCGACCACCGCGTCTACGCGTTTCATGTACCCGTCACGAGCAAGTAGGCAAACCATGCGCGTGATGTTGCTGACACCGGGCACCGGTCATTTCTACTGCGGTAGCTGCCTACGCGATGACGCGCTGGGACAGGCGTTGCAGGCCATTGGCCACGATGTCACGGCGGTACAACTGTATCTACCGATGCAACTCGAGCGCGAGCAGCAAGAGCAACCGGTGCACATGGGCGGCATCAATGTCTACCTGCAGCAAAAGACTCGACTCGCTCGCTACCTCCCGCTCTTCCTCAGCAAATGGCTAGACCGGCCGTCGCTACTTCGCTGGGCTTCACGCCGCGGCAACATGACGGATGCCAAGGGACTCGGGCCGATGACGGTGTCAATCCTGCGCGGGGAATGCGGCCGGCAAGCGCTTGAGGTCGACAAGCTGATGCGATGGATTGCGACGCAACCCAAACCGGATGTAGTCATCGTCTCGAACGCGATGCTGGTTGGCATCGTGCGGCGATTGCGCGAATCGCTCGGGGTACCGATCGTCGTAACGCTGCAGGGTGAGACGCCGTTCCTGGACGCTCTCAGCCAAGTCGATGCCGATGCTGCATGGCAAGCCTTGCGCGAACGTGCCGCCGAAGCAGACGCACTGATCGCGGTCAGCGAGACATACGGCACGGAGATGCGCGATCGATTGGGCGCAACCACCGACAAGCTGCACGTCGTGCATAACGGCATCGACGCCGCCAGCTTCGCGCCAACTGGCACCGCAAGTCCGCATCCCAAAACGATCGGCTACCTGGCCCGCATGTGTCAGGAGAAGGGACTCGATACGCTGATCGATGCGTTCCTGATCCTCAAGCAACGTGGCACTGTCAAGGGCTTGCGTCTACGCGTTGCCGGCGTGCAACTAGCCGAAGACCAACGCTACGTTCGCGAATTGCAGCAACGCATTGCCACCAGTGGCTTCGCCAGCGACGCCGAGTTCTTGCCGAACATCGACCGCGCGGCAAAGGTCGCGTTCTTACACACGCTGAGCACGCTGTCGGTGCCGGCTCGCTACCAAGAATCCTTCGGCCTCTACTTGCTGGAAGCGATGGCGGCAGGCGTTCCAGTCGTGCAGCCACGACACGCAGCGTTCCCTGAGATCATCGAAGCGACCCAAGGCGGTGTGTTGTGCGAGCCGAACAACCCCGAAGCCTTGGCCAACGCACTCGAGTCGGTATTGCTGAATGAAAACTTGGCGACCACCCTTGGCACGCAAGGCCGCCAATCGGTCGCAACGAAGTTCTCCGCCAACCAGATGGCCCAGAAGGTGGCCGACATCTGCCATCGGCTGATCGCAAACGAAGCCAGTTCGACAGCGCACTCATAGATCGCCCAACGCATCGACCGCCCAACGCATAGATCGCCCAACTAGACTTTCCATCGAGCCACCAATGCATGCGCCCATGAAGTGCGCTTGCGGCGGGGAGCCACCACACCGACACTATTATTATGCAAACCTGGATCCTGTTCGCCCTGCTCACTGTCATCTCGTGGGGACTGTATGGAGTGCTACTCCACGCCGGCCAAGTCAGCATGGGCGACCAAGTCAACGGTCGTTACAAGGCGTTCTTCTGGGTTGGCATCGCCTACTTCCTGATCGCAGTACTAGCCCCAGCAGGCATGTTGCTCGCGGCGAAGGCATCGTGGTCGATGCCCGGCAAGGCGATCGGCTTGTCACTGGTTGCCGGCACCGTCGGCGCGATCGGCGCGTTTGGCGTGCTACTCGCATTCGGCGCGAAGGGACACCCAGCCGCGGTGATGTCAATCATCTTCGCCGGCGC
>JBNMNW010000162.1:0-12833 GCA_051278165.1 Planctomycetota bacterium | reverse complement strand
CCATCCACGCCGGCCGGGCACAACCACAAGTAGATCGCTTCGGCGATCGCCTTCGGCAAACCTGGCATCGCGAGCAGGTCCTCGCGCGAGGCGGCGCGCAACGCGGTCAACGAACCGAAGTGGCGCAGCACCGCGCGCCGCCTGGTCGGGCCGACCCCGGCGACGTCATCGAGCGCGCTCGTGATCTTGCCGCGCTGCTTGCGATGGTAGGTGATGGCGAAGCGGTGAGCCTCGTCGCGTATCGCCGCGACCAGCAAGGTTTCAGGCTCGTTCAAGCGCAACGGAATCGGCGTTTCTTGACCAGGCAAGAAGATGCGCTCGCCGCTCTCGACGCGCGCGTCCCCCACGCCTTTAAGCCGGCTCTTGGCCAGGCCACACAGCTTGAGGTCGCCCTGCAAGCCGAGCTCCACCAGCGCGCGTTCGGCGGCGGCAAGCTGGCCGAGGCCACCATCGACAACCAACAGATCCGGCAGTTCTTCATCCTCGCGTTTGAGGCAAAGGGACAGACTCCGCCGCACCGCTTCTTCCATTGACGAGAAGTCATCGCCGGCGTTCTCCTTCGAGATCTTAAAGCGACGGTAGTGCGTCTTGAATGGCTGGCCGTCGACGAAACAAACGCGCGAAGCCACGGTGTTGGTGCCCTGCATCGTTGAGACATCGAGACAATGCAAACGTTCGGGCGCCTCATCGAGGTCCAACAGCTTGGCAAGGCGCTGCGCGGCAAAGCGTCGCCGGGCGTCGGCATCGACCGCGACTTCGTCGGCAAGCCGTGCGTTTTGCTGCGCCAGCTTGAGGTGTTGCAGTCGGTTGCCGCGAGACGGCACATGCAGTTCGACCCGGCCGCCGCGCTTCTGCTCAAGCCAGCCTCGCAGGATCGACGGCTCTGCTGGCAGTTCGGGCACGATCAACACGCTCGGCACGTAGCGATCGCCTTCGTAGAGCCGCGCCAACAGATCCGCGAGCAGCAGGTCGCTGGGCAGTTCGCTGGTCACCGTATGGCGCCGACACTGCTCGAGGGCCCCACCGCGGAAGGCCAAGAATGCAATCGTCACCTCGCTGCCGCGCCGGTAGACCCCGACCGCATCCTCATCCCCGGCGCCGGCGACCACGGTCTGTCGCTCGGCGACCGATTGCAGCGCCTGCATCTGTTCCTTCAACGCCTGCGCCCGTTCGAACTCAAGGCTCTCGGCTGCCTGCGCCATGCGCTTCTTCAGGGTTTGCACCAACGGCCCGATCTCGCCGCTAAGGATACGAACGGCTTGGTCGAGCAGCCGGTTGTAGTCCTCGGTCGTAACCAAGTCGACGCACGGCGCCGGGCAGCGACCGATCTGGTGCTTGATGCACGGGCGCGCGCGGTTGTTGAGCACGGCATCGCTACAGTCGCGCAGCGGCACGATCTTGTGCAGCAAGCGCAACGTGCGGCGCGCCGCCTTCGCCGATGCGAACGGGCCAAAGTATTGTGCACCGTCATCACGGCGCCGACGTACGAACCGAAACCACGGCCACTGCTCCGCTCGATCGAGCCGCAGCAACAAGAACGACTTATCGTCCTTGAGCTTGATGTTGTAGCGCGGCTTGTGCTTCTTGATGACGGTGTTCTCGAGCAGCAGTGCCTCCTGCTCGGTCGCCGTCGCAATGAACTCCACGTCACGCGCTTCGTTCTCCAAGAAGCGCAGCTGGTAGCGGCCATCGCCACCAGGCTTCAAGTAGCTGCGCACGCGACTGCGCAGGTCGGCAGCCTTGCCAACATAGATCGCCTGATCCGTTTCATCGCGAAACAGGTAGATACCGGGCCCCGTCGGAAACCGGCTTACCTTGTCAACGATGCGAGGATCCATAGGAGTCGTCTAGACCGCCGGCGCGCCAAACACCAGCAAACTCATCGCGTACAGTTCGCGACTACTGAACGCGTTCGAAGGCCATCAACTCATAGCTCAGATGACCACCAACATAGGCATCCCACTCGATCGTGCCGCAGTTGAGCATGTCGTTGATGTCCTTCTCGATGCTCGGAATCTTAGCCGAGTGCTCAGCAATCCACTGATCCTTGTTCTCGCGCAGCACTTCCAGGCATCGGCCCGTCATGCGGTAGGCGGCGCGGCTGACATCGCACTTGGTGCGCAACTCGAAGCCAAGCTTCTTGGCGATCCTCAGCACGGTCGGCAGGTAGTGGAAGCGGCCTTGCTCGCGCGGCAGGTCGACGTGCAAGAACTGGTCGCCAATGTGCAGACGACCACCGATGCGAACGGCATCGCGCGCGCGTGAGATCGTGTCGTGCACGTCGTCGAAGTATTGGAACGACTCCTGGAACAGCACCCAGTCGTATTGCATCTTCGGCTCGAACTCTTCGAACTTGCAGACCTGGAAGTCGACCCGGTGCTTGACGTCGTCGCTCGCCGCCGCAAGCCGCGCATACTCGATCAACGGCGCATCCGGCGAAATCGACGTGACCGCAATGTCGCGGCGAGACAACCAGCGCGCCGTCGCCCCCAAGCCAGCACCAACATCGAGCGCGGTATCCAGCTTGCCCGGCCGGAAGAACAGGTTGAGCTCCATCATGTTCTCTTGCGCGTCGCCCGGATCCTCATCGTCCGTGCGGAACCAGCCGAAGTGCATGTGGTCCGAACCGGTCAACAGGCGGAACAGGTAATACGGAGCCGGCAGGGTGAATACGTCGGGAGCGCTCATGAGGACGGCAAGTCTGGCGCGAATCGATGGTGACGGCAACTGCTACTCGGCACACATCCGGTCTCGCGAGTAGGCACGAAAGCTGAGAACCGAAGTCCCAAACGCTTCCCCACGCGCGACTAGCGTGACGGCATCGGCCACGCCATCGACTCCTAGCGCCATCCGGACAAGCGGCTCGCCACCCCCGTGCAGGTCACGAACGCGAACTAGAGCAACTCCATCTCGGCCTGCTCCAGCCGGTAGACCTCGTCACGAATCTGCGCTGCCAGCTCGAAATCGAGGTTCTTGGCGGCAGCCATCATCTCCGCGCGCAACTGCTTCAGGTGGCGCAGCATTTCTTGGTGGCTCGCGAACTGACGCTTCGGTGCCGCCGGAGCCTCGTCACCAGACTGGCTCTTGCCGCGGCCCTTGCCTTTGCCGCGGCCCTTGCCCTTCTTGCCGCGACCGCCCTCTTGCTCGTCATCGTCACGAGTCTCGAGCAGCGCACGCACCGGCTTGATGATCGTTGTTGGCGTGACACCATGCTCTTCGTTATGCGCGCGTTGCTTGACGCGGCGCCGCTCCATTTCGGCCATCGCGCCTTTCATCGAGTCCGTGTGCTTGTCGGCATAAAGAATGACGCGGCCATCGGCGTTGCGCGCGGCGCGGCCACAGGTCTGCACCAACGACGTCTTGCTGCGCAGGAAGCCTTCCTTGTCAGCATCGAGCACGGCCACCAAGGTCACCTCGGGAATATCGAGGCCTTCGCGCAACAGGTTGATGCCGACCAGCACATCGAACACACCTAGGCGCAGGTCACGGATCAGCTCGGTGCGTTCGAGGCTGTCGATGTCGCTGTGCAGGTAGCGAACCTTGATACCGAGATCGCGCAGGTAGTCGGTCAGTTCTTCCGCCGAACGCTTGGTCAACGTCGTGATCAACGTGCGTTCGTGACGCTCGGCGCGCAACCGTACCTCAGCCAACACGTCGTCAACCTGGCCACGTGCGGGTCGCACATCAACCGGAGGATCGATTAGCCCGGTTGGCCGCACAACCAACTCGACCACGTTCGCGCCGCTCTTATCGAGTTCGTACTTAGACGGCGTCGCCGAGACGAACAACACCTGTTGCAACAAGCCTTCGAGTTCGTTGAACATCAGCGGCCGGTTGTCCAAGGCACTCGGCAAACGGAAGCCGTGCTCGACCAACGTCGTCTTGCGCGCTCGGTCTCCACGATACATGCCGCCGGCCTGCGGCATGGCGACGTGCGACTCGTCGACCACCATCAGAAAGTCGTCGGGAAAGTAGTGCAACAACGTCGCCGCCGGCTGCCCGACCGCGCGGCCGTCGAAGTGCCGACTGTAGTTCTCGATGCCCTGGCACATGCCTGTAGCCCGCAGCATCTCAAGGTCATGACGGGTGCGCTGGCCGAGCCGCTGCGCTTCCAACAATTTCTTGCGGCCTTCAAGGTCCTTCAGCCGCTCCTCGAGTTCGAGTTCGATGGCAGCGCAGGCAGCGGTCGTCTGGCCACTGGTCGCGATGTAGTGCGTCGTTGGATAGATCGTGATCTCGTCCAGCTGCTCAATCACTTCGCCACGCAGCGGATCGACCGCGCTGATGCTCTCGATTTCGTCGCCCCACATCTCGATGCGCAACGCCCGCGCCTCTTCGTAGGACGGATAGACCTCGACGACATCGCCACGCACGCGGAAGCGCCCCGGCTGAAAGTCATAGTTATCGCGCACGAACTGGATCGCGGTCAGTTGGCGCAGCAACACATCGCGATCAATCGTCTGGCCCTTTTTGATCCGCACCGACAGCTCGCGGTAGTTCTCCGGCGAGCCGAGGCCGTAGATGCAGCTGATCGACGCGACGATCAGCACATCCCGCCGCTCCATCAACGACCTGGTCGCCGAATTACGCATGCGCTCGATCGCTTCGTTGATCATCGCATCCTTCTCGATGAACGTGTCCGTCGTCGGGACGTAGGCCTCTGGCTGGTAGTAGTCGTAGTAGCTAACGAAATACTCGACCGCGTTATCCGGGAAGAACGACTTGAACTCGCCGTACAGCTGAGCCGCCAAGGTCTTGTTTGGCGCTAGCACCAAAGTCGGCCGCTGCAGCCGGTCGACTAGCTTGGCCACCGTGAAGGTCTTGCCGGATCCGGTCACGCCAAGCAGGGTCGAGGCTTTTTCGCCACCCTCGATCCAGGTGGTCAACTGCTCGATTGCTTGCGGTTGATCGCCAGCCGGCGTCATGTCGCTGTTGAGCCGAAAACGCATGCTCATGGTGTAATCGATCTGCACCGATTGGCGAAGGTAAGCTACCAGGAAGAACCGACTAGCCCCCCGCGCCGTTGACACCTTGCCGCAAGGCACTTTACCGTGCTTAGCCCAGTCCGCTCCCCGACTCCTCACCCCCGGCAGGTTCTTCCGTGGCCAAACGCCCATCCTCGGCACGCTCATCTTCTTCCCGTCGTTCGTCCTCAAGCCGCGCCGGTTCCGAACGTGCAGGCTCTGGCCGCGCGGGCGGCAGGCAACGCACCGACGGCAAGGTCGACATTAGCTGCCCGCAATGTGCAGCCGCCTACCGCGTCACCAGTGACATGCTCGACGAGAAGATCGAGTGCACCGAGTGCCACCGCGTCTTCTTCGCCAAGACCACGGTCGGCAAGCGCATCGCGGCGCCCGACCACACCAAGACCTACATCGGTTTCGGCGTGGCTATAGTCGCGATCATCGGATTGTTCGTGATGTCCAGCGGCGACAAGAAGCCGGTCAAAAAGAACGAAGCACCCAAGGTCGTAATCGCTCCGTACGGCAAGGGTGACCACCCACGAGCTCTCGGCATCGCGGCTTGGGCACAGTCCATCGGCAACAACAACCAGCTGGTGCTGACGCGTCACACCGACCTGACCGCGATGGCCGCGCACCTCAACCTTGAGAACGCCGAGGCGGCCACCGTCATGGCCGCGCTGCAGAAGGACAAGTCGACCAACCTGCTACGCACCATGGAATGCGGCAGCACCAGGCTCGAGACCGACGCCGACATGACCGCAGCGAGCGGCAGCGCCTTCATCTACGTGACCCCCAAGTCAGGTGACGATCGGTTCAAGCGGAACACGCGCGGCACGTTCCTCGTCACGTTCAACACCGATGGCGACACCGTCAAGGTGACCAGTTTCACGCTGCAGCAGAAGCCGGTCTACCTGGTGGGCAAGGACCCGAGCATCGTCTACTTCACAGGCAATAAAGACATCGCCAAGCCTGAGGCGGTCGAGATCACGGACTCCGCCGGCACTCGCAAGGTCGCGGAATCGACGCCAACCGCTGTCCCCCACTGGGATCAAGCGACACCCGAGCAACGGGCGATGGCGGACGAAATCGTCGCGGGCATTCTCGCCGCGGCAGTGCCGGATGCACCGGGCGCGCTGTTCAACCGCGCCACCAACAAGATCAAATCATCGGACAAGGCCGGCAAGAAGGCCACCGTACCACGCGTGCTCAACGCGATGTTTGACGTCTACGACGATGTCATCGGCAACCACCAGAAGATCATCTTGCTAGACCGCGCGCTCTACCAATGGACTGGCTACGCGGTGAACTACCCAGCAAGGCCAACCGGCAACGACGAGGCCGACAAGAAGCGCCGCCAGTCGTGCATCCGACAGTGGTTCGCGCACTGGTATCGCTACAGCGACAACCTCGATGAGTTCTTTGATAGCAGCGAGAACCTCGAAGGCAACGACGACGGCAAGTAGCCGTTGCTGCCCAACTACATACAACCCTGACCGATTAGACTGACTTTAGGAGCCCCGAACGATGAGTGTCATCCCGATCACGTGCGACAATTGTGGCGCGAAGTACAAACTGCCGCCGACCTTCAAAGGCACGCAGGCTAAGTGCCAGAAATGTGGCTCGGTGATCGACGTCGCCAAGCAGCGCGAATCCGCCGGTAGCGACAGTTCGCCGGCAGCTGCTGCGAAGCCAGCTGCAAGTCGTCCGGCAGCGGCCGCCAAGCCCGCCGTCGATCGCAGCAAGAGCCGCACTGCTGGTCGCAAGACCGCGGCTGCCGCTGCAAGCCCGAAGGCCGACAAGCCAGCTCGCGGTGGCAGTAGCCGTTCGCGCCGCGGTGCCAAGGATGACGACGGCGAAGACACGTCACGTCGGGGACGCGAGAAGAAGAAGGACAACACGCCGATGATCATCGGTGGCGTTGGCCTGCTGGCACTGGTCGTCGTAGTCGTCGTCATGATGATGGGCGGAGACGACCCGAAGCTCAGCAACGAGGCGGCGACCGTCGACCAGCAGGTAAACGCAGCGGATGCGAACGCCACCAAGCCAGAAGTCGGCAACCTTGCCGTCTCCGACGAAGGCACGAAGCCGGAGGCTAACGCGACGCCGGCAGAGGGCGCAAAGCCTGTCGAAGCTCCGGAGATCGTCCCAAGGCCGGTCGACATTGGGGATCCGGTCGACAATGGCGATGCGAACGACAATGGCGATGCGAACGACAATAACGATCCGAACGTCAAAAAGGAGCGCTGGCAGAAGCAGAAGAATCCGCCAAAAACCATGAGCGAGGTCCTAACGGCCGTTGAGATGTATGGCGAAGTGCAGTGGCCCGAAAGCATCGACGCTGCCAAGAAGGCCGAGATCATGGAGACCGTCGCCGACCTCGACGTCGATGGTGGCCTCCGAAGCATCCGCGCCAAGGCCAAGCTAGTGGAAGAAGGCTACGCCGGCCTATTCGGTCTCCTCGAGATCCTCAACAAGCTCGACTACCGCCAGCCGGGCGACGGCGCCTTTGGCTTCGAACTGAACAAGGCGATCGAAGAAATCACAGGCGGCCTCAACGCCGGCTACGCCGCGGTGCAAGCCGATGAGGTCATGCACCCAGCCAAGGCGCTGTGGAACACCAAGACCGCCGGAGCCTGGATGAAGGTGTTCGCAAAGTGGCCCGACGAGGCAACGTTCACCGACAAGAAGCGCGAGCGCGCCAAAGCCAAACAGGGCTAAGCAAAACTTCAACAGCAACCCGGATCCAACAACCGTTCCGGCAGACCCAATAACCGGCGCCTCAACGGCGCCGGTTGTCATTGTCCACCAAACCTGCGTACCGAACCTGCGTACCGTACCCGGTTCAAACCACAACCTGCGTACTGTACCCGGTTCAAACCACAGGTCGCACGCCAGCCAGGGTTGTTGTTTGAACCGGGTACAGTACGCAAGCGGCGCTATGCTGTTTGGCCTCTGATGACTGATTTTGCCAAAGACCTCACTCCTCGCGAGATTACCAGCCGCCTTGATGACTACATCGTCGGCCAGTCCAAGGCCAAGCGTGCCGTCGCGGTAGCACTGCGCAACCGCTGGCGCCGCCGACAACTGGGTGCGGATGTCGCTGCGGAGGTTTACCCAAAAAACATCCTGCTGATCGGCCCCACTGGCGTCGGCAAGACGGAGATCGCACGCCGCTTGGCAACGCTGGCACGCGCCCCGTTCGTCAAGGTCGAAGCGACCAAATACAGCGAGACTGGCTACCACGGCCGCGATGTCGAATCGATGGTGCGCGACATGGTCGACTCTTCAATCGCGTTGGTGCGCGCGGAGAAGATCAAGGAAGTCGACAAGCTCGCTGGTGAAGCCGCTGAAGACCGCATTTTCGCGGCCCTGCTCGAAGAACTCGGCCTCGAAGAATATCAAGACGGCAGCGTTGGCATGCCGGGCATCATGGAAGGCGGCTTCTGGCGGCCATTGGCCAAGCCAGAAGACGACGGTGATGACTTCGATCACGACTCACCGAAGGATCTCGCCGAGCGCGAACAGGCCCGCGTCGCGCTGCGCAACGACCTGAGCGAACGCCGCCTAGAAGCCCGCTCAATCGAAGTCGAAGTTGCCGACTCGGCGACGCCAACCCTGAGCGTCATGGGGCCCCAAGGCAACGAGACCATGGGTATCGACGCAGCTGCACTGCAGGAGATGTGGGGTCGTTCGCCGGGCAGCAAGACCAAGGTGCGCAAGCTGACCATCAAGGAAGCACGCGCCATCATCCACGACGAAGAAGCCGACAAACTGCTCGACCAAGACGCCATCGTGCAAGAGGCGCTCGACCGCGCCCAAAACGATGGCATCGTGTTCGTCGATGAGATCGACAAGATCGTCAGCTCCGGCGGCAGCGACGGCCCCGACGTGTCGCGCGAAGGTGTGCAGCGCGACCTGCTCTCCGTCGTCGAAGGCTGCGCCGTCTACACCCGCTACGGCCACGTTCGCACCGACCACATGCTGTTCTTGGCAGCTGGCGCGTTCCACTTCCACAAGCCGTCCGAACTGATCCCCGAGCTGCAGGGTCGCTTCCCGGTCCGCGTCGCGCTGCAGTCGCTAACCGAAGACGACTTCGTCCGCATCCTGTCCGAGCCCAAGAACGCGCTAACCCGCCAATACGTCGCGCTCTTCGAGACCGAGAACGTCGCTCTATCGTTCACCGACGGCGGCCTGCGTCGGCTCGCCAACCTGGCCTTCCGCGCCAACCAGACGACCCAAGACATCGGCGCCCGTCGCCTGATGACCATTCTTGAGAAGTGCCTCGAAGAGCTGTCGTTTGACGCCAGCGAGCGCGGTGGCCAGAAGATCGTCATCGACGAGGCCCTAGTGAACGAGCAACTGGGCGAAACCGGCGATGACGAGGACCTGATCAAGTACAGCATGTGACCCGAACGGCCACAATCCGGGCGGGCGAATGTGGCCCCTCAAGGCGTTCCCCAAGGATTCCTTGGAACCACAGGCACGGTTCTTCGAAACAACCGACTTCTTCTTCAAAAGCCACTCTCGAAGATGACCGAAATCACCAACGAACTAGTCCTTAAAGCCCGATCGGGTGATGAGGATGCCAACCGCGCGATCGTGGAAGGCCTGCACCGACCGGTGATCGCAACGATCTTCCGCTTTCTCGGACCTGGATATCGCCGCGAGGTCGAGGACCTCGCCCAAGAGGTCTTTTTGAAAGTGTTCCGTGCCATCGACAAGTTTGATCCCAGCCGCGCCAAGTTCACCACGTGGGTCTACACGTTCGTGCGCAACCACTGCTTCGACGTGCTCAAGAAGCGGCGTTTGAAGACAACCAGCATGCACGCGGTCGGCGCCGATGAAACCGATCGTGACTTCCCAGACCGCCGCGAACTACAGCCGACCGAGGACCTCGAAAACTCCGAGCTCGGCCGTCGCATCGGTGAAGCGCTCGCCACCCTCGGCGAAGACCAACGCATGGTCTTTGTCTTGCGCGAATACGAGAGCCTCGACTACCGCGAGATTGCATCGATCACTGGCGTCAACGAAGGCACCGTGAAGTCCCGCCTATTCCGAGCCAAGGAGTCGCTGCGCAAACAGCTCGCTCCGTATTTGGAGGCCGGCGCATGAGCAATCACGACGAACACTTCGACGAGCTCGACGCCGTGCGACGGTTCCCTAGCGAAGACACGTGGCTCGACCAGCCGATGCCTGATTTACAGGATGATGCTGGCTTACTGCATGAGATTGGCTCGGCCGACGCGGTTGGACCGCAGAGTGGATCAAAGGACGTTGGATCGCAGAATGCTGGATCACAGAATGCTGGCCCAAATGGCTCCACTTCATTCGCAGACCGGGTGATGCAGGCTCGCCAGGACGACCTCGATCTCGACGCCCAAATCGCCGAACTCGACCAGGCCTTGCCGACCGAATTGCTGCAACAGTTTGGCGCCCCCAAGCCAAGCGACACCTTCGTCGACCAGACCGTGCGAAAGCTCACCCAGGAGCGCAAACAACGTTGGCAGGAGATGCTGTCGCGCCACGTCGCACCAGAGCCGTCCACCGAGTTTGTATCACGCACGCTTGCAGCCCTGCAAGACGATGGCAGCAGTGCTATTGGCAGCAGTGCTATTGGCAGCAGTGCCACTGGCAGCAGTGCCACTGGCAGCAGTGCCACTGGCAGCAGTGCCACTGGCAGCAGTGCTATTGGCGGCCGTGCTATTGGCAGCAAGAAGACCAACAGGTATCCGCAACTGCCCGCGCCGCGGGACTACTCGAAACGCGGCCAGAACTGGACCGTGTTCGGACTCGTCGCCACTGCAGCCGCCGCGCTGCTGTGGGTCTCATTAACTGGCGACATCCGTCAGCCGCTCGAACTGCGTCTCGCCGACCAAGCTTCGCCGGCCGTCGCCTATGCGAGTTCGACCAGCCCAATGTCCGCCATCCTGGCGCGCGTTGCCCACGACGAAGAGCCGTTCGCAATGTTCGACGAGCCGGCCGATGGCCTGTGGCTCGCGAGTGACCGCGACAGCAAGGAGCTGCGATGATCACATCGACTCAAATCACCGCATCTCAAATCACCGCATCTCAAATCACCGCGCTACAAATTGCGGCGAGCCAAAAGAACCGGGCCCTGATCGCGTTGCTGCCGTTCCTGTGCGCCTGTGCAGCAATCAGTCTCATAGCAACGAACGGCACCGTTCGCGGCCAATCCACCGTTCGCGGCCAGACTAAGGATGCCGCCAAGCAGACCGCAGCCAAGACAATCTCGCTGACCAAGATCAGGCCGCTGATTGCGGACCTCGACACACTGTTTACTAACGGTGACATCAAGGCCTACCTGCGCAAGTTCACGCCCGATCACGAAGGTGCACTGGCGATGCTCGGTCGTCACCTCGAATTGCTGCTGACGCTCTCGGGCAAGGAACGTTCGCGCAAGTCGACCATCGTCGCGGGTCCAATGGTGTTCGAGGATCGCACCGTTGTGCGCATCCGCCACATCACCACTTGGCCAGGCAAGGCCGACCCGAAGACGATGAAGCCCGGCGAGCCGCGCACGCACATCGAAGACACCTACCTTGCTGTGCGCAACAGCACCAAGGACGAGACCAACGGTGGCGATAGCGGCGGCGTCGTGCCGACCTTCGAGATCGACATGCCGCCGCAGATTCACTGTGTCACGGATGCGAAGTTCCGCTGTCCGCCGTGCAACTACGAGATCGGCGGCGTCGATGGTTTCCTGTGCGTGCCGCTGCGACGTGAACGTGGTCTCGCACTAGAGTCCGCCAGCTTCTACCTGATCGGCACCGACGTCGCCTGCGATGTGCACGTGCAGGTGCCAAGCAAACCGATCAAGGCCAAGGCCGTCGTTCTGAAGTTGGCCGAAGCCTTCGCGAAGCTTGAGCCAAGCGCCAAGGTTGGTATCCCGGCGGCATGGCTACCGCCGATGCATCAGAAGGAACCGCCAGCAGGCATGGACTCGGCACGGCTCGTCGTCGAACTGCCGCTCGATCACGAACAGTCCGGCGGCGACGTCTCGGTATTCCACGTGGTTGCGTTCGGTGGCGTCCAGCACGTGTTGCTGCTGCGCAGTAGCAAGGCATCGCTGCTCCGCCACAAGCAGGCCATCGACAAGCTGTTCATGAGCTACATGCTGCTTGAGGTCGACTGCAAGGACGCCGAACTAGCGACGCGACCGCTGCGCATGCACACCGGCGGCATGATCGAAGGGTCGACCTACCTCAACGATCGCTACGACCTGAAGCTCGACGGACCCGATGGTTGGAAGACCCAACACCGCGTCGGCGGTTCGATGTTTCGGGTTGGCTGGTCGGGTCCAAACGCCAGCCACATGTGGTTGGTTGGCCATCAGGTGCCCGCCGAAATGACGGCCTGGAGCAAAGAAACTGCGGACCGCTGGCTCAACCACCACCAGAAGAAATACGGCCTCGTCCCCGACAAGGAGCAGGCTGCCAGTGACGAAGCTAATTGGCACCAATGCCCTGATGGCTCGACGTCCCGCACCGTAGTTTTGCTACAGCAGCGACGCCAGCGGCCAGACACCCCGCGCCGCCGCATCGTGCACATGCAACTACACAGCGACCTGCTGCTGTTGGTCGATGGCTTTGGCGGCACCGAAGCGGACGAACAGTCGGTGCGAACGGCGATTCGCACGCTAAAACGCAAGTAGAAGCAGCCGTTCCAGGTCCTCGCGACACGGCAGCGTTCAGCTGGCGTGTGCCACACGAGTGAGCGGCACAGCCGCTTGCTCCGCCAAGCCCTCGACCGTCAACGCAACTACGATGCAATTGGCGTAGCCGGTGCACCCGCCTACACTGCCGAGGTGAACATTCCCCCCGGCATGCAGCTCGCGTTCCAAGGCAAGGC
>JBNMNW010000161.1:0-12893 GCA_051278165.1 Planctomycetota bacterium | reverse complement strand
CCCTCGCCGAAACACGCCCCGAGCCAGTCACCCCCAGATTTCCGGCGGAGCCCGAGCCACCGCCAACTGCGGCGCCTCCCACGGCAAGCCCATCGCCCGCAGCACGCGCTCGATCGAATCCGGATCCTGAATCGCAGCAAGCAGCCGACGAACCCCACCGCAGCGCGGACACCTCAGCACGTCGACGCCAAACGCCCGCCGCAGGACGTGGGACTTGGTGCTCGGCATGGCTGCATACAGAATCGGGAAACCCCGTATCGGCTGCCTGCGTGGGCGCCTCTGCGATTCATGCACCAACGCCGCTCGGTGGCCAGCAACCAGCGGGATCAGAGCCCGATGCGGCCCGCCATTCCGTTGGAGGTCGTCACGCCGAGCGCGTTCGAGTTCGTGAACCCGGACATCTGGACGAAGATCTCGGTGCCGTAGAGCGGCAACGCGCTGGGGATCCCGATCGGTGTGTTCGACACGCCGGCGGTCAGGGTCCCGGTGTAGATGCCCAGGTTGCCGTTGGTGTAGCCGAAGCAGCCTGGCGCACCCGCGAACCCGAGGTCGACGCCCGGGTTGATCTGGAGGTTGCCGAACCAGAACAGCGCGAACGGCGAGACCGGCTCCAGGCCGCTGCCTTGCAGCGTCCACGTGCCGCCGAGCTCCGGCGTGTCCGACGTGAGCACAAGCGGCGTGCCGCCCGGGCAGCCGATGCCGTAGGGAACCGCGGTGGCGGCGAGCGCCTGCGTCAGCGCCGAATACGTCGTGTTGGCTTGCGAGAAGTTGTAGAAGGCGAACCGGCCATCAGCGAACGAGCCGGTGATGTCGATCTCGAGCACGTTGTCGACGTAGACCTCGAGGCTTGTCGGCGTGAACGTGAACTGGAAGTGGTAGGTGGTGTTGGGTGACCAGCCGGTGGCGCCCAGCGTGAGCCCGCGCTGCAGCTCGGTAAGCCCTTGGCCGAGCGGCGAGCACGGGTCGTTGTAGTCAGTGTGCTGCCAGAACTCGTCGTCGGTCGCGATGCCGGTCACGCGCGAGACGGCGAGGCCCGCCGGCGCGAGGCCGCCGACGCTGCATGAGCTGAAGTTGTAGCTCTGCGCGCCGCGCTTCCAGTCGATCAACAAGTAGTCGGCCGCGGCATTGGTCATGTCGCTGGGCACGAACCCGAGCGCGAAGCCGAGGAAGTCGTCGTCGCTCCCGCCGGTCGTCATGTCGCCCTCTAGCACGAGGTTGTAGACCTGAAAATCGCCGACGAACATCGTCGGCTGCCCGTTCTGAGTCTGCGTGACGCTGGTGCCGCCCACGTTCACCGACCAGTTGCCGCCGCTCGCGGCGCCGCCATAGTTCTCGGTCGTCCACCCCGTCAGATCGATCGAAACCTGTTGCGCTGAGGCCGCGGCGGTCAGGGCGAATGAAACGAGAACGCGGAGTATCGAGGTCATGGCCATTGGATTGTCGTGCATGCTTCAGAGCATAGGTGACTCAAAGTGCGGCTCGGACCACCCGAACCCCACCACCCCACAATCCCACCCGACGATCATCCCGTCAACCGGCCTGCTTCCGAGCCATCCACAAGTGCATTTCGCCCCAAACCCCAGCCCCTAGACAGACCGCTCCCCCGCAGCCGCCCCTGAACCACCATCACGCGCGCCAAATCCCGCCCCGAGCCAACCATCCTCACCATCCGGCAGAGCCCGTGCCACCGCCAACTCCGGCGCCTCGAATGGCAACCCCATGGCCCGGCGTTCGCGAAGATTCAGCTATCGATCGGTGATCGTGCCGAGAAGCTGTTCTTGGTTGCTCGCAACAGGCGGCAGGGGTCGCCATACACCCGTCGCAGCAATTCGGCCCATGTGTAGTAGCGACGCCCGTGCACTCGTCGCTTAGCAGGGCGATGGGGGACTTGAGCTCGTTGCCTGCTAGCTGAGTCCACTGTGTGCAACTCCTCTGGCTGTTGGCTGTCGGCACTCGCAGCGTCAGCGTCATCTTGGCCTGCTCCATTCTCTTGCTCTGCCAGCAGAAAGTGGTTGCAGGCAGGTGTGCTTGAGAACGGTCGACATCATCGGCCGGCATCGGGCACGCCGCAGGGCGGGGTAATCTCACCGCTTCTGGCGAACGTCTATCTGCATGAAGTGCTCGACCTGCTTGGTTTCACACACTATTGGGGCAAGTCACGACGTGGTGCATCCGTGATTAAACGGTGGTACCATGAAGGCACGGCTTCGCCGTGCCCTGTGTGCGACGTCGCAGTGGTGTCGTGGCCATCGCCACGATCCGATCGCGGTGCAGCATGCAGCGCTGAGTCGGCAGCTTCGCGGGCACTGTGCGTACTACGGGATAACCGGGAACGCGCGGTCGCTAGCTGTTTTCCGATACGCGGTGCTGCAGATCTGGCGCAAGTGGAAGCGCTGGCGGTCGAACAAGGCACGCAAGACGTGGGGGTGGTGGAATCAGCTCATTGAGCGGTATCCTCTGCCGTCGGCTCGCGTTGTTCAATCGACTTATCGTCCCGCAGCGAGCCCATGATTAAAGGAGCCGGATGCGCAACGTCCCGCAAGTCCGGATCTGTGGGAGGCCGGGGAGAGTGATCTCCCTGGTCCACCCGACGTGCCCTCCGAAGCACAGGACCAACGTTGGTTTGGCGGTGACGGTCGGCAGCTGCCGGTCGAAGGCTTCGATGCGGCGACCAGCGCGCAACTCACGGCCTTGCTCAAGCAAGTCGACGGAGAACTCCTGCAAGAACTAAGGCAAAGACCGCGCGCAGCGGTCTGGTTCCAACACGACATGCTGCGACTGCGGCGACGCTTGCTCGACGTCAAGCAGAACCAAGAGCTGCTCGATCCCGTGTGGCAATGCGCACAGCGAGTCGCGCTGCCGAGAGCAGTTCTGCAGAGCAGTGCCGTGCGCACCGCAACTTTCCCGGAGATCGCGCAACAGCTATCGGGATTCCAAGCCGACCTCAGCCTCGAAGTCGCTCGCCACTCCAGCCAGTTGTTCGACGCGGAGTATGTGCAACTGTGGTCGTCGATCTACTTGCTGTTGCCGGACCACAATCGCAAGGCCGCCGAAGCGTGGCTCACATCTGGCAAGCAACGCACGCCACTGCCACTGCATTCGACGGCACTGCTGATGCAGGGCATCGTGGCCATCGATGACGCGGGCCAGCCCGTCGCAACCGACCTGGTCATCGAGGCGCGCATGCAGCGGCTGAGCAACCGGGACGCGCTGTCGTTTGACAACCCCACCACTACCCGCGACGGCGTCGACTTCGCCATGTGGTCGCTACCGCGCGATGCAGTGCGCGATTGTGATGCGTCGGTGCCGTCGATTGCTTTCACCAAGTTCCGCGCCATCGACATGGAGAGTCAGGAACTGTTCCGAGACTACGGTTCGATGAAGCACACGACCTATGCGGCGCAGTGCACCCTGTGCCATCGCCGCAGCAATACGCCCGACGAGTCCATCGCAGGGTTCAGCGCCTTGCGGGTCTCGAGCGAGCCGCGACGGGCGGAACCCGGTGAACGGAGACAGCTGGCCGAAGTAGAGATGTTGCGGTTCCTGGACAAGCTACGCAGCAAGTGACTCGCTCGGAAGCAACGCTGCGTTGGCTGTCGCCAGTGGTGGCGACGGCATCGCTACGGTCGCCGGCCGGCGACTAGCACAAGCAACTCATCGCGGAACTGCTCCAACTCTATGGCACGCGACTCAAGGCCAGCTGCCCGCGCAGCGTCAGCGACCGACCAGCTCTTCATTGTCCACCCCAGAGTCAGCGCCGAGAAGCCGCCATCCTTTGCTGGAGCATCGGCGACCGCGCGATCCAAGTCACCGCCGGCGTCTAGCAATGCCCGGATGTCAACAAGGTCACGCAGTTCAGATCGATGCAGCAGAGCACACAGCTTGTTCACAAGCACTTCGTGCACGGTATCGACCAGGATACTGACACCACGATGTTCTGTGAGCTGAGGCGGCTCGATCGACGCCACCGGCTCCGCAACCAAGTCAACGACGACCGACTCGCCACCGTGCGTCACGTTGACCGTGGAGAAAGCATCCATCGTGCGGAGGGTCGAGACTTCAAATCCGGCAGATCGCAACCGTGCCATGACTTCGCGCCGCACGTCCGCAATCGAATCGCAACCGTGCCAAAACAGGTCGAGGTCACGCGTAGTGCGATGCCCCAAGTGGAAACCTGCCAGCGCCGCACCGCCTGTCAACGTCCAAGGGGGCTCGATCCCAGCCAGCGCCTCAAGCACACGCGACTGCAGCTCGCTAAGCCGCTTCAAGTTCACATCCCCAATAGTCAAGCAGCCAGAACCAGAACGGCTGTTGCCGGCCAAGGTAGCGTTGTAGCAGTGGCCACAACGCGACGATCTCGTCAACGGTAACGAAGGTAAACACGTCGTCGGGCTTCGCCTGACGCATCAACTTGCCTATCAGGTAGGCCCTGCCTTCGGCCGTTTCATCAGCAAGTCGTCGCTGAAACTCTGCGAGCGTCATGTCGCAGTCCCACAGGAAGTAGGGGCGTCCAGCCGCATCGACAAGTTTGTCTGCAGGTGTTGGGAACAGCATCGCCATCGATTGTCAGTGTAACCGCGTGCATCTCGGAATCGTGGCCAGCCTCGGCTATCTGCTCCGACAGCTGGCCGAAGTAGAGATGTTGCGGTGATCAGTGCGTGTGATGCTGGTGCAGGTGCGGTTGCCGGGTCGCTGTGGGGGAGTGGTCTGCCTAGGGTGTGGGTTTTTGGGCGAAATGCGCTGGTGGCTGGATGGAGGGTGTAGGTAATTCAGGCTGCGGTTCGGACCACCCGAACCCCACTCAGCCTCAATCCCACCGCAGGGACACCCGGTCAACCCGCCCGTTTCACAGCGACTCCACCGGCCATTCCGCCCGAAACTCCACCTATAGACAGCACTGCTCCCCACAGCGACCCAGTTGCCGCCATCTGGTCTCCTAGCGCGCGCCATCGGCGTTCCTCGGCATGCCGGGATGCTTTGCATACACCGACCTCGACGGTTCATCGCATCCATCGCAGTCATATCGGTCGGGGCTACGTCGACGAACACCAGCTCGTCACGCTCGAAGTAGGCGTGGGGGCGGGAAGACCGTCGTGCATTCACGTTCAGCATGCTCGCCGCGCTGTCATGACTCTACATGGCGCGCCAAATAGGTATGGTGGTGAGCTCGTTTTGCGCCAAGCGGTCGAGTCCGTGCCGCGAAGCGTGCCGTGCTGGCCATTATTGTTGCCTATTGCATCGCGCGTGCGATAGCTCAACCGTAGTTCCATGCGAGCCATGGTAGTCACCGCTGCAAAGCAGCTTCCCCGTCTTGAGCAGCGCCCAACACCGGAGCCTGGCCCCGGCGAGGTACGCATTCGGGTGCAGGCGTGCGGCGTGTGCTACAGCGATCACTACGCAGTGGATGCGCTGTGGCCCGGTATGAAACTGCCGATCGTGCCCGGCCACGAAGTGATCGGGACCGTCGACGCGCTCGGTGACGGGGTGGCGGGATTAGCGGTTGGCGATCAGGTCGGAGTCGGTTGGCACGGCGGCCACGATGGCACGTGCCCCAGTTGTCTGCGCGGTCGTTTTGTGCATTGCAAGAACGGCACGATTACTGGCCTGTCGCGTGATGGTGGCTACGCCGACTTCACCATTGCACCAGCTGTCGCGCTCGCGCGCGTGCCGGCAGGCATGGACCCGCTTGCTGCGGCACCACTGCTGTGCGCCGGCGTCACGACCTTCAACGCGTTGCGCAATGCCGATGCGCGGCCCGGGGACTTGGTTGCGGTGCAAGGACTCGGCGGGCTTGGCCATCTGGGCGTGCAGTTTGCGCGCGCGATGGGGTTCCACACCGTGGCGGTATCGCGTGGTGCGGACAAGGCTTCGTTTGCTAGCGAACTCGGGGCGCACGAGTACATCGATGCGGGTGCATGCGACGCCGCGCAGCGTCTGGCCGATATGGGCGGTGCGCGGATCATCTTGACGACGGCTCCAAACGCGCAGGCGATCTCCAGCATGGTGCCTGGACTCGGCATCGATGGCACGTTGCTGGTGGTTGGCGCTCCGTTCGAGCCGCTGCAGATCGGCGCCGTGGACTTGATCTCCCGCAGTGCCGGCGTGCGTGGTTGGGCTTCTGGTGATGGCACGGATTCGACCGATGCGTTGACCTTTGCGCATCGCATGGGGGTTCGTTCCCGCAACGAGGTGTTTCCGCTGGAGCAAGCGGGTGCGGCGTATGAGCGCATGTTGAGCGGCAAGGCGCGCTTCCGGGTCGTGCTCGATACCGACAACGGGTAGTCGCGTCTGCATACCTGCGCTAGCCAGGCGACCGCGCAAGGTCTGTCGGCTTCAATAGTGCCTATGCGCACGTGTTGTTTGTCGGTGTTGGGTTGCTTGTTGTTTGTTGGCCAATCGTCGGCGCAGGCCGAGCGTTACGAACTGGGCCTGCGACTGCGGGCGATGGAGCGGCAGCTAGACGTCGTGACCGATACCACGTTGCGCGCAGCGGCTTTCACCGAAATGAACCGCGCCGTGCAGGCGTTCTTCCGACTCGATACCGGTGCGGTAGCCAAGGCAATGGATGCCGCCGCATGCGCGCTTGGCGGCAAGCCGTGGTCGCTTGCGACCCAATACGCCCACAGTTTGCAGTTGGCGCTGGAGCAGCGCTTGGTGGCTCCGGGCGCCGGCGAGCTGAGTGGCAAGATGTCGATTGCCTACAAGCTCGAAGACGAGGACTTCGAACTTGAGAACGGCAGCTTGCGCGTATTCTTGCCGGGTGCGAAGGAACCCGTTGCGATTGCGCTGGCGGAACTCCCGCAAACGATCTCGGTGCCGCTTGCAGGGGTCCCGGTCGGAGACCACTCGCTGCGGTGGCAGATCGTATCAGGTGACGAAGTGCTGGTGACGCGCGAGCAGGGCTTGTCGGTTGCTGTGGACCTGGCGCCGCGGTTGGCACGGCTCGTCGAGGCGGCGGCAGCAGCGGAGTCGATCTCGCCGCCGACGATCGAGT
Source organism: Planctomycetota bacterium (assembly GCA_051278165.1). GTDB lineage: Bacteria > Planctomycetota > UBA1135 > UBA1135 > UBA2386. The sequence goes on along the minus strand of JBNMNW010000161.1, from coordinate 5,899 downwards.
CCAAGACGTTGCCAGCATTGCTCAAGCTGCTGCAAAGCATGCAGCGTCGCCGGTCCTCCGAGACGATCTTGCCTGGCTCGCAAATACTTGCCGAAGCAGAGCAGCTTTCGGCATGGTTGGCGAAGCCGACCGAGGTGCCATTCTACGGTGCGCATCGACCGGGTTCGTTTGCGCTGCGCGTGCCGGTTGGCAAGGGCACCGCGGCGGTGCGCTTGTTTGTGCCCAAGGTCGATGCGCCGGCGCCGCTGGTGGTGGCGCTGCACGGCGCGGGTGGCAGCGAGAACCTGTTCTTTGATGGCTATGGCGATGGTCGGGTCGTCAAGCTCGGCGCCGAGCGCAACTGGTTGGTGGTGGCGCCGCGCCTTACCCTTGGGTCGTTAGATGTCGCAGAACTCTGTGATGCCTTGGCCGAGCGCTTTCCCGTGGATCTGCAGCGGGTGGCGGTGGTCGGCCATTCGATGGGGGCAATGCAGGCGGTGGCCAACGCAGTGCGAACGCCAGAACGGTTTCGTGCGGTTGCCGCGTTGGGTGGCGGCGGCAGGGTAAGAGCCAATGCCGCGCTCAAGTCGCTGCCGTTCTTTGTTGGCGTTGGCAGCCAGGACTTTGCCCTCAGTGGTGCCAAGGCGCTGGGGTGTAGGTAATTCAAGCTGCGGTTCGGACCATCCGAACCCCACTCAGCCACAATCCCACCCCCGCGACTCCCGGTCAACCGGCCCGTTTCACAGCGACCTCACCGGACATTTCGCCCGAAACCTCACCCATAGATAGCGCCGCCGGCAGGCATCAATCGCACGATCACTCTTGGCGAACGGTTGGGCGGTGCGACGCTGCTGGTGTACGTGGATGGTGACGATGGTACAACCCTGAACCGTGTGGGCGTCGCGACCGCGCGTGATCGCGATGGCCTCACCGTGACTGGCGTAACCGACGAGGATGTAGGTGTCAGGCTTGAGGTCGCGCCGGGCCGCTACCGGGTGTTCGCCGGCGATAGTCTCGGCATCTGGGGTAGGGCCGAAGGCGCGATCGAAGTCGCGGCCGGCGGGGAGGCGACGGTGCGATTGAATTTGCCACGCAACCCGACTGTGCGCGTCGATGCGTCGTGCGTGCTCGATCTGGATGTGCATCTGGTTACGACGACCGAACAGCGTTTGCTATATTCAGAGGAGATCGACGGCGCCGATGTGCCGGTGCCGGTTGGCGAACGCGTGGTGTTTCGCGTTGATGTGAATGCCGTTGGCGAGCGCTGCAGCCACTTCATCGAGGTACCTGGGCCAGGCGCAAACGTTGTGCTGACCGGTCCGCCGCTGACGCTGGTGAAGGCCAGCTTCGTCGGCCCGGACGGCACGCCGGTTCGCGCCCGCTTGTCCTTGCAGCGTGTCGCCGGTGAGTATCGCGGCTACGAGGATACGAACGCTGCCACTACCGCTTCGCTGGAGACGCCGCTGCGTGGTCGTGTCACGTGGTTCGCGATCCCCGAGCAGGCAGGTTTCGATCGACGTTTTGGCGACATTGTCCTGACGGACGACGATGTTGATTTCGGCGAGGTTCACTTCACGGCGCGGACCGGCCCGCCGCTACGCATCGAGGTACCGGAGGAACTGCGCGAGCAGCGGTTCCAGGTCAAAATTGCGATGACCGGCGAGGACAAGCGCTTCGATGTCTATCAGGTCTATCTCGACGACGAGGAGCTCACCTGCAATGACACCGGCACCGCCGCAGCGGGCGATCGCTTGCAGGTGAGCGGGGGCCCTGACGAGGTGGTGCCCTACTCGTTCGTGCTGAACGGTCCGCCGCCGTGGACCGTGCCGTGGCCGAGTGGCGAGTTGTCGGTGACGGCACGTTCTGCTGACGGCAAGTTGTTGACCGACGGTGTGGTCCTGCTCGATGGCCACCGCGTCAACTTTGGCGAGCAACGTCGCGGTGTAGTGCGCCTGCGCGCGATCCAGCCGGGGCCGCACACGTTGGTCGTTGCCCAGCGCGATCACCTGGCCAAGGTCTACGCGCTGCGCTGCGTGGCTGGAGAACGGCGTGCGCTCGATGTGCAGTTGTCGGTGCGCGAGCGTTGAGGGCTTTGGCCGGCGTGTGAAGCTGAACTTCGCTTCGACGTAGTCGAGTATGTCGTGCAGGCCGTCGCATGCCTTGGGCGTCAGTTGGTGAACCGCCCTCCTCAGCGATAGTAATCCGGCGGCAGGCGCAGCGTGACCTCCATCGTTTTGCCCGGCATTGCGGTGACTTCGCCGAGCGACAGCCGCGGCTGCTGTAGATCACGCGGCAACACGCTGGCCGCAAACGTGCCGGGTTCGAGTTCGATCTCGATCCAGCCGTCTTCGCTGATGACCTTGGTGCTGTGCACGATTCGGTTGGTGTCGTTGCGTAGTTGCATGTCGACACCAGAGACTGGCTGATCGGTAGCGTCGACGAGGCGCACGCGCACCGCGCAGGCCGTGACCGTGAACTCCTGCTGCACGCTGCCGCCGGCCGGCACGAATACCGAATCGTTGGACCACAGATTCCACGAATGCCAGGCGACGCGGTTGCGATCGCTGCGATCGGCGACCACGCGCACCGTGCCAGATCGCAGACGTGTCATGAAGCGGCCTTGCGCGTCGGTGCGTGTGCGCGAGAGGGTGCGCAGGGGCCGCGCCGAGCCGCGAACCTGACGTTCGTTATCGAGCTGGATCTCGACGTCGGCGAGCGGTGCGCCGTTGCACGTCACCGTGCCGCTGAGTTCGCCAGGTAGCCAGTCGGCGAGTCGCACGTTGACGGTCGCGGTGACGCCTGCGGTAACGACCACGGTCGCGACGGGCACGCCCGTGCCCTTCCAGACTAGGATGTGTTTGGGGAACCAATCCCATGGCTCGAGCACGAGTGCGTAGGTGCCGGGCGGTATGTCGTTGAGGATCACGGTGCCGTCGCCGGCGATGACGTGGGCGCCATCGGCAGGGAGCAGTGCGTCGAAGCGAGGCCATGTGCCACTGCCGAGGCGGAAGCCCGGTTGCCGTTGGTTGGCGAGGCCGGGGGAAGGTCCGTCCGGCGGCAAGCCACTCACCTCACGCAACAGCGCGACGAACTCGGGCGGGCCGATCTTCGCGACGACGCAGCCGCTCGCGGGCAGCGTCACAACGAGAGGGCTGTCGTCGGCGAGTGAGACCTGGTCGCGGCGATGTTCTGTTCCGCCAGCTACGATGCGCAGCGTGACCGTGCGATCCGCGGGGCCTCGTAGCAGTGCACTGCCGGTTGCGTCGGTGGTGGTGCGCTGTACGAGTGCGACCAGGTGTGGCTCACGCGGCCCCCAGCGTTCGATGTCGACGTAATCCAGCGCACGCGTTGTGTGTTCGGGTTCGCCAACGAACACTTCGACCCGGGCGTGCTCGATGAGCTTGCCGCTGGCGTCTTCGATGCGCAGCGAACGCTGGCCCGCCGCGGCAACGCGGATCGTCGCCCGGTTCTGTTGGCCGGCGGTGACGGTGACGCGCGCGGGCTCACTGCGCCACAGGTCCATTCGGTGTGGTTCGATCAGGAACAGCAGGTCGCCGACGTCAAGGTTGTCGACGATGGCGACGCCGCGTTCGTGATGGCCGCTGTGCCGCAGTGCGCCCTCGTTGGAATACACGTTTCCTTCGGTGCCAGGCGCGATCCACACGCGCACGCCGTAGTCCTCAACGGGGCGATCGTCTTCGTCGACGACACGTAGTTCGACACTCGCCGCCGGCAACAGCTGCACGCGCACGTCGTTCTGGCCGTAGCGTAGGTTTCGCATGATGCTTGACCGGTAGCCGTCCAGCGAGCTGCGCAGCTCCACCTCGTCACCGCCTTTCTCGGGCCGATACAGCGTGAAGTTGCCAACGTTGTCGGTCGCAGCGGCTGCGTGGCCATCCCAGCCGCTCGTGCCATATACGCTGACGCCTGCAATCGGCCGTTCGAGTTCGTCGACGACCGTGCCCGAAAGCGTCTCGTCGGTTGGCATGGCCCGGATGACGAGGTCGTGTGTCCAGGTCGTCGTCGCCGGCGGCACTTCGCATGAGGCGCCCGCGGTGATCTGACGCCCGGCGACCGTGAACGAGTAGGTGCCGGCGACGACTGGCAACGTGACACGACCGCCCGGTGTGACCATCGGTTGCCCCGGCCAGGCACGAAACGTGCGGTCAAGATGGTCACTCGGATGGGTCGCCCGGAGCATCGGTGACAGCATCGGCGACAGCATCGGCTGGCCACGTTCGTCGACGACACGCACGAGCAGGTTGCACACCATTGGCACGACGAGGTCGCCGAGATCACGGTCGCGTGCCTGCAGTTCCTGATCGATGTTCAGGTATTGCTCGAGCTCGCCTTGCTTGACGCGCAGAGTCAGGTTGAGCGGTGACGGTTCGCATGCGAACGCAAACGTTCCGTCGGCCGCCGTCGTCGCGGTGCGGTCTTGCGGCACGAACCCTCCGCGCTGCTGCAGCCAATCCGAGTACTCACGATCGAAGTCTTTGCCCAGACCACCATGGATGCGGTTGCCGCGCAATGCGATCGGCAGGTCAGCGATTGGGGCACCACGTTCGTCGACGCAGCGCCCGCGCAACGTGACGACGTCGGTGGCCGCCGCGGTGCGTAGGTTCGGGGCGGGCGAAGTCGCGCTGGGTTCTTGGTTGGCGCGGTCCGGGTCGCCCGACGCGATCACGGCCGGCGTCGCGCTGGCGTCGTGCGACTGTGTGTCCGGAGCCATGGTCGGGGCCTGGAGCGTTGCGAACATCCACCAGATCGCCGCTACCGCTACTGCTGACCCGCACCAGAGTTTGCCTGCTGTTGCCATGATTGCTCCCGTCGCGAGGGTGGCGCCCGCTAGTGGCAGCGCACCGAGGTTCAAGCCAAACGCCGCGCACAGGCGCGGGCGCCAGTCGCGCTCGTCACCTAGCTGCTCGCGCAGCAGACCGAGCCCGCGCTGCAGTCGGCTCTTGACTGTGGCCAGCGGCGCGCCGATGCGCGTAGCGATTTCCGTTGGCGTCAGGTCTTCGAAGTAGCGCAGTTGGAGCACGTCCGCGTAGACCGCGGGCAGCGCCAGCAGTCCGGTGTGCAGCCGCGCGATCGTCTCACGCTGTTCGGCGAGGCATTGTGGGTCGTACGCAGTTGCGGGCAAAGGCTGCTGTAGTTCGCGCGTGCGACGTCGGCGTTCGCCGCGCAGGTGTTTGCTCGCCCGGTGCCGCAGCACCGCCGCGAGCCAAGCTCCCAGTCCGTTCGATTGAGCTGGCGGGCGGACCAGCGTCTGCAGCGCCGCATCCTGCACGAGATCGTCAGCGCCGTCCGGGCCGACGAGCCGGACCGCGAGCCGCTTTAGTGCGGCGGCGTGGTGGGCCAGTTCGTGTTCGAGGGACTCGTGCATCGCTGCCCAATACTCCCCGCGGCTGGCGTGGGGGATGCGCAGTGGATGAGGTTTTTCAAGAACTGGAGACTGGCGCGGGCTCGCCGCCAAGTATCCGACCCCAGCCGAACCCCCGGTCTGTTTTGAACCGATTCTGCCGACGGCGAGTACGGGTGTAGGTAATTCAAGCTGCGGTTCGGACCATCCGAACCCCACTCAGCCACAATCCCACCCCCGCGACTCCCGGTCAGTCGCGGCACCAAAGCCAGCAGCCGCTCGATCAGCACCTGCGGCTCCATCACCACATGCGTCGAGCCATCCCGCCAGGTCTTCTTCAGCGAATACGCAACCCGCCCATCCGGCAATCGCGACAATCGACTCTCCGCAATCGCTGGCCGCCCGGCATACCGACACAAATGCTCAAGCCGTTTGCGATCACCAGCAGCTACTCGCACCGCACCGTGCAACGAGAAGCCGTCGAAGTCTGCACACAGCGGCGCGACCACAAACGGCTCGTCGCGTGTGCCGCGACCAACACGAACATCACGCTGGCCA
>JBNMNW010000160.1:0-12916 GCA_051278165.1 Planctomycetota bacterium | reverse complement strand
CGCCGCGTTGCCGAACACGAGCACGCCAATGTTCAGCGTCGGGTCCATGTTCGCGACGGTCATTACAGCGGTCGTGCCAGCGGCCCAGGTCGCGGGCATCGAAGCCATCGGCGGGCTCACGGCCGACGTGTAGTGCAACAGCACGCCTTCGCAACCGGTCTCCGAAGTAGCCGGCAGGAACACGTTGGCCGCATCGGCAACCGTGACGTCATCGAAGCTGCCGCCGACGACGAGGTTGTCGACGTTGATGAAGCCCGTGTGGTCATTGGACTGACGCCATGCGAATGACTCGATGAGCGTGCCGACGCTCGTGCCCGTGTGGCTGACCGACGTGGCTGCGCTCGACGTCGGATCCACCCACAGCTGGCTCGTGCCGGTCGCTGCGTCGAAGCTGATAACCAACGTGTAGTTGGTGTCGAATAAAAGGTCCGAAGCCCAGACCGCACCAGCACCGATGTTCGAAGCACTCGCGTTGATGCCGAGACCGAAGTCGCCGCTCGCGGCGGGCGACAAGAGTCCCGTGCGGGCACGGAAGCCAAAGCCACTGTCCATGAAATGCGCGAAGTAGCTACCGCTGCCGTCTGGGTTAACCGGGTTGCCCGACGGCACGTTGAGCGTGAAGGTCGCGTAGCTGGTCGCGGTATCCGCGAATGGAGCGAACGGGAGGTTGATGTCTTCGCCCGCACCACCCTGGAAGTCGAGGGTGACCACGGAACCGTCCGAGTTGATCTCGCGAGCAGCTGCACCACTGTGCGCCGACCAGCCATTGGCGGTCAGGGCACCGGTGTAGGAGAACGAGTCGACAGCGACGACTTGAGCAGAAGCGGCGCCGGCGAAGGCGGCCGCACAGGCAATCAGGCGGATCGTATTCATAGGATTCATTGCACGGGTCAGGGGTGTAGGTTCGAATCCGGGCAACTCACGCGGCCTTCGTGATGGTGCTCCACATCACGTCCCATCTGTTGGACTTGAGGTAGGTGCGAAGATTCAGCACGTGCTGACCGCCGCTTCGAGACCAGCGCATACCGCTTCGCTTCAAGCGCGCCTGGACGATGTTCTTGGCCGCTGATTCAACCGGGCCGCTGCCGATGGGTAGCCCCATCGAAACGAAGTCGAAGTAGCACATGCGGTCGCGGTGATAGCAGAAGTATTTGATCGCGTTGTGTACGACTTTGCATGCCTTGCTGCCCTTGCGGAGCGACTTGCGATATCGACGCATGGAGCGGATCGCGCTATCCGCGCCGTTTGGTTCGCGCAGGAGCCGCCCGCGAATCTTCTTGTGCCATCGCGCAGCGCCGACTTCGTCATCCCCGAAGATTGCCTTGGCAGCCTTCATGAGGTTTTCGGCAGCGTGATAGAAGTCGAGGATCCACACCGCATCTTGAAACTCCGGGTGCGCCGCAGCCGCATTCCAGATCGTGTCCTTGCCATCGCAGATCACCGCAAACTCTCGAAACTCGCGGTTGCGTCCCGCCCGCGCAACTTGATCCACAACTTGCTCCAAGAGCGTCTTCATGCCCTTTTCAGGCATACGGGCGTAGTAACGCGTATCGAGCTTTACGGGCCCCTTCTCATCTTCGCCGTAGATGGAAACGGTTGCGACTCCAGCCTCACGCCATGCGACCTTGGTCGGCTCGCGAAGCGGCGTCATGACGCCGTCCCAGCTGACGACGAGCGTGTCGCCTTCGCACGATAGCGGCGACTCCGATTCCATGCCCAGTTCAATCGCGACTCGTTGGTCTTCGATCTCGGTGCCGAGCCTCAGCACTACGTTTTGAATCGCCGTGGTCGATGGCCCTGCCGGCAACGTCTTGGCGAGTAGTTGCGCAACTTCGTTGGCCGTCAGCATCGCAGCACCAAACGCCACCATCTCTTCGACATCCGGAGTCATGAAGCGGTCACGCATGCCGCAAGCGTCGTCCAGTGGTGCGAAGCTCCCTGCGCCACCGCCGTCGGCGCGATAGACGCGGCGCATCACCTTTACCCGGCCGAATGATGTTAGCCAGTGCATCCCCGTGCTCTCGCGATAACGCAGGACCTCACCGTCCCGCACGATGCGCGATTCCGTCGAGTCGCGTGACTCAAGCACCTGCTCAATTGTCTCGCATCCGATGTCGGCCAACGTCGACTTCAAATCACTGAGGAAACCCTCGAATCGCATGGCCGTCAGGTCCTCGCAGCCAACGTCGCCGACCACTCGCGCAAGTTCTTGCTCAAACTTGCGCGCGATGGTGCGAACGAGTTCACTGGTGGAGGTCGTGGAGCGCGGCGCTTTGTCGCGGGCAAGCACATCGTTGATAAGCATTTACGATGTACGAGCGACTCCACGGCCAACTCCCACTTTCTTGCCCGGATCAAAACCTACACCACGGGTCAGTAGTGCACACCAACGCCAAATGAGCGCGGCATCGGGGCAAGTTTGTAGTGCACCATCAGCCGCGATCCGCCATCTACCCGAACCTTCACGAATGCCACACAAGCGCATTCGGACCCGCGCATTCACACAGAGCTGACCGAGCCTCCCTCGATGTGGTGCCTCGAACCGCAAACCGCTCATGCGGTCGCTCATGACCTGGTGGACTATCCAGGGGCTCCGAGAGCGTCTCGCGCTAAGCAACCCCGCGCAGCCACCGCGCTCATTGCGCAGGCGTGTGCGCCGTGCAGCGAAGGCGTCGCGATAGCACCGCCAGTCGCACGGCTCGATCAGGCCTTGACCGCAGGGTTCATCGAATACGTGCCCACGTGCGCCGCTTGCGCGAGGATGTGACCCTGCATCGCCTTCTGCACGTCCTGCCCGGTAAACTCACCCGTGAGTCCCAGCGTCTCAACGTCGAGTGCATACACGGTGAAGTGATAGTGGTGCACGATGCTGTCATTCCATGGCGGGCACGGCCCGTCGTAGCTGCCATACGTGCCACTCATGTCGGCATCGCTCGCAAACCAATTCGTGTAATCGTTCTTGCCGGTTACACCATGCGCCGTGGCCCCGATGGCCTTACCGCGCGCGGTGATGCCCTGCGACGCAGAACCCTCAGCGATCTCGCTGATAGCGCTCGGAACGTCGATCAGAACCCAGTGGAAGAAGTCCACGCGCGGCAGCTCCGCAGGCACCGTCTTACCCGCTTGATTGACGTCTTCACCAGACGACGGCACGTCCGGATCGTGACATAGAATCACGAACGAACGGGTGCCTGCCGGCGCATCGGACCAAGCAATAGCAGGGCTGCAGTTGCCGCCGAAATCAAACGGGCCGTCAACACCGGGCTTGCCAAAGGCATGAGCGGCTGGAATGGCAGAGCCGTCGAGCCAGGCGCCCATCTGCACAGAGAGCTTCGTAGTCATTGGCGCAAAGACTAGGCGATGCGCCTGCTTGGTTTCATCAACCGCATGAGACAAGTTCCGCCAGTATCGGCAGTCGTGCGCAGGCGCGAATCCGTGCGGAACGGCGGCGCGCGCAAGCAGAGACCTGTTGTCGGCGGTCGCCCTAGACCAAGACACGAGCCGTCAACCTGCCCGAATCTCAAGCGTCGCGACGAATATCGAGCTTGAGCATCTTCGACCGCAACGTGCTCGCCGCAATCTCTAGCCGAGCGGCGGCGCCTTGCTCGCCCTCGATGACCCACTGAGACTGCTGCAACACCTCGACCAGATGCTCGCGCTCGAACTTTCGCAGTCGAGCCCCCAAGCTGGCAGACCCCGTCGCACTCACCGCGGGCCGCACTGGGCTCGAGGAATCCAGGTCTAGCTCTGACCCTGAGCCGACGATCAGGGCGCGCTGAATGAAGTTCTCCAGCTCCCGAACATTGCCGGGCCACTCACAACTTCGTACGTGATCGAGAAACCGCGGCGACACACTCTCGATCTTGCGCGCCGTCGTTGCAGCCAGCTTCGCCGTCAACTGGCCGACCAGTAGTGCCAAGTCCGCTGGGCGTTCGCGCAACGATGGTATGACGATTGGAAACACGTTGAGCCGGTAGAACAAGTCGCTACGAAACCGATCTTCGGCAACGGCCAGCTCGAGGTTGCGATTTGTAGCTGCCACAACGCGGCCGCCAAAGACGATGGTCTGAACCCCGCCAACACGCTCGTATTCGCGTTCCTGCAGCACGCGCAGCAGCTTCGCCTGAAGCACCAAAGGTAGCTCGCCGATTTCGTCGAGGAACAAGGTGCCGCGATTGGCCATCTCAAGCCTGCCGGGCTTGCGTGCGACCGCGCCAGTAAAGGCGCCGCGCTCGTGCCCGAAGAGTTCGCTCTCGATCAAGTTGGCCGGCAAAGCCGCGCAGTTGACGGTGACAAACGGACCGTCACGCTGGCTGCAGTCGTGGATCATTCGCGCGGCGAGTTCCTTGCCAACACCGGTCTCACCGGTAAGCAACACGGTCGCACCGGTAACTGCGACCAGCTCAATGTTGTGAAGGCAAGCCTTCATGACCGCACTCTCGGCAACGATCTGGTTGCCGGCCTGGGCATGACTCTTATGGCTGAGGAAGCGATTCTCGACCTCCAGTTGCACCTTGAGCTTTTCTAATTCCCGCAGGCTACGATCGCGGTCGTGCTCGAGTTGCTTTTGCTCGGTGATGTCATTGATCACGAGCCAATAGCCACCGCTGACACCCTGTATTGTCGGGACAACGATCTGCAGACGCACCCAGGTCGTGTCGTCGCCGTAACCGACCATCCTTAATTCCAGCACCCCGGGCGCCTCGGTCTTGGCGAGGCGCTTCAGGCTAAGGTAGTAGTGGTCCTGATCTTCACTGTAGAGGAATTGGGTAAAGGGCAACCCAACCAGTTCGCGCCGGGGCAAACCTAGCAAAGCGGCAACTGCAAGGTTCGCTTCCTCGATCACACCGGCGCTACTCATGGTGCAATAGCCGACCGGGGCCAGATCGTAGAGGTCGAAGTAGCGAGCTCGCTCGGCATCGAGGTCCACCTGAGTGCCGCGCAACTGCTCGTTCTGCATCTCGAGCTCGATCTGATGCACTCGCAGTTCGTGCCTTGCCGCATCGGCGTCCACAACTGTATCGACAACCGCATCGGCAGCAGCATCGTCAGCCGCTCGCGAAGGCGACAAGGCCTCCGCTTCACCATGGCTCGCCTCACCGGCAACCGCCTCGGCGCGCTGTCGCAGGTGCCCCAAACTCACCGCCAACTCGGAGTCACCAAGTTCGAAAGCTTGCTCGCTCATGACCTCTCTCCATCGTTGTCACGCATCTCGTTATCGGCGGCCGACAGGTCACTGAGTTGGGTGCAAGCACACGTAAGACCAGCGATACGACCGCGTGCATCGAGCAAAGGCTCAACGGTCAGTTCGTATTCCATCTTGGTGCCGGTCAGGGTCATCTGCACCCGTTGCTGGGTTCCCTTGCCTGAGCCGAGCACACCGTTCTTGATGGCTACGAGCGTGGCGGCCTGTTCCTTCGGATACAGATCATCATCGGTTTTGCCAATCATGCTGGCGCTGTCGAACGCAGGATCTGGGTTGTCGACCCAGATGTAGCGTAGGTCCATATTTTGATTGAAGACGACAACCGATGAAGCCTTCAAGGCTGCACGCATGCGTTCGGCAGTCACTCGTAATGCGGCTTCGGCGAGCCTCGTCGCCAGCACGTCCGTGAACGTGAGCACGACGCCTTCGATCACGTTCTCCAACGTTCGATAGGGCTGGATACGCATCGTGTACCAACCACCAGCATTCGTCCGCACGTCCCGCGAGATGGGCACCAAAGAGTCCAGCACCGACGTCGCGTCTCGCATCAAGTCGGGTTGATCCACCAGGTTCGACGCAATGTGAGAGACCGGTCGACCGACGTCGCCGATGATCAAATTAATGATCTCCTTGGCGGTTGGAGTGAATCGCAAGATGTTGAGCTGCGTGTCGACGAAGATCGTCGCGATACCGGTGCCAGCTAACAGGTTGTTCATGTCGTTGTTGGCTCGCGACAGGTCGAGCAACTTGCTCTCTAATTCTGAGTTGACCGTCGACAGCTCTTCATTGACCGACTGCAGCTCTTCCTTGGATGTCTCCAGCTCTTCATTGGTAGATTGCAGCTCCTCGTTCACGGACCGCATCTCTTCACTAGAGGACGTGAGCTCTTCGTTAGAGTTCTCGAGCTCTTCTGTGGTTGTCTGCAGGAACTCTTCATTGATCCGCAGGCCTTGCTCCAGCTCAGCGATTCGATCGGCACTGCCCACATCAACCCTGCCACTCTTTGTTCCCGCAAGCTTCAAAGCCTGCTTTTTCAGATCGTCGATGGGCGTCGGCTCTAGGGTGACAAGGAATAGCGGCCTGTCGTGCGACGAAGCAGGCTCTCCTGCCACAGGTCGAATCACCAGGTCTACGGCGGTGTGGTCGCCATTGGTCTTGACCTGCAATGCGAAGTAACGCGCCACCTCGCCACCGGCGGCTTTGCGCAAGCCTGTCGCCAATTCGCGCGACAACCCTTCGCGAGCCATCTTGATGATGTTATTGATGCCCGCCTCGCCAGGAGAAGGCTCCAGATACATGCCGGTGCGGCCATGCAGGTAGACGATGTTGCCGCTGCCGTCAACGAGCACTGCGGCGGGCACCGCATACTCAAGCATGGTCTTCTCCGCCTTGCTGCGCAGCGTCGGCTCCTTGCGCGCGATGGCTACTTCCTGCGACGCGGACGCGGCTGCACTCGTCATGGCGAACCGAGCAATCAGCGCACTGCCGCGGCCAGGTAGATCCTCTTTGCGCCGGTAGACCTTGAGCTTGCGGTCGGTGATTTCGAACAGGTCGCCAAACTCGCCCACCGTCTCGGATGTCCCCAGGAATAGAAAGCCTCCGGGAGCAATCGAATAGTGGAACAGAGGGATGAGCCGTCGCTGCAACTCGCTACCGAGGTAGATCATCAGGTTGCGACAACTGATCAGATCGAGATTTGAGAACGGAGGATCCTTGATGACGTCTTGCTCGGAGAAGACGAGCAGGTCACGGATCGACTTGATCACTCGGTAGCCAGTCGCGTCCCCCGTGACCGGGTTTAGCTCGGGCGTGAAAAAGCGCCGCAATCGATCGGGCGAGATGTCCGCAGCGATACTGGCAGGATAACGACCTGTACGCGCCACGCTGATCGAACGTGCATCGATGTCCGTGGCAAATACTTGCAGCTTGAATCTCTTTGGCAGGGATTCCTGATGCTCGGCAAGCAGTATCGCAATGGAGTATGCCTCCTCGCCCGTCGAACAACCGGGCCCCCAGACACGGATCGCACCGCCAAGAGGCCTACTCGCGAACAGGCCGGGGATGACATGCTCTTCCAGGGCATGGAAGGCCTCGGGGTCGCGAAAGAAACTGGTCACTCCGATCAGCATGTCCTGGAACAGGGCAACCGTCTCCACTGGCGTGTGCTGCACGTACCTCACATAGTCATCGATAGACTTGAGTTGGTGCACGGCGATGCGTCGCTCGACCCGCCGACGGACCGTATTTAGCTTGTACTGCGAAAAGTCATGGCCAGTCTGCTCACGCACTAGCACGAAGAGCTTACGCAGAGCAGAGCTCAACGTCGGCGGCGACACTGCAGGCGGCAGCTTGCCTAGATCACTGGCAACGTATTGGCCGAGGTGGGCGCCCATCTTGTCGGCCATGAGCTCGAAGTCGACCATCCCGGTGGCGATGGCGCTGCGCGGCATCGCGTCGTATTCCGCTGAGTCCGGCGACTGGACCATGACCATGCCGCCTTCGCCCTTGATTGCCCGCACGCCCAGCGTGCCATCGCTGCCAGAACCTGACAGCAGAATGCCGATGGCCCGTTGGCGCTGGTCTTGAGCGAGGGATCGAAAGAAGAAGTCGATCGGCAGCCGGTGGCCGCGACGAGCATCTGGCTCCAACACCTGAAGCCTGCCGTTGATCAGGGCTAGGTCACAGTTGGGCTGGATGACGTAAACACAGTTGGGGCGAACCTGAACCCCGTCCGTGACCTCAAGCACTTTCATCTGCGTGTACGAGCGAATCAGCTCTGCGAGGATGCTCTTGTGGTCGGGTGCCAAGTGCTGCACGAGCACGACCGCGATGCCAACGCCGACCTCATTTGGCAGGCCGCCGAAGAAGGCCTGGAACGCGGCAAGCCCACCAGCCGAAGCGCCAATGCCCACGATTGGAAAGTGCTCGACGTCAGCTCCGGCTTCGACGCTCGAGCCAGCGGCCTCTTTGGCCTGCCCCAAAGGAATCACAGCCAAAGGAATCACATCCTGCGGAATCACAGCCGGCGGGGTCACATCCTGCGGAATCACAGCCGGCGGGGTCACATCACGATTGGCCGACGGAGTATCCTCGTGCGCGGCCACGTCTGGTTGCTTCTTCTTCAAGGGAATCCTTGATCCGAGGTGCGCGACGAGAGAGCTGCCGAACAGACAAAGACCAACCGCATGGTAGGTGCCTAGCCGCAACACAGGCCACAATTCGCCGGAGTTGCAGCCGTTCCGCGAAAAGCCTCCGCCTCAGGCCTGGCGGACCGAGGCGCATTGGCACCGTTCGCGATTTCGAGTGCACCGGGCCTCGTCGCGCGGCAAAGACGCCAGTGCCAAGCTTCCAGCGAAGACCTAAGCGTTGTGACGGAGCGAACTCAACGGACCTCGAAGATCAGAGGAGTGCTGGTCGGCGCGGCGACATCGACGCGCTTGACCGGGTTTGTGACGTTGTCAGGCACGAGCATCACTTCCTGTGTAGCGGTTCCGTCAGCGCCGGTTGTGAGCACCAACGTCTTGTGGAAGTTCGTGGTCTTGCCGTCGGCGGCGTCGTAGCCAATGATCGACACGTTGATCGAGCGACTTGGTAGATCCTTGTTGGTGAAGGTGATCTTGATCTTCTTGACCGCTGCGGCGCTCAGATCCTGAACGGTCAACCGTGGCAAAGGGTTGCTCGTCGCAGTGAGCGAACCCTTGTTGACTTGCTTCGCCAACTGCGCAAAGGCGTTGAACAACGTGCCTGCCTGATAGTATTTGCCCATGTCGCGCACCGCGGCAGTCAGCGGATAGTCGGTCGTGCTTGCAGCAACCCCCGTCGCGATCGTTTCATAGGCCTCGTCACGATCTGCCTGCATCTGTGCGATCAGGATCGGCGTGCTCTGCTCGTAGAAGAACTCCTTGTCGATCGACAATCGCAGGCCGAGCACGCCCGCCCCGATTCCAGATAGCAGCTTGGCCGTCTCCGTGTGCCCGACAATCGTCGAGGCGATGGCGAGGCCGGCAGCCGCGGTGTCGAGGCTGGTGTTCGTGAAGGCGCGCGTGCTGAGGGTGCGGGTCGCGAAGTATTCAAACTCGTTATCGATCTGCAAGACCAACGCAGACACCAGCATGTTGCGCACCTGCTGTCTGTCGGCCTCGGCTGTCCCGGACTTATAGTAGGACTTCAGCAATTTGGAGAGCTGTCCGGACGAGCACTGCTCGCGCACCTGCTCCATCAGGCCGGAGTCTTCGATCGGATTGTTCGGAGCGAAGTATCGCACCCCGCCGCAAGATGGCAGGGCACACAGAAGGGCCAAGCCCAACACAGTCATGGAAGTCTTCATAGCAACGTCCCGAACGGCGTTTCGCTGCTTTGTCGGCCAAGATCTTGTGCCTATTTGCGAACGAACTCTCGGGCTGCGGCGGTCGCCGCATCTAGCCGTGTCGCGTATCGCTGACTGCTCGCCGAGGCGGTGACGACTAGCTTGCACGTAGCGACACCGATGGGGTGCCACCCCCCACTCGTCGCGCCCTGCACTGGGTGCCTGCGGCGCCGAACGCAGCATCCGTCACTTCCTCGTAGCGAGTTCGACGGCTTGTCGCACGCTTTCAGCAGACGCACTAGCTCCCCGTGCGCGGCCGCCGACATCCACCACTTGGCCAATGCGGGGTCACTATCATGTGCGACCTGCCCGCAGCTTGAATGGCCGACGCTGCTACGCCTCCGCGACCGCCGAGTAGGCATGCTCGCAACTGGGGCATAACCGCTGAGCCGTGTTTACGGGCACTTCAGTGATCCAATCGGCGACCATTGCCCAACGCCCCTGACCATGCAAGCGCGTGCAGCGGCAGTTCATGCATTGCTGAATCGAGCCGCCGACATCGCGACTGCCCTGCTCCAACTCGGACGTCGCCCTAACCAAACCGTCGTGGCCTTGCCTTGCCAGCACCGAGTTCTGCAGCAACAGCATACCGCGCGAACCAGGACGAACACTCAGCAGCATGGTCCGCTGGGCCTCAGCCGTGGGACACTGATACTCGTGAGTCCAAGGCTCGCCGGTTTCGATACATCGCTGCATTCGATCTTCATACCACTCGCGAAGGGGCGGACTGATGGCCTGCAGCCAACTGCCGCCCATGCCATACGGATCCATCTCGCCACGCCCCTCCGATCGCACTAGCTCAGTCCAAGCTGAGTTAACCCAGACAATACGAAGATCCTTGTCCAAGGCGCACGCGACATCACAGCTGCTCTCGAGCTCTTGCAGTTTCCTGCCGAACTCCTGGAACGAATGCGCCGAGCTCGGATCGACCACCAGCATCGGGCCAGTTGTGTTCACGACCTTTGCGGACGTGCACCCCAGATCCTCGTCCGCACCTCTTGCTTGCGCACACTTCAAACTCTGATGAGTCATGAGGTGTTCACGTTCCTGCAGAGTTTCAAGCCTACCGACGTGGTAGACCAACTCCGCCAAGCTGCCGTAGCCAGTGCTCTTGACCATTGCCGTGCGATGGTCGTCGACGGTCCGCTTGCTCAAGAACAGCTGCTTCGAAACTTGCTTACTGCTTAAGCCTCGACGAAGTAGTTGCAGCACCTCGCGCACACGCGGAGTCAGCGGCGCCAAGCAGTGCTGGATCTCGCTGATCTGACGGCGGATCTCTAGCAGCACCTTGCGACGCTCTGCAGATTCGAGCACGAGATCGAGCAACCCCCCAATGGGAGACGGCCAGGCCAATGCCTGCAAAAACCCGTGACTGCCAAGCGCGAGCACCTGATCCGCAGTGTTGGCCGCGTACA
Organism: Planctomycetota bacterium; assembly: GCA_051278165.1. Classification (GTDB taxonomy): domain Bacteria; phylum Planctomycetota; class UBA1135; order UBA1135; family UBA2386. Next base: position 1,929 of record JBNMNW010000160.1, on the reverse strand, counting down.
GCATGATCATCGAGTGGCTCGCGCTGGGCTCTTGGCCACGCCGCACAAGCTTCCAGGCGTCGTCGAGTGGTCCGATGAAGCTCACCACACAGTCGGCCGCGAAGTCCGCATCCTGCTCAGCGAGTTCTTTGACGGAACGAACAACCTCAATGGCGAGTCGGAGCTCATTGCTCTCAAGCAGCGCACAGACGGACTTGATGTCCTCACCGTCACCGATCAAACAGACGCGTACAGGCTCCACGTCGCCGCTGAGCACTGAGGACCTATCGCTTGAACGACCTATGTCGCCGACAGGTGACTGCGCTTCGCGTGCCACATGCTCTTGCCGCGTCGGGACAAACAGTTCCAGTGTCGTGCCCGCGCCGGACTCACTCGACACATGAATGCCTCCGCCGAGCCCCTCGAGAACGGCCCGCACAACCGCCAGACCATGACCGCGCTGACCAGAAATTGAGCTGTTGGTGCTACCGCCAGGTTCGAAGGCGAACTTGAGCACCTCGGGCGTCATGCCGGCACCGGAATCGCTAACGATGACCCGGGCATACCGCCCCGCACAAATGGAACTCGGCCACAGAGCCACTCTTTCCATCGCTTCCGGGGCCTTCACTTCGATCAGGATTTGGCCCTCACTCTTCATCGCCGATCTCGCGTTGGCGCACAGCTCTACGAGCAGCCGCTTCAACGCAACGGAGGTGCCCCGTGCGAGCACGGGACTGCTAGGAACCTTGACCGACAATTGCACAGCAGGCGACAACAAACCCTGCAGCATAGGCTGCGCCTCGGAGACCAACCGAGAGAGGTCCGTTTGGCCGACCTCACCCGGCTGGGCGGTCGACACTTCGCAGACTCCGTCAACCATCACCTGCAGGGCTTCGAGTGCCACCGCGCGCTCCGCAGCACCTAATCGCTGGTCGCCACAATCAACCGTGCGCTGCCGGAGCAGGCAGAGCATGTTGCGGATGTCGTGCAGCACAGCTGCTTCGTGCGACAGCGGCAACTGCGCGTATAGCAGAGGATTCGCACTGCCCACGCAGACGAGTAGATCCTTGGCCTGAGCCTTCATAACTGCCTAATGGCAAAGGGCGTGCCAAAGGCCCTCTCTTCATACGAGCTCATACTGATAAAGGGTTTACAGAGTATTAGGGCAATCTTGCGAGCGGCTGATCATTGCCACTTCGTGGCTTGACCACGAAAAACCGTTGGTCAAAACCACGCCGCGCGAAGACACCAACTTCACGGCACGAGCGCCCGCAACCTGACCGATCACGCCGACAGCTTGCTACGTGACAACAAGCTCCGCACGAGCCAGCAGGTTCACCGGCCAACCCTCACAAGCACTACCGTCGGCAGCAACATCGCAGTCACCGCACCCCCTCGCGCCCAAACGCCGCAGACCCGCAGCACGGTGCCAGGCCCTCTCCTGGAAGGCACTGAAGCAACGCATTCGCCACGCCTTCGCCGAATGAGTGGTTTCTCTACCTGGCACCGTACCGTTGGCGTATTTCCTGATGTTGGGTGGGTGGTTGGTGTCGCTTGCTGCGGGTCGCCCCCAACTGTCCGCAGGTTGCATGAACCGCGTTGGGATTCGCGCGTTAGAGCCACGATTCGGGCAAATGGCCGTTATTGCCCGGGTTCGGATTCTTCGAAGATCGAAGTTCACGCGCCCTGGTTCATTGGGAGGTCGACACCCTATTCCTTTGGCACTACCATCCGGGCCAAGGGTAGAAATCATGATGCAGTCTTCGACTCGTTTGCTTGGCATGGTGGCAGCAATTGCTACTTGTGCCGTCTCGATTGGTGCCCAGGGTAAGATCCAGTGGGAGACCGACTTCCAAGCGGCTCTCACCAAGGCCAAGGCGGCGAACCAGCCGATCCTCGCGTGCTTCAGCATGCAGGGCGAGCGGGTTTGCGACGTCATCATTGCCGAGC
>JBNMNW010000159.1:0-12932 GCA_051278165.1 Planctomycetota bacterium | reverse complement strand
ATCGTGAACACCTACTTCGAGCCCGAGGACGTGCGCCTCGCGCTGGTGGAAGCCAGCCAAGGCACGCTCGGCGACTTCTGGGATGAGGTCAAGCTTAGCTGCCTGACCTTCGACTCACGAACCAACACCTATTCACTTGCCGTGATGACGCTGATGCGCGTCGGCGGCGCCGTAACAGTCATCGTGCTCGCCGCGATGATCTGGATCATGCTTCGCCGCGAACGCCGCACAGCAGAGTCCAACGCTTCTAATTCTTCAGCAACCGGCCTAGCCAATCCCACCACCTCCACGGTGGGCTAAGCAAAGCCAGAACCGAGTGCAGCCGTGATCAACTACCTGATCCAAGATCCAATAAAGGACGCTCCGCCGTGGGCCGAAACCCCAGCCACCTCAATTGACGAGTGGGGCCAACTGCCTGTACAGGCAGGCAACTTCGACCACGTCGACGGACTGTTCTACTTCACGTATGCGGTCTGCATCGTGTTCTTCGTCATCATCACAGCTGTGCTGCTCTACTCGGTCGTCGCTCACCGTCGAAAGACGTGGGACCAGAAGCCGCTGTCGAACGTGACGCACAACACGCCGCTCGAAGTGGTATGGACCGTGGTTCCGCTGATCATCGTCATGATCATGTTCGCGTGGGGCTTTAAGGGCTCGCTCGACATGACGACCGTGCCGCACGAAGCACAGCTAAACACCTACAAGGCGAGTGCCAAGCAGTGGGCTTGGCAGTTCACCTACCCGAACGGCACGCAAGGTGTCGGCGAGGTTTACGTAGAGATCGGCAAGCCAGTCCAGTTCATCCTCGAGTCGAGTGACGTGCTGCACGCCTTCTACGCGCCGTCAATGCGCGTCAAGCGTGACATCGTGCCGGGCCGCTACTCGAGTGTGTGGTTCACGCCGACCAAGATGGGTGTCTTCCACCTGTTCTGCGCCGAATACTGCGGCGACAACCATTCGCGCATGTATGCGAGGCTGCGCGTTGTTGACAGCACCACCATGGACGACGAGCCGTGGAACCAGGTGCCGACCGCTGAAGATCCCATCGAAGACCGCGTCGCCTACGGTGCGACGCTCGCACGTCAACTGTGCTCCAGCTGCCACAAGATGAAGGCCACCGACGTCGTCAACACCGGCCCATCGTGGCTTGGGATGTATAGCAAGGAAGGCGACGAATACATCGGCCGCCAGCGTGAAGTCATCGAAGCAGGTGTGACCAAAACCATCACCACCGACGACGCCTACATCATCGAGTCCATCAGGAACCCGACCGCGAAAATCGTTGCCGAGGAGCCTTACCGCAAGGGCGCCATGTCGAAGTTTGAAAGCCTCGACGATGGACGCATTGCGTGTCTCATCGCCTACATGAAGTCGCTGGCCGACAACTAGACACCACATCATGACGACCAACACTCCGGCCGTTGACGTTCAGACAACTCCCGCGGCACCGCCGCGCGAGAATTACCTGAACTGCTCCAAGGGTTTCAAGTCCTGGGCGCTGTCGCTTGACCACAAGCGCATCGGCATCATGTATCTCGTTGGGGTAAGCATCGCTTTCCTCTGTGGCGGCCTGTTCGCCCTGCTCGTGCGTCTGCACCTGTGGGAACCGGAGGGCATGCTCTTCACGAACGTCGAGTACAACCAGATCTTCACGCTGCACGGCGCCTTCATGGTGTTCTTGTTCGTGATCCCGGCCATCCCCGGTTCCCTCGGGAACATTGTGATGCCGTTGATGGTTGGCGCCAAGGATGTGGCGCTGCCGAAACTCAACCTGTTGAGCTTCTACCTGTGGCTGATCGGCGCTGTGCTTGCAGTGCTCGCGATCGTGCTCGGTGGCTTCGACACTGGGTGGACGTTCTACGCGCCTTACTCGCTCTACACCGACCGCGCGGTGGTGACGATCGGATTAGCGATCTTCATCCTCGGGTTTAGTTCGATCTTCACCGGTCTGAACTTCATCGTCACGGTGCACAAGCTGCGCGCTCCAGGCATGACCTGGTTCCGCATGCCGCTGTTCGTCTGGGCAATCTACGCCACGGCGATCCTGCAGGTGCTGGCGACGCCAGTGCTCGGCATCACGGTGCTGCTAGTTGCGTTCGAACGCCTCTACAACATCGGCATCTTCGATCCGCGCCTTGGCGGTGACCCGGTGCTGTTCGAACACTTCTTCTGGTTCTACTCGCACCCAGCCGTCTACATCATGGTGCTGCCGGCCTTCGGCATCATCAGCGAGCTGGTCAGTGTTCACAGTCGCAAGCCGCTGTTTGGCTACAAGCTGATCGCGTTCTCTTCGATCGCGATTGCTGTCATCAGCTTCCTCGTGTGGGGCCACCACATGTTCACGTCGGGTCAGTCGACCTACGCGATGTTCGCGTTCAGCTTCCTGACGTTCTTCGTGGCGATCCCGACAGCCATCAAGGAGTTCTCCTGGGTGGCAACGGTGTGGCGGGGCTCTGTAGCCCTGAACTCACCGATGCTCTACACGCTGGCCTTCTTGGTCATCTTCGCGATCGGTGGTTTGACCGGTGTGATCCTCGGCGCGCTAAACGTCGACCTCCACCTGCACGACACCTACTTCGTCGTCGCCCACTTCCACTACGTGATGATGGGTTCCATCGCCTTGGCGTTCTTCGCCGGCCTCCACCACTGGTGGCCGAAGATGTTCGGGGTGATGTACAACGAGTTCCAAGCGAAGATCGCTTGCGGCATCATCTTCGTCGGCTTCAACCTGACGTTCCTGCCACAGTTCGTTATGGGTAGTCGCGGCATGCCGCGTCGCTATGCGACCTACGTGCCGGAGTACGCGCCCTACCACCAGGCATCCACCATCGGTGCGATGATCCTAGGAAGTGGCGTTGCTCTGATGGTCTACTACCTGATCGCTTCGTTGCTCATCCGCAAGACGGCCAAGGAGAACCAGTGGGGCGGTGTCACGCTCGAATGGATCGCCCCGACGCCACCGCCGCACCTCAACTTCGACCACGAGCCGAAGGTTGTGCACGAGGTCTACGACTACTCAACGTTGGACTACGACTCGATGCAGCGCGACTGCAAGTAGTCGCCGCGCACGAGAAGCCACGCAACACCAACATTCGTCACAGGAATATTCATGAGTCACGATGATCACCAAGCGGTAGTGATTCCGGCCCCGGGGCCGGAGTTTGTCCCGCACACGGTGGCGCACCACTTCAGTACACCGGTCCAGGAATTCCAGGCCGGCAAGCTCGGCTTTTGGCTGTTCCTTGCCACGGAAATCATGCTGTTCGGTGGTCTGTTCGCAGCCTACTTCTACTTCCACGAACTGTTCCCTGAGACGTTCCGCGTCGGTGGTGAGCAACTCAATTGGCAGCTTGGCGCACTCAACACTTCGGTGCTGTTGCTGAGCTCCTGGACCATGGCAATGGGTGTGCGCTCGGCGCAAACCAGCCAGAAGTCGAAGACGATGGTCTACCTGTTCCTGACGGTGCTAGGCGCCGGCGGCTTCATGGTCATCAAGTTCATTGAGTATCAGGCCAAGAACGAGCACGGCTTGATCGTCTTCAGCGAGCTCTTCGACGGGTATAACGTCACGACAGGTCAGCTGTCATGGTTTAAGGACTATGACGGCGTGATGGCCAATGTGCCGCACGGCCACATGTTCTTCGCCATCTACCTGACGATGACGGCGATCCATGGTCTGCACGTCATCATCGGCGCCATCGCGATCATCTATGTCATGCGGGGCACGGCCAAGGGTCGCTACCACGCCGGCTACTACCTGCCGGTGGACCTGGTTGGCCTTTACTGGCACCTGGTCGACTTGATCTGGATCTTCCTCTTCCCGCTGCTCTACCTAGTTCCGTAAGGCTCACAAGATGTCAGACCAAACACAGTCAGACCACGCACAGCCTGACCAGGCGACGGGCGATAGCCACGCTCAAGGTGAGCTGCAGATGGGCCACACGCACGTGTCAAGCCCGGTAATGTTCATGACAGTGCTCATCGCACTGTTGTTCTTGACGTTCATCACCGTCGCGGTGGCGCAGTTCAACTTCGGGTCAGCCAACATGCTGATCGCGATGGCCATTGCTAGCGTCAAGGCGACGCTCGTCATGGCGTTCTTCATGCACCTCAAGTGGGACACCGCAGTCAACAAGCTCATGTTCTTGAGCTCATTCCTGTTCTTGGCGCTCTTGTTCATCTTCACGCTCGCGGACCAGTTCACACGGCGACTTGACGGCGAACTGCACACGACCACGTCACCCGTTGACAAGTCATGGGTCCAACCGGTCAAGCGTGACGGACCTCACTAACCTGCACGTCGCATATCTGCACACCCGGCAACCTGCCGATGCGCGCATCGCTCTGTGGTCTGACGATGGCGTCGAGTCACTGCGGGCAACTCTGCCAGCCGAGCTAGTAGCAGTGGCGACTACAGTCGACGCGCAGCTACTGCTCCCAACAGAAGAAACGGAGCTCACTCCACTGGCGGGCATGCCCCCAGCGGATCGTGAAGACGACAAGGGCTCCGGACGCATCGCGCCAGCGCTCTGGACGATTCCGGCCTTAGGCATCCCCCTGCGTCAGGCGATCCCGTGGCTACTGTCGCTCGACCCCGCCATTCAGGCTCCGGACTTTCGACTGCTCGCGGCAGCAAGCAAGCTCGTCAACAAGCTGATCTCACGCGGCGATTACGCACCCGCTCCCGAAGGCGTGCTGCAGTACGTTCCGTTCTGGACCAAAGACACTCAGTGGGTCGCCGCAGCACTTGCTGAAATTGTGCCGGGCAACCTCTGCACTGCGCGTATCTCCGTGCCCGATGATCCGGTCTACGCAGTCACCCAGCGCAACTTCCTAGTCAGCTTCATCGGCCACGCCCTAGACCAACTGCTGGAAGAATACGCCAGCACAGGTCGAGCTCCAGAACCGCTCCACAAGTCCGCCGAACGCTTGCCACGCGAGTTTTGGCAGACGCCAATGACTCCGGTGTTGGAGATCCTGGTTCCGGACACGCCACTCGAAGAAGGCGTCCCGTGGGGTCTTTCCATCCTGGTTCGCCCGGTGCCTAATGTCGCGTATACCGAGACCATCGAGAGCCTGCACCAGCGACTGCAAGCGTCGCCGTTCCGCAACGAGATTGCGGGCGAGACCGTGCACCGCGTCGAAGACACCCTCGATCGCGTCGCCGAGAAGCTGCCGGCCCTGCGCCGAGCTCGCAACCTCAGCGACGGCCGCGCCAGCCTAACCAGGCAGGAGCTCGACCAGATTCTCGACCACATCCCGCTGCTCGAGAACGAAGGCTTCGAGATCACGCTGCCTGGCATCGAAGCGATGCAGCGTCTGTCGGCACGCGTCGCCATCGTCGAAGGTGGTGGCCAAGACAACGATCCGCGGCCTTGGTTTGAGTTCCGTTGGAGCCTCGCGCTCGGCGACCAAGAGCTCAGCCAGAGTGAGTTCGAACAACTCGTCGACGCCAAGACGCCACTGGTCTTCATCGACAACCGCCCAGTGCTGTTGTCACCGAAGGACCGTGAAGCGCTCAAGGACTTCAAGAAGCGCATGCTCGAAGGCGGCGAACGCATCAGCTTCTTCGAAGCGTTGCGATTGCGTCTCGGCGGTGCCTCTCACCTGCACGGCCTCGCGATGGAATCGATCGCGAGCACGCCACGCCTTGAGCACCTGCTACAGAACCTCGAACGCATTCGCGCGGTCGAGAATCGCCCGGTGCCGCCAGAGTTCATCGGCGAGCTGCGTCCTTACCAAGCTCGCGGTCACGCCTGGATTCACTTCCTGGTCGACCAAGGATTCGGCGCCTGCCTAGCCGATGACATGGGTCTTGGTAAGACGATCCAAGCGATCACGGTCATGCTCGACTGGCGCAAGCAGCGCAACAGCAAGAACGCGATCCTGATTGTCTGTCCGGTCTCGGTGCTCGGCAACTGGCGCCGCGAACTGCACAAGTTCGCGCCGACCATGGTCGTCGACATGCACCACGGCAAGGGCCGCGCCAGCACGAGCGAGGAGTTCCGCAAGGTGATCGAGACCAACGACGTCGTGCTGACCAGCTACAACCTGCTGCAGCGCGACGAAGAGCTGATGCAGGAAGTGACGTTCGACGGTGTCTTGCTCGATGAAGCGCAGAACATCAAGAACCCGACGACCCGCCAATCGAAGGTTGCGCGCACGCTCAAGGGTCACTTCCGTCTGGCACTGACCGGCACGCCGCTCGAGAACCGGCCGCTCGACCTCTGGTCGATCATGGACTTCCTCAACGAAGGCCTGCTCGGCTCGCGCCAACAGTTCACGCAGACGCTCGAGCATCCGATCGTCAAGCAACGCCGCCAAGGCTCGATGTCTGCACTCGCGCGTCTCGTGCGTCCGTTCGTGCTGCGTCGCCTCAAAACCGATCCGGAGATCGTCGCCGACCTGCCCGAGAAGACCGAGCAGATCGTCACCGCGACGCTCTCGCGCGAACAAGCGATCCTCTACGAGTCGGTCGTTCGAAAGGGTCTGCAAGAAGTCGAGAAGGCCGGCGAAGGCATCCAACGTCGCGGCGCGATTCTGACGACCCTGCTGCGCCTGAAGCAGGTGTGCAACCACCCGGCGCACTACCTGATGGATGGCAGCGCGCTGCCAAGCCGTTCGGGCAAGCTGGACTTCATGACCGACATGGTCTGCGAAGCCGACGAGGAAGGCGACCGCTGCCTAATCTTCACACAGTTCAAGGAGATGGGTTCGCTCATCAAGACCCACTTCGAGAACCTGCTCGGCCGACCAGTGCTGTTCCTGCATGGCGGCATCCCGCAGAAGGAACGTGACCGCATGGTTACCGACTTCCAAGAGTCGCGCGTCGACGGGCCTCGCCTGTTCGTGCTGTCACTCAAGGCAGGCGGCACTGGCCTAAACCTGACCGCCGCCAACCGTGTGTTCCACTACGACCGCTGGTGGAACCCCGCCGTCGAAGACCAAGCAACTGACCGTGCCTTCCGGATCGGTCAGCAGCGCAACGTCTTCGTACACAAGTTCGTCTGCAGCGGCACGCTCGAAGAGCGCATCCAGCAAATGCTTGATCGCAAGCGCGAGGTTGCCGATGGCCTGCTCGCCGCTGGCGAAAACTGGATAACCGAACTGAGCAACGACGACCTCAAGCGCCTACTGACGCTCGATCGCACAGAGGCAATGACGTGAGTATCGGCGAACGTAAATCCGTCTCGCTAGGCGAGCGCTGGCGTCGCGAAGCAACGCGCGACATCGACGACCAACGTCTGGCCGCCGCGCTCGAAGCGCTGCCCAACATCCGCAAGCCGATGGTTCGCATCCGTGCTGGCGGCATCGGCGCCGAAATGGAAGGCGCGATGGGCTCGATCCACGAAGTCAGCCTGCAGATCCGCACGCTGCCGATGAAGGATTGGCCAACGCTGATTCGCGTGCTGCGCCGCAGCAAGTCGATCATCGAAGCGCTGGAGCAAGCGCGCGTGCCACGCTCGTTCGACCGCCTGGTCGCACGCGTCATCGGCCAACCGCTGTTCCCCGACGCACGCAGCGTCACCTACGGCTGCTCGTGCGACCTGCCCGAAGAGCCTTGCCGCCACGTGCTCGCACTGCACGAACTGTTCGCGCGCCGCCTCGACGAGAAGCCATGGGAGCTGTTGATGCTTCGCGGCGTCGACTTGCACGGCACCCTCGCGCAGGTCAAGCAAGCAGAGGTAGATACCGACCTACCACCGCTCGCCTATGGCGTTCCGGAAGAGCCCGTTCTGTATCCCGATGCCGAAGACGCCGACCTCGACCAAAGCCTTGGCCTGCAAGCATTGCGTTGGTTGGTGGGAGACGTCTCGCCGCGCGCTGTAGCTGCGACCCTTGCCGCACTCAACGGACTATCGGACGAGCCGCAACCGCCGGAAGACGAAACCAAGCCGCCAGTCGACACCTCGGCACCGACCGTGACCACGGACGGCGCTGCGCCGCCCGCCATTGGACCGCCAAGGGTCGATGATACGCCGCCAGAACCGATTCAGAGTGCGACCGAAGCTGCGTTGGCCGACAGGCCAACTCAAGATCTCGACGAGTAGCGGTCCCGCTCTCCAACTCGTGCTCAGCTGAAGCTCTCGTCGACGCCTGTCGGCGAGCGCGTGGGCTTAGCTGGGTAGCGCGGCTTGCTTCAACACCTACGGCCGCGATCGAGGCGTCTGCAACTGGGTTCGATCTCGTTGCCCTGAGTCATCGACCCTTAGCGATTGGCACTGAGTCATCGCTCCTTAGTCATCGACACTTAGTCATGAGCTCCGCGACACTGGCTCTGCCTCTGCCTCTTAAACCCCAAGTCGCAACTCTAGTGACTCGCTTGCTGCGATCCGACTAGCAGTTGCCGCGCAGCAGGCGGAACGGTCGTCGTAACAACTGGCTCTCAGCAACTGGCTCGTCGCGATGTCTAGCTGGATTCACCTCAGGTCCTTCCACGATGCAGAGCACGGTTCCCTCTGAGCTCCCAAACTCAATCTCGGTGCTCTCAGGGGATGAGACCCCTCCCCAGAGGTCGGTCTCGTAGTCAGCGTCTGGCAGGAAAAGCATCATTAGACTCTTGAGCAATGCGCGTGCCAGTAAGGACGCGCTATCGCTTCCCTAGGTAAGGACCATTTCAAGGCAGTTCGTCACGCCAGAAACCGACTACATCGTCGGTTTATCGTCGGCTTCGAGCTTCACCAGCTACTGCCGTCGAATTGCGCCTTGGCTTCCCCATTGGCACGTGTGCACCGACACTGCCCGGCGATGACCTTGGCAACAGCGAGACGGATCTCCCCCGATACGCACAAGTGCGAGTCGATAGCCAAGGACACGAAGGCCGGACTGGCGCAGCTTCAAGCGAAGTAGATTCTTCGCGTAGCTGCGACCGCGGCACGGGTTCCTTCGTAGCCTGCCCCAAATCAAGGAGCCGACGGACCGCTTGCCCAGCCGCTGGGGCGGGCAGGGCGCGACGGCCTACCTTAGCTGTAGGCCATCGCGACTTGCGAGCGACGAGAGGTCCATGCCCTCGCGCACCCGCGCGCGCTAGAGGTCCTTGACCTCGCGCACGATGCCTTCAAGTGCTTCCTTCGCGTCGGCGAACACCATCAGCGTGTTGTCGTTGTCGAACAGCGGGTTCTTGATGCCGGCATAACCCGGCGACAGCGAGCGCTTGATGACGACGACGGTGGCTGCCTGGTCCACGTCGAGGATCGGCATGCCGGCAATCGGACCCGTGGGTTCGCGCGCGGCCGGGTTCACGACATCATTGGCACCGATGACGATGACGACGTCGGTGTTCTTGAAGTCGCCGTTGATGCGCTCCATCTCCCACAGCTGGTCATACGGAACGTCCGACTCGGCGAGCAAGACGTTCATGTGGCCAGGCATGCGGCCGGCGACCGGGTGGATCGCGTAGCGCACGTTCACGTCGCGGGCGAGCAGCAGGTCGCCAAGCTCACGAACCACGTGCTGCGCTTGCGCAACCGCGAGGCCGTAACCCGGCACGAAGATGACCGACGAGGCGCCGTCGAGCACCATCGCGATTTCTTCGGGGCCGGCTTGCTTGATCGACGTGTAGTCACGCGCGTCTTCGGCAACGGCATCATCGCCGCCCATACCGCCCAGCAACACGTTGCTCAGCGAACGGTTCATCGCCTTGCACATGATCTGCGTCAGGATCAAACCAGACGCACCGACCATGGCACCGATCACGATCAGCAGCGGACTACCGATCACGAAACCAGCGAACGAACCAGCAATACCCGAGTAGCTGTTGAGCAACGACACCACGACCGGCATGTCGGCGCCACCAATCGGCATCACCAAGAACACACCGAGCACGGCTGCCAACACCGACAGCAAGATGATCGCTGTGATCAGTTGCCCTGGGCTTTGCGTCGTGACCATCCACGAAGCGAGCGCAATGGCACCAAGGCCAAGCAATGCGTGGAAGACGTGGCGCGCACCACCGCTAAACGGGTGGGTCAGCTTCTTGCCTGACAGCTTGCCGTAAGCGACGAAACTACCGGTCAGCGTGACCATGCCGATCAGGATCGCGATGGGGGTCGCGACGGCCGGCACAATCCCGATCGCGGATATCGATTGCGGATTCGCCGCATCAATCAGCTCGGGGTTGGTCAGCACGTCACCGATTGCGACGAGTGCCGAAGCAACACCGCCGAAGCCGTTGAGTGCCGCGACCAACTCGGGCATCTGAGTTGTCTGGGTGCGCTTGGCCAAGATAAGGCCAACCGCGCCACCGACCACAATGCCGGCAATGACGACGGTCCAGTTGACTTCATTGATCAGCAGCGCCGCGATGATGGCGACCAGCATGCCCAGTTCGGACAGGCGGTTGCCTTGCGCACAGGTGCGAATGCTGGTCAGGCGCTTGATGCCGAATACGAACAGCAGCGCCGCAAGCAGGTAGAGGTATTCCATGCTACTTCTTTGCCTTCTTCTTGAAGGAGCCGAGCATGCGGTCGGTGACCATGTAGCCACCGATCACGTTGATCATTGCCAGCGACACCGCGAGGAACGCGATGATCTGCGGCAACAGCGTTTGGCCTGACTTGGCCGCCATGATGGCACCAACAATGGTGATGCCAGAGATTGCGTTAGAGCCCGACATCAGCGGCGTGTGCAGTGTCGGCGGAACCTTCGTGATCAGCTCGAAACCGAGCAACGCTGCGATCACGAAGATGAAGATCATCAAGAAGAAGTAGGTATCGGCATCCATCGTTTGATCTTCCTAGTTCTGTACGGCCTTCGCCGTGGGTTCGTGGCGGATACGGCCATCGTGAACGATGGCAACCGCACCCATGATTTCGCCTTCGGTGTCGACCGTGGACTTGCCTTCCTTGTCGATAAACTCGCCCAAAAAGGCCAACGTGTTGCGGGCATACATGCGTGACGCGTCAGCCGCGACGCCTGCAGGCAAGTTGGTGTCACCGATGATGGTGACGCCGTCGACAACGACCGTCTCACCGGACTTGCTACCTTCGACGTTGCCGCCTTGGCCAGCAGCCATGTCAACGATCACCGAGCCAGGTTTCATGGCCCTGCGCATCTCGGCGGTGACCAACAGTGGCGCCTTCTTGCCCGGCACAAGAGCCGTCGTGATCAACACGTCGGCGTTCGTGATGTGCGCGGTCAAGATCTCACGCTGCTTGTTCAAGAAGTCCTGGCCCGCTTCCTTCGCGTAACCGCCAGTCGTCTCGGCATCCGGTGGTGAACCCGTGTCGACGAACTTGCCGCCGAGTGATTCGACCTGCTCTTTGACCGCCGGTCGAATGTCGTTGGCTTCGACAATCGCACCGAGCTTGCGCGCGGTGGAGATCGCCTGCAGCCCTGCGACACCCGCGCCGAGGATCAACACGCGCGCCGGCTTGACCGTGCCAGCAGCCGTCATCATCAGCGGGAACATCTTCGGCAGATGAACGGACGCGAGCAACACCGCGCGGTAACCACCACAGGTCGCCTGCGAGCTGAGAATGTCCATCTTCTGCGCACGCGTGATGCGCGGCATGAACTCCAGCCCAACCGCCGTCACCTTGGCGTCGCGCAATGCCTTGATCGAGTCGAGTGCATTGCCTGGCGTCAACGTGCAGATGAGCATCGAGCCGGCCTTTTGGGCCGAACACAGCTCAGGGGTAGGAACCTGAACGCCAAGCACGATGTCCGCGGTCTTGCGACCATCGGCATCCATCAAAGTGGCACCAGCTTCTGAATAAGCGGTGTCGGGAAAGCCTGAAGCCAGACCGGCGCCACGTTCAACTTGAACCGTGATGGACAGCTTTTGCATGCCCTTAACGGTTTCTGGAACGGCGGCGACACGTGTCTCACCAGCGGCCGATTCCTTCGGCACAAAGATCACAACCATGGAGAATTCCTGCCTCGGGCAGTCGCAAAAGTAGAGCGACAAGAGGAACAGAACGGCACGGTTTGCGCCATCCCAATCGCGCCCCATCGCCGGTTGTGCTGGCGTTCACGATCGATAGTCAGACCCTTGATCCAACTGCTACCGACCAGGTCTAACGCGCGGGTCGACCAAGTCCGTTGGCGCCCACTGTCGGATGGCTTCGCTAGGAGTCTGCGTCACGGGAGGCGAATCGACCAGGTGCGTGAATTTCGCACCGGGTTGGTTCGCCGAAACGCAGTCGAATCGGTGGATTCGGCGAGGATCTGGCGGGCCGACATGGTGTGAAGGGTGCGTGCCTGGCGGTTTGCTCTCCCGTGGCGCAGACTCCTAGCTCGTGGTCATTGACGAGTCTCGTCGGCGGGGTGCCACTGCTCGTCGTTAGACACCCAACCGCCGACAAGGTCTGACGAACCAGCCTCGAGCCGGCGCAATTCAAACCCGTAGTCCGGCTTGTCCTCGAAGAACGCTTCCTCCACCTCGGTGAACACGGAGTGCCCCGTGCGCTCCGCAAACGTCGCTTCGAGTTCCGGCAACTCCTTACGGCCCGGCTCGCGGCGATCACGCAGCCAGCTAAGCATGGCCAAAAGCCCTACACCGGTCGCAAAGAGGCCCAATCCAAGCCGCCAATCGACGGCGAACCCGCCGATCAGCGCCAGCACGATCACAAGCCCGAGGATGCAGCCAGACACATTGCCTTGCCGTTCGGTCACCAACCACAACGCGTAGCGCTCTTCGCCTAGATACTCAGCGAACGCGCGCCGCGGCAAACTGACCGGCTCCAGCCATCGAAGCTCGTAGTCGCCGCGGGCAACCGACAGCACCTGGCGATCAGGGATCTTGCCGATCTTGGGGGAACGGTAAAACTCCGTGCTTCCCCAGCAAATACGCCCAGTCGCCGCGTGCAGCAAGAACGGACCGCCGCGCGGTTCCATGTAGGCGCGATGTTCTTCTGGCAGTTCATCGTCGACAGCGATGACCACGTCGTAGCTGCCGTCACCGCCGGTGCTGATCCCGAACAGGCGCGCCG